>NZ_BAABEY010000032.1:0-161189 GCF_039540405.1 Ravibacter arvi
AATATGTATTTACTTGAAACACAATAAGTTAAAAAAGATGTCATTGGCACCGCAGCGGAGGGATCTCCCCCTCCTGGTAACCAATCCCTTTCAGAAGGCTTTTTATAGCAAAAGGAGATCCTTCGACTCCACTGCATTCCGCTCATCCTGACCGTCCGGCTGCGTTCCGTTACCATTGACAATACTACGGATCGGCGCGCCGTCCGGACGGTCATTCCGAGCGGAGCCGAGGAATCTCCCGCTCCCCTGACTCAATCCTTTAAATAGGATTTTTCTAACAATAGGAGATCCTTCGACTCCACTGCGTTCCGCTCAGGATGACCCTCCGGCAGATACTACGGATGGGCGCGCCGTCCGGACGGTCATTCCGAGCGGAGCCGAGGAATCTCCCGCTCCCCGGACTCAATCCTTTAAATAGGATTTTTCTAACAATAGGAGATCCTTCGGCTCCACTGCGTTCCGCTCAGGATGACCCTCCGGCAGATGCACTACCATTGACAATACTACGGATCGGCGCGCCGTCCGGACGGTCATTCCGAGCGCAGCCGAGGAATCTCCCGCTCCCCTGACTCAATCCTTTAAATAGGATTTTTCTAACAATAGGAGATCCTTCGGCTCCACTGCGTTCCGCTCAGGATGACCGTCCGGCGGATGCGCTACCATTGGCGATACTACGGATCGGCGCGCCGTCCGGACGGTCATTCCGAGCGCAGCCGAGGAATCTCCCGCTCCCCGGACCCAAGCCGTTAAATAGAATTTTTCTAACAATAGAAGATCCTTCGGCTCCACTGCGTTCCGCTCAGGATGACCCTCCGGCTGCGTTCCGCTCGCAATGACCGTCCGGGCAATCCCGCCCAAGCATTTTACGCATAGCAACGGATTTCGAATATCCGGGCATTTTTATCACCATTCGTGCGCGAGACCGTGACCCGAATTGAATCTACCCGCACCGGCTTGAACTTTAACGCCACCTTCCGGTAGTAGTTATTGATGACGAATTCAGTGTGTACCACTTTACCGTCCAACAAAGCTTCTACTTTAAAATCAGCTACCGTTTCCGGCTGGAGACCGCGTACCTGGTCATCCATTACGACCTTCTGCCCGGAAATCCGCAAAAAACGGTTCAGACCGGTATCGAAAGTAAACTCAACCTGTCCTACCGACACCGGCGCACTCCACTTCAGGGCTATCCACGGCTCATTCCCGGCCTGCACCGGCGCCCGCCATTGATGCGGCTTTTTGTCGGCAATATCCCGGTTAACACCGTCTGTTACAGTGGCCGCAGCATACTGGCCGTCTTCCGCAGAAGCGCTGACGGCCGCCTTTCGCGCCAGGTCATTTGTATCGGCATTGGTCACATTGAGCAGCGACTGATCCTGTCGTAAGAGAATTTGCTGCAAAGCGGTAATATCCTTGTTTGAATTTACAATTCCGCGGCCGGTAAGGTTGTGGGTAATCGCATAATTCATCGCAGTACCAATTGCCTGCCCGAGGGTTGCGCAGGTTGCCATGACGCGGGTCGATGACAGCGCGACGTGCGAAACACTGATGTTTCGCCCGGCCATCCACAGGTTGTCAAAATCCTTGCTGTAGAGCGTCCGGAGCGGAATGGAATAAGGCCCTTTCAGTGAAATACCACGGTTCGGCTTGATCGAGGTATCGTCCATACCCTCAGGCGGGTGATCATCGAGGGGCCACCCCCCGTAGGCCACACGGTCAGGATAATCCTGCGGCACCTGTACATCGCGCTGCGACATAATGAGATCACCGGTAATCCTGCGGCTTTCTCTTTTTCCCTGGATCATCCCCACCCAGGTAAGCGCCCAGGTTTCTGACTCCGGGTGGTTCCCCGAGTTCTTGATATAGTCCCAAACCCCGAAGAGCACCGCAAGCAGCTCATGCCTGAGCGCCTGTCCGTCATTGACCACATCGTACTTACCTGCCAGCTCAAGCCACCAGTAACCATATTCTATGGATGAGATGCCGCGGTGGCGAAAATCTTCGAACTGGTACTTTCTTGCCCATTTCGGAGCCACGAAAGGCATAGGTTTCTTAAAGTCGTCCGCCATGAAAAGCAGGCTGTTTCCCATTCCCGCCTTATCTGCAACCGGTTGTCCCACCGATTCATTCCATTGGCTCTGCGCCTCCCTGCCGCGCATATACGAAGCTCCTACCAGGGCGGCAAGGGTGCCATCGCCGGTACAGTCTGCGAAATGCCGCGCTTTAATCTCGTAGATCTCTTCAGTCGGCGAACAAAAGGCCGTAACCGACTGAATTTTTCTTCCGCTTGACTGCGCCGTATACAGGACAGTATCCAGGAGCAGCGTGATATTGGGCTCCGAGGCAACTTTGTCGTACATCACAAAATCAAACATCGGGTAAGCATTCTGCTGATTGAGCACGGAATCATCCAGCATGATCTCTTCGAGGAGGCCGGTTTCGCGCCAAACCTGTTTCAAAACACTTGAACCGGAAATGTGCATCCGGATTTCACTGCTGGCATTGCCCCCCAGCCGCGACCGGTTCTGGATGAATACCACCTTGGATCCGTTCCGGGCTGCGGCCAACGCCGCGCATATCCCTGACATCCCCCCGCCGATTACCAGTACATCGGTGGTCAAACTTCTCTTTTTGTACACATTCAGCCCCTTCGGCGCTGTATCCAGGATTTTCTCGCCCGGCACCAGTGTTTCCCCAAAAGGATCGATAAAAAGGGTCCCGGATGAAAGCCCGAGGGCCTTCATAAAATTTCGTCTGTTTTCCTTCATTTTTTTGTTTTATCTGTTACTTAATAAGGCAATCATT
This sequence comes from Ravibacter arvi, assembly GCF_039540405.1. Taxonomy (NCBI): domain Bacteria; kingdom Pseudomonadati; phylum Bacteroidota; class Cytophagia; order Cytophagales; family Spirosomataceae; genus Ravibacter; species Ravibacter arvi. Next base: position 2,806 of record NZ_BAABEY010000032.1, read on the forward strand.
TTTTTGTCGTGCCCGTCCGGGCTCCCCTGTTTTTGCTCCAGGACCTCGCGCAATTGCCGGATGGCCGGCTCATCCAAGACTGAAAAATTTTTCTCGAACAGCTGATACAGACTAAGCTTGAGACTGCCGGGCACGTTCGCCGCACGGGGTATCCAGGCTTTCAATAGTTCAGCGCTGCATTTTTCCTTCAAAAAGTACTGCAGGATAGCCTGCTGCACCGGCAACTTTACTTTGTCGTAGTGATCGATCAGCTCCGGTGCATACTTCCCGAGATGAGCCGCATCCGGTAATTTCCTGATCGACTTTATGGCAATGAACCGGTTTTTACCAGGTATGAGCTGCATAAGATCCGGCAGGAAAAACTCCTTCTCCGCTTCCGGCATTCCGTCCAGGATGAAATCCTCGTAGGCCACAATTCCCGACAAGAGCATATTCCGTTTCAGCTTTCGGTCCATAACGGACTTTGTATTGGCCAGGATACGGTCCGAAATTTCACCGTTAACCAGGTGCCACAGGGTATAACAGGTATAAATAGCACCGGGAATAAGCTTGTCCGTGAAAGTAGCGCTGGTTGCGGCTGTCAGGCCGTCAATCTCAGCAGAGTACACTTTCACCGTGGTATCTACCAGGTCTTCCATCTGGTAATCCTGCAAAAAAGACTCCTTGTCGGCGAGAATCGTCTTTAGCTGCTCATAGTCTTTTGGTTCAAACGGCTCGTGGTCAAATTTGGTGAGCTCTTTACCCGGGGTTTCGCGGTAATCTCGGAAATTCCCGAGCAAATCCCATTCGAGCCTGATTTCTACCGGGTTGCACAGGTTTTCCAGGCAAATCGGGGTTTTCAACGCGCAATAATAAAAAGCGGGCAACTCGTCTGCCTGATAGGCCAGGTAAATCCGCGCGTCTACTCCCCGGTCTGTCTCGTAGGTAAATACAAGCTGGTCAGCCGGTTGAAAATTACCAGTCACACCCCACTGGTGAAACAGGAAAAGAATCATCAGAAGCATAAGGCGAAAGTCTGCCTGCAGCAGTTGTTAAGGGGTCAGTTTTTTCTTGTTCAGAAATGTGCTCAGAATATCGCGGTAACGGTAATCCGGGCGGCTCGCGGTAGCTTCCAGTTCTTTCCTGATCGCCGGGTCGCCGGCAAACCGGTCCTCCCTGTCCAGAAGAATCATATAAGTCTTCAGTTGGTTCAGGGTGAGGCCGGCGCTCAGACGGCTCAGCGGACGAAGGCATTCCAGGCTCAGCTGTTCCGTTTCTTTCAACTGGTTCAGGAAATGAGACAGGCTATGGATGTCCAGCCGGTCAGCCATTTGCGCTACCGGTACCTGTACCTCGGGTTGCGACCAGGAGGAGTCCGGTATTTTTTTCATGATAAACAGGCGGTCCCGGGGAATAGCCGGCAGAATGGTCGCCACCATGTCGGGCACATACCGGGCAACCTGGCTATCGTCGAGTTCCTTGAAGAAAAAAATACGTTCGTCCACTTTGTCGGACCGGCTCAGTTTCGGCGCCAGATCTTTCAGCAGGTGTTTCCGCACGTCGTCACGGATGACAGCTGCCAATTGGCTGTGGACCAGGTGATAAATTGTAAAAGAAGAATATACAGCCCCGTCCACGGCCGCCTCTTTTACTTCTTTGGCGGTGGCGCCGGTTACGGCATCCACCACTTTGGACACCCGTTTGGCTTCTTTGTCAAATAAATCATCCTTGTGCCGCCTTCTCAGGATAGACTGCTCATCCTGAAGCAATTCGTGAAGTTTTTCATAGTCCTTCGCGTCAAACTTCAGGTGGTCGTTTTTAGTCAGGGGTTTCCTGGTAATAGTGTCATAAGCCCAATAGCTCCCCGCAAGTGTCCAGAACATCCTGATATCCATCAGGTTACAAAGCGTATCACTACAAACCGGAGTTTCTATATGGCTGACATAGCCCAGCGGTACCCCATCTTCCCCGAGCAGCCTGTTGATCCGGTGTGTTACCCCAACGGTGTCCTCGAACCGTATGACATAATCCGAAACACGCAGAGGCGAAGCGGGCCATTCCCCCTTAATCTTCAGCGGCTTCCTGGCAAGCAGCGTATCGGCATAGTTTTCCGAAGCGACAGCTGCATGGCAGAAAATCACCAGGAACAGCGCAGTAAAAAACTGCGTTCCTGAATTGAAAAATCCCCGGTGTGTGACCTTAGACAGAACGTCCCGCATCGCGATCTGCGTATTAATTATATCCTACCTTTTGCGCCTGGATAAGGTCCATGTACTCTTTCAAATGCTTTTCGTACAATTCGCGCGGTTTGATTTTATACTTATGACATAGCGAAGCGGCAAATCCTACCGCCGCACCCATCTGGCCGGTTGTCTTCATTACGCGCGGACCGCCCAACCCTACGTGCGAGGTACTGAAACAACGACCGGCCATGAACAGGTTATCGATATTTTTCGAATACAGGCTCCTGAAAGGGATGTAGTATTTTCCTGTTTTATAGAACATTGCCTTCGAAAGAAAGTCCGGCTTGGTCGGATCTACCAGCGTTTCCTGGAAATGGACGTCTACCTCCCGCGTTTCCATTACGACAGAGTCTGCGAAGGGCGTCCTGTTTTTGGCGTCATTAAAGGTAAAGATATGGTCGCCGACAAATCGTCTCGATTCCCTTTTCCCTACCAGGTACGACACCCATTCCAGCTTTTGCGCGTGCGTTTTGGGCTGCTTTTTGTAGTTGGCAAAAGAGCCGTAAATCGCCCGGAACATATGGTCGCGGATTTCTTCGGCGTCGTGAATCTGGTGCAGGTCGGCATTGGTGTATTCCCACTGCCACTCTCCCTGGCTGGCGGCGTAGTCGCCCACGACTTCCTTCGTCCATGGCAGCTCCGGAAAGGAGTGAGCATGTGTGTCGGTATACGACCGCCAGAGTACAGAGGAACCCATTACGGCGTTATCTTCTTTTTCCGGGCTCCAGAGTTCGCCGAACTCATCCCAGTTTTCCTTGAATTTCGAAGCGCTCTCTCTTCCATACATAAATTCGGCCCCGGCCCAGAAACCGATCCAGCCGTCGCCGGTACAATCTGCAAAATAAGGCGCCTGGAAACGAATTCTTTCTCCTGAATGCGTATTGCTCGCATCTACCCACTGTACCTTATTGGCTACTGCCTCGGCGTCGTAAGCCCTCCAGTTCAGGAAAACCTGTATGTTCTCGTACCTTTCAATGTTACGGTGCCGCTTTTTGTCTTCTGCGTAAGCTTCCGGGGAGCCATTCGGGTAGTGCTTGGTGTCTAGCATCCTCAGAATCCGCTCGAAATGGCCATAGATACCCAGCGTATGCACGCGGATTTCACTACTTGCATTTCCGCCGAGAACAGGCCGGTCGTGTATCAGGGCGACTTTAAGGCCTTGTTCGGCAGCGGCGATAGCACTGGCGCAACCGGCAAGGCCACCGCCTACCACTACGTAGTCAAATTTCATCAGCTTTTCCGGCTTGGCGGGCTTCTGGTTTACTTTAAGCCGCCATTTGGCCAGCTCGGCCAACTCCGAAGGAGGTGCAGTTTTGTCCCTGCTGAAATAAATAGCGTCGCAGCGGCCGTCGAACCCGGTGAGATCTACCAGTTCCACGCGTATGTTGCCCTTTTGAACCGCAACCTCGCCACCGTATTCCCAGCCCCAAACAGGTTCTTTTCCAAACTCGTTTTGAAGGACCTGAGTAGCCACTTTCAGCTTAAAACGTCCCGGCGGCGTCCAGTTGCCCGGCACCCAGTTTTTGGTCCGGACCCACACATGGTAACGCCCTGCCTCTTTAAAAGGAACCGTGGTGAAAGCATTTTCCACCGGCTCGCCCAGCCCATGGGCGAGAAGATAAGGAGAGCCCATCTGCTCCACGAACTGGGGGTCTACCAGCCAACCGCCTTTTTCCTGAAAACTCTCGGCTTCGATCAGCATGGACTGTCCCAGCGAATTAGCCGCTACAAGTAAAGCCAGGAATAACGAAAGGAAATACTTCATGTCTATAAATAGTGTTTGGTTTTCGGGTTAGTAATTTTCATTCTGTCGCATATTCGGGTTGATCAAAACCTCTTTAGATGGTATCGGCCAAAGGTATTGCTTGGCAGGATCAAACTTCCCGTTGGTAAGCTGCTTGATCAACCCGCGATTAGCAAGATCGGAAAAATCCGCGATACCGTCCTCATCAATCGGTGGGGCCTCCGGCAGGAACCAGAATCCTTTGTTTACCACGCGGCTTCTTAAATCGGCGGCATCCAATAGCCCGAAGTTAGGCTTGTTAAGCGCTTTCTCGGCAAGCCTCCAGCGGATGAGGTCCATATAGCGCGTTCCCTCAAAGGCAAATTCCATTCTTCTTTCGATCCGTATCACTTTTCTGAGGGCCGCCGCGTCTCCGAGTTTTACGGCCGGATAGCCTGCAACTTCGGCAACCGCCTTTTTATAAGCGCGCGCCCGTACCTGGTTGATCGCATTCACTACGCTCTCATCCACTTCACCAAGCTCGACCTTTGCTTCTGCATACATGAGCAGAACATCGGCGTAACGCATCATAATCTGGTCGGCGTCGTTGAGATAATCGTCCACCCAGGTTTCATCAACGCCTTTTTTCAGCACCAGTCCATTGAAAGACGCGAACTGCTGAACGGAACGCGTATCGTTATTGACCTGGTACTTTCCGGTGGCCAGGTTAAGAACGGTAGTGGAGTCCGGGTGCGGCTGGTACATAAAACCTACAAACGGAGTCTGGAAAGGCACAATAGTGTAAGCGCAACGCGGGTCTCTGTTCAGGAAAGGCTTTCTGGCGTCAAAGAGCGGAGACTCATCGATCGGGAGACCATCGGTACAAAGGAACGAGCTCCACAGGTACCAGGACGGTCCGAATTGTCCGCCCCAGCCGCCGACGTTACGCGGCAGATAAGAGCGTATGTTCACACTCACCCCCAGCGTAGCGGAACGGGGAACCGAAAAAATAATCTCGTCGACCTTGCCGGTTTGGGCCAGGAACAGCTCTCCGAAATCCGGGTAAAGCTTGTAGACACCCAGTTCCATACATTTTTGTGCCGCGTCTTTTGCCAGCGCCCATTTGCCGTTGTAGAGGGCGGTCCGGCTTTTGAAAGCCAGCGCTGCGCCTTTAGTCGCCCGCGCCGGTACGGTAGACGGATACGAAACCGGCAGATTCTCAATTGCAAAATCGAAGTCTTCAAAAATCGCGTTCAAAACCTCTTCCTTAGCAGTGCGCGGCGTTTTGTATGCTTCAGACAGCGGAATAGTACTGGTGTAATACACTACGTCGCCGAAGAGATCGACCAGGCGCGAATACTGACAAGCCCTTACAAATCTCGCTTCTGCGATGTACTTCTGCTTCGCGTCGTTTGAAATGGATGCAGCTTTGGTTTCCAACGCCTGGATAATCGTATTGGCTCTCGAGATCGCTTTGTAGCAATTGCTCCACCGCTCGGAAACCGTACCCCACTCCCCGTTAATGGTTCCGGAAGTAATGGGCGTAAGCACTTCCCGGTTGATCCAGTCGTCGGTCCAGTCGGTAAGATCCGTGGGCCAGAACACATTTTTGTACAGGTCATTGATCGACATATTGATTTCAACGTCATTGCTGTACCAGTTTTCAGTCGAACCCTCCGAGAGCGGGTTGAGGTCGAGGTTGCTGCAGGCTGAGAAAAATAAGGTCAGCAATGCGGCTATAGAAAGTTTGATGGTCTTCATCGTCTATTCTGATTAAAACTTTACGGCTATGCCTGCCAGATACTGGGTCGTAATGGGGTAACCGATGGTGGTTCCTTCGGAAGCGGTTTCCGGGTCCCAGCCTTTCGGGTACTTGGTAAGCGTAAGGAAGTCCGATACGCTTACGAAGGCATTGATCCCTTTGATTTTTATTTTTTCGGTAAAAGAAGTTGGGATATCGTAGCCCACTGTCAAGTTTTTGATCCTGAAATAAGCGCCGCTGAACAACCAATAATCGGACATGGCCAGGTTACTTGTCTCCTGTACCCGGCTGAGGCGCGGATATCTGGCAGCCAGGTTTTGCTCGGCTGTGTTGTTTACGCTCCAGTAATTCCCGTCGATCATGGAAGGAATACTTCCCCAGTTGGTGTGCAGCGGTGTCACCATGATCGGATTGATCCGGCTGTTCTGTTTGGCTACGCCCTGGAAAGCCAGGCTCAGTGAAATTCCTTTATAACCAAGCCTGATGTTCCCGCCGTACATCATCCTGGGTAATGAGCCGCCCAGGAACACGCGGTCATAATCGGGGGTGATTTTACCGTCAGGTTTCCCTTCCGGACCGCTGACGTCCAGGTACTTAACATCGCCAGGCCGTACGTTGGCATTGATTTTGGGCGAGTCTGCCACTTCCTGCTCGGTCTGGAAAAGTCCGGCGGTCCGGTAGCCGTACCATTCATTGAATTCACTTCCCTCTCTTTTGATTTTATCGCCCAGGAACTGCGTACCGCCAAGGTTCCCAAGTTTCGAGCGGATATCGGACAGGTTAAAGGAAACACCGTACTTCAATGCACCGACCTGATCCTGCCAGCCTGCCTGGAACTCCCACCCTTTGCTCCGCATCCGCCCGGCATTTTGCTGGGGGTTGGAAAAGCCCAGGAAGCTGGGAATCTCAATGGACAACAGCATGTCTTTTGTGTTCTTCACGAAATAGTCGGCAGTTACCTGCAGGCGGTTCGAGAAGAAGTTGGCATCTACACCCAGGTCATAAGACTCGGTTTTCTCCCAGGAAATATCTGAAATCGCATAGTCTGCCTGGGCTGCGGTTGGCTCGGATGACACAACGCCGCCTTTCCGGAGCAAGGCGCTCTCGAAATTGATAGCTGACTGATAAGGATAGTAATTGGAAATCCGCTCATTGCCCAGGTTTCCCCATGATGCCCTCAGCTTCAGAAAGGACAAAGCCCCGGTGTCGCCCAGGAAACCTTCCCGCGATATAACCCACCCGGCGGATACCGACGGGAAAACGCCCCAGCGGTGATCCCTATGAAAGCGGGAGGAGCCGTCCTTCCGGACGTTGGCCTGGAGGTAATATTTGTCGTCGTAGTTATAGGCAATCCTGGCAAAAACGGACCGGTAAGCATTCTCCCTTGCCTGTCCGGAGTTATCTCTGAATTCCAGCGGGCCGGTATTCAGGTAAGGGAATGAAGTCAGTGTATAAAAATTCCGTGAAGCGGAGATGGTGTCCCAGCGGGCATAGAAGTTTTCGTACCCGGCGAGGGCGCTAACCCTGTGAAGGCCGATTTCCTTGTTATAATTGGCCAGGAATTGGGTAGTATACTGCTGGAATTCCTGGCGTCCCTCCTGCAGCATCGTGGAAAGGTTGAATTCAACCACCCCTTCGAGTACATCCGGATCAGTTGCCGTATAGTAGGGAACACGTTTCCTGAATAATTTTTTACTTCCCATCACCAGGTTAGGGGCAAACACACCGGTAAGAACCAGGTCCTTGATGGGTTTGAAGTCCAGCAATATTCTTCCACCCAGATTTTGCCTCACTTCGTTGTTAAAGCCACCTTCTTTGAGGCTGGCGTAGATGTTGTTCCCTGTTTTTCCGGCGCCGAGTCTCCCGTCCGACCAGGTCGCCGCGTAAACGGGCGCCGAGATCAGGGTATAGAAGATCGGGTCGATACTGGGCTGCCTGGAATTTGACCGGAGGTAATTCAGGTCTATCTGGGCAGAAAGATAATTGTTGATCTTAATATCATTGTTCAACCGTGTAGTAATCCGGTCAAAGGTTCTTCCTTCGTACAGGGCGCCTATCTTGTCGTAGCCGATAGAGGCCTTGGTTTTTAACGGTCCCGAGCCGCCGGAAATATTAAGCAGATGGCTTTGGCGTGGTGCATTTTCGGTCAGAATTAGCCCCACCCAGTCAGTAATCGGGTATTGATCCGGGTTCTGCTGGTTGAGGCTATGGTAGTTTTTAACGGTCTCTTCAGGATAAATGGGAAACCGGTCGCTGTTATTTCCGTTGTCGTTCCACCGGAGCTCGTTGGTCATTTCCATGTACCGCACGGCATCTACATAGCCGGGGAGCCTGGTGGCTTTTTCCATACCCACGCTTACGTTATAATCCAGGCTCAGGTGCCCTTCCTTGGCTCTTTTGGTAGTAATGAGCACTACCCCTGCGGCGGCCCGGCTCCCGTAGATAGATGCAGAAGCCGCATCTTTCAGCACCGAGATCTCCTCAACGTCGTTCGGGTTAATATCATTCAGACTGTTCACCGGAACACCATCCACAATTATCAGGGGATCGCTGTTTCCGATGGTCGTCACGCCGCGAATCCTGATGGTAGCTCCGGAACCGGGCGCATTGCCGCCGCGGGTTACGGTTACACCCGCCATAGCACCCTGCAGCGCCTGTGCTACCTGTACGGAGCGGCGACCGGCTACTTCCTCGCCTTTTACCGATGCCACAGCCCCGGTCAGATCCTGCTTCTTCTGGACCCCGTAACCTACTACCACGACTTCTTCCAGCACCTTCTTGTCAGAAACCAACTGGATCTGCAATTCGCTTTGGTTCCCCACTACGACTTCCTTGCTCGAAAAACCTACGAATGAGAAAATAAGCACGGATTCTTTTCCGGGTACTTCCAGCTCGAAATTCCCGGCGCCGTCGGTGCTTGTACCCCGCTGGGTGCCCTTGATCAGGATACTGACGCCCGGCAGCACGTCACCGGCTTCGTCAACTACCCGGCCACGGACCTGGATGTCGCGGAGGAGGTAAGCCTTGGTCCGCTCGAGCAGGCTCTGTCCCAGCATTTCGCTGTTTTTCAGGCCGCTTTCAAAGTCTGTACCCTGCCTGGCAGAAGTTTTGGCCCCGGTGGTTGACGGTTCCGAATCGCGCTGCGGCTTTACTTTCCGGACAATAATCGTCTTATCGTGAATCGTATAAGTAACAGGCTGATCCCTGAATGCCGCCTCCAGCACTTCACTCAATTGCGCCTGCTTCAGGTTCAGGTTAACCCGTCTTGCACTTTTAATAGTCTCCGCGTCACACACAAACAGGTAGCCGGTTTGCTTGCGGATCGACTGCAGCACTTCGAGAAGCGTGGCGTTCTTTTTTTGAAGCGAAACCCGCTGGGCTTCAAGATTCCCGGCCGTTGCTTGCAGAATTGCCAGTGAGAAAATCAGTGAAACCAGTCTCATATAAAAAAAGAACCTTTGAAGGGGCCGGTGCCGGCCAGTGTAAACCCACGAAAGTTTGCATCGTATAAGCGTATACGTGAAACGAAGGTCTTTTTTGACCTTGTAGAGAAAATCCATATTTTTGATTGCAGGATTGAGGTTAAAAACTTGTGTTCCAATACGAGAGAAAGGCCGATCCTCCCGTCAGGTGTGTTGCGAGCGCACCTGACTTTTTTATCGCCTTCCAGATTTGAGATTAGCATTTCTTCATAGGAAAAATCGTTTGATGAGTCGGAAATGGTTAAATAGCAATTACTTTAATTTTCTTGTCTTTGATTTCGAAACGGACTTCGCCGGTTAGCTCCAGGAATTTCAACACTTCGGCTGCAGTTTCCTTTCTCGAAATTCCGCCCTGGAAAGCTTTGTTAGTAAAATCCCCGTCGTACTCCACGTCCACCGCATACCAGCGGGCTATCTGGCGCATAATATCGCGGATATTGTTCCCTGCGAACTCGAACCGTCCGTCTTTCCAGGCCGCGATTGCACCGGCATCCACCTGCTTCACTTTGATCTCACCGGCTTCCGAGGCCCTGACCTCTGCCTGCTGCCCCGGTGAAAGAACGGTCTTACTTTCTCCCCTGCTAACGGCTACAGAGCCCTTAACCAGCGTGGTCTGAATCGAGGGGTCGTCCTGGTAGGACGAGACGTTGAATTCCGTTCCGAGCACGACTATTTTCATTGCACCGGGTTTATGTTGCGGGAAACTGACCACAAAAGGGCGCTTTTTATCGTGAGTAACGTCGAAAAAGACTTCCCCTGTAACCTCGACCTCACGGTTGCTATTGCCGAAGTTCGTAGGAAACCTGAGACTGGAACCGGCATTCAGCCAGGCGTTCGAGCCATCGGGCAGCACAATTTTATATTGCCCTCCCAAAGGTGTTTTTAACAGGTTGTAGCCTGCGTCGCTGGCGCGTCCGGTGAAAACCAATTCGCCCTTCTCGGCATTGATCTTGAAATTTGCTTCATCGTAAGCCTCTCCTTTTTCCAGATCGACTACCGTGCCGTTCCAGAGTGTCAGCTGGGCTTTCTCCTTACCGGGCATCAACTTGCCCGTATCCGCTTTCACGACGGTTGCTTCCGGTTTCGTCGTACGCGGATACTTGAGCCAAAACCCGCCCGCCAAAGCAAGAAAAACAATACTGGCAGCCGCCCAGTATTTGCGGGAATCTAAAAAGGATCTCAGTACTTTGAACCGGCGGAGGGGAGGGCGGCGGTTCGAAACATCAGGCTTTGGCGCGTGGTGCTCCGAAATAAAAACTTGCTTCAGGAGCTCGTCGGCTTTTCCGGCTTCCAGAATTTCGTCAAAATCATGTCGGCTCAAAAATAAATCGAGCATGTTTTTCCTGACAGCTTCGTCAAGGCTCCCGTCCCGAAGAATCGCCATCAGCTCCTGTCTTTCGGCTGTGGTAGCAGTTTTTTCGTAGTACTTCAGCAGCAGGTCACGTAACCTTTGATCATTCATTCCGGATGTCCTGATAAACTTAGTTCTGTCCTCTTTTTCCTAAAGACAGTTAAAAGCTACCGGCGGGGGACAAGGGAGAAAAAAAAAGTTGAAGTTAGCCCGGATGCTCAGAAGATACCCGCCAGCAGCAGTAGCCCAAGCGGCAGTTTCATCCCCAACTGTGCAGCACAATAGGAACGGATACTTTGGAGCGCCCTTGCCTGGTGCGTTTTTACAGTTTCCGGCGAAACATTGAGCATTTGGGCGATTTCGTCGCGTTTCAGGTTCTGGTCCCGGCTGAGCAGGTAAACCTGCCGTTGCTGAGGGGAGAGCTGGGCGATGGCATTCTGAAGCACCACTTCATATTCCTGGTTAAGGAGTGTGTTTTCGGTAAGGTTTTCTGAGGTGGGTGCAATGTCCCGCCAGCTCACTTCTGTTCGTTGCCGGTGGGCAATTTTCTTCATTGCCGCAAACACGTAATTGCGTGTCACGATAAACAAATAGTCATCGAAGCTCCTGACCTCAGCCAGGGCCTCGCGGTTTACCCAGAGTTTAATAAAAACCTCCTGGACTACCTCCTCTGCCAATACCGAAGCCTCCGTCAGCCGCAGCGCAACTGTATAGACCTTGTCCTTGTAGGCGTAAAACAAATGCGAGAATGCTTCCTGGTTTCCTTCCGCCGCTTCTATCAAATATTTGTCCATGACCGAAATCCGAAAATTCCCGACTAGAGGTGTAAGTAGTGAGGTTTTAGGGGTGAGCCCCGGGGCCTCATAGCTTTCAGCTCACTCCTGAAAACACAAACTTAGCGACTATCCTTTTATGTACAAAAGTTCTATGATAAATGCAGTAATATTAAAGCCACGAATTCACGAATAGGTTGTCTTATTCGTGAATTCGTGGCTTCTGCCGGGTAGGTGCACCGCCCGGACGGTCATTCCGAGCGGAACGAAGTGGAGCCGAGGGATCTCCTGTTCTCAGAAAAAAGTCTCCTGAAAGGGATTGGGTACGGGGACCGGGAGATCCCTCCACTGCGGTCGGGATGACCGTCCGGTAGGTGCACCACCCGGACGGTCATCCTGAAGCGGAGCGCAGCGGAGTCGAAGGATCTCCTGTTGGTACTAAAAAGTCCTCTGAAAGGGATTGGGTACGGGGACCGGGAGATCCCTCCGCCGCGGTCGGGATGACCGTTCGGTAGGTGCACCTACCGGACGGTCATTCCGAGCGGAACGAAGTGGAGCCGAGGGATCTCCTGTTCTCAGAAAAAATCTTCTGAATGGGATTGGTTGCAGGGACCGGGAGATCCCTCCGCTGCGGTCGGATGACGGTGTCGTCGGGATGACGGCGGCATCGGTTGCCTGTATTAGGGAACCGGCACGAAAACCAATTTTTTCAAATCCAGCATCCCTGCTTCTTTGAGCGATGGGTCCGGTTTGAATGCAATCACCTGTTTTCCTGCTTCAAGTGTCACGGTACCGATCTTTTCCTCTTTGAAATCGATCCAGGAACCGGTTGAGCCGACCTTCCCTTTCAGAACATCTTTTCCGTTGGCTTCCAGAATGTAGGGATTGCCAGCGGAATTGTCAGGCACTGCCCAATCCATGTACACATCGTATTTACCTGCCTTGGCAACTTCAGCGTCCCATTTTACGTAGTCGGCCTCGGTAAACCACCCGAAGGCATCCCATTCGGGCATGTACTTGATCTTGGGACCGACCCCTACCCCTGTTTTGGCGTCGAGCTGCAATTTGTTATCGCCCGCTGCTTTAACAAGACCGGGGGTATTCAGATAATCAGGTTCGTAGGCATCGATCGGCGTAAGCTCCACCTTCCGTACATACATTTCCGCACCCTCCGATTGAATCTGGATACGTCCTTTCGACGGCTTGACATTAAATGCCTGGTTAACCAGCCGGCCATTCAGGAAAATATCCACTTTATCACCGAACGCGACTACCTCCATGGTGTTCCATTCCCCAACCGGTTTTTCCAGGTCGTATTTCCCTCTGAAATCAACGGTATCTTTCCAGGCTTCCGACCGCGCGAACCAATCGATACGGCCGCTGTGGATGGTTGCGGGGCGCCCGCCATTCTGGTACAATTTTGCACCCTCCTTATCCGGGTTGGCTACGTTGGCGGTCAATGCATAATTCTCGCTGCCATCGCCTACTACCAGGAAATCCCCGGTCCCTCCTTCTATGATCTGGCACTCTATTGAATACATCCAGGAGCCGCTGAAAGCGCCATCCTTGCCGGTTGAATGAATGAGCACACCGTTGTCCCGGGCTTTGTCCACCCGTGGCTCGTAAGTTTTGGTCCCCCATTTGTATTCCACTACCAGGCGATAATTTTCGTACTCGTCGTCTGTGGTAATGCAGCCGTAATCCTCCCCGGTAATAAAAACCTCTCCGTTCTGTACCGAAAACACATTTTTGGGGTCGTTGCCCTTGCCGGTGCTCTTCAGGTATTTGTACCAGCCATCGAAATCTTTTCCATTGTACAACTGGATCGTCTTTCCGATCTCCAGTTTCTGTTCGGGTTTGGGGTCGCAGGATGACAGCGCCATTACCAGCGTAAACGGCAGAACAGCGTGCCAGGCTTTGGGTTTAAACATCATGTCAAAAAAGATTATAGAAATTTAGGTATACTAACGTCAGGTGATAGCCCTGTTCAGCAAATTCCGGGTGATTTGCTGCACACGGGCATCCGGGCCGTGCGGACGGTTGAAATGCGACCAGGGCAGCGTATGACCCGGGGGGCTGCTCAACCCCTGCGCCCAGAAAATAGTAGAAGCATTGAAAATAAAGTTATTTTTCGGGCCATTGTAGATGACACTTTGCCATTTGGCAGGGTTGGTTCCGCCTTGCCAGGCAGTACCTTCCGCCACAACTTCCAACCCGGGCAAATCCGGGGCGTCGCCGTGAAACTCCCAGCCGATCAGCCCCGGGATACGGTCGCCTTTCCTGACACCGGTCCCCTTGAACATCCAGTGAGTTGGTTTAACGATGATCCAGTCGCCGCCGCCATTGACCGGTTCAATGTTCCGTACGCCCATTAAAAGCCCTTCGTCAGGACCGCGTTCGGGAAAGGGGCCATGCAGCCTCCGGCGGTCATTTGCATAATCGTTGTCGGCTCCGTACGGCCCGCCCCGGATAATCCTGCGGTTGGGCCGGCCGGCCTCGCTGTCAGTGAACGGCGACACCCAGCAAACGGAATTACCGGAAAAGAAAAGGAGGTTCACCCCGCTTTCTTTCAGCTTTTCAGCGCTCTTAAACTGGCGTATATCCCAATATTCGTCGTGCCCGATGCTCAGGAATGCTTTGGCTTTGAGGCCGCGGTCCGGTGTGAGCATGTCACAATTCGCGCAATAGGCAACATCGTATCCTTCTGCTTCCAGGAAATAGGAAAACGGGCGCTCAAATGATATGAACTCACCCGACCCGAATGAGAGCGGGTCATTGACAATGTCCATATACTGCGCCTGCCGTCCGTAAGGCCGGTCGAAGCTGACCTTGGCCCACGGTCCCTGGATGCCCTTGGGGTGGGTATAGATGGAATAATTGCTCGGCCAGCGGTTGTAAGCCTGCCAGGTGTTGTCCGAACACTGGAAAAGCAGATCTACCGGCCGCTCGTCGGTAACAATAAAAATAATGTAGCTTTCCCAGTAAGGGAGGTCTTCGCTTCCCGGAAGCGTTTTGAGCTTTCCCAGGTATACGCCGCTCAGCCAGTCGTCAGGAATCACGAAGCTGGTCGATACGTCCCATTTACATTCGTGGATATTCATCTCGCCGGGGCTGGGCACGGTTTGGGGCCTTCCCTGCAAGGGACCGATTTTTTTCATCAGCCGGGCCCCGGTACCACCATAGTAGCCGGTCCTGTAAATATCAAGCTCGTAAGGAACGCCCGGGTCCGTCGAAACCATAATATCCAGTTTCTCACCGGCTTTTAGGCTTTGACGGCTGCAATAGCCTTCGATCAGCGCTGTTCTCTGTTCACTTTTGTCATATCGCACGCGTGTCAGTTGCCAGTCACGGGAGCCCGGTTTCCTGTTTTCCTCAACAATGCGATTGGTTCTCCGCGTTTCATACTTGGGGTCCAGCGACAGGGAAAGACCGCCTGTGGCGGCCATCTGGATAGCCCGGCGCCTCGTAAGCTTCGGCGCTCCTGATTTCTTCATCTAAAGATTAAAGTTTTAGGTTTATTTTCCAGCCAGCTATAACACAAGTTTGGAAGCCAAAATATACTCATTCCTGAACGGAAAACTATGTTTTCTCCAAATTTTCGGGATATGACATACCCTCTCTTCAAGCCTTACGCTCCAACTTCCAGCTTTTTATTCAGCAGATTGTATGCCCTATTTTTTGACATCGACTGACCAAGTTGTTCCCATTGCTCGTAGTTGTCCGCAAATTCGTCGTGGCATTCACTGATCAGATTCTCAGAAAAAACATGAAACAGCTTCGTATTGGCCTTTCTGCGACTTTCTCTCTGCAAATAAGCTGAAATCTGGATGGCTGTCGGACAATCTCCGGCTTTGACCATATAGACTACACCAACCGCAAAAGTATCATGAAGCCCCATTTCCTCCTGGCTGCCCCAATTGATATCCAGTGATTTCTTTAAAAAACGGCGCGCCTCATCCATTTCGGACAGGCTGATTCCCACATAAGCCAACCCCAGCAAGCACTGCGCAACATTTCTCTGGTCTTTGGCTTCCTCCCGGTATTTCAGAGCTTCTTCGAAATAGCCCCGGGCCACCTCATAATTCTTTTCATAAAGTGCCGCCATTCCCAGGCCGTGAAGCGGAAAACCGCTTTCCCACTTGTTCTGAAGATGCATAAAATACTCCCTGCTTTTTTCATAATACTGCCTGGCTTTTCCAACTTCACCGATCAGCAGGCTCTCCCTGGCCAGATTATTAAAAATAACGGCATTCACTCTCGACTTCTCACCGGCATCGGTAATAAGCAGCGCTTTCCTGAAGTACTCGATAGCTTCCCGGTGCTTTCCTTTCTTCCCTTGTACATTACCCAGGTCACTGTAGGTAGATGCCTTCTGGTTTACATCTCCAAGCAGGTCATCCAGGGTCAGCTTCTTCTGGTAGTAAGCAAAGGCCTGGTCATAGTCAGCCTGCCGGTACAGTATGGTACCCAACCCGTTCAGGACCTCCTGCAGATCCCGGTTCGGCTCATACGAATTATTCGCTATATGTTCGAGGCGTTCACGCCCTTCGTTTAACTGCGAACGGATTTCCCAGTATCTCCATAGCCCGGCACCACACCTGGTCATCATATCGGTCCAGTTATACCGGTCCATGTAAACAAATGCCATACGGATATTGGCTATCTGCTCTTCGAGTATCTCGAGCTTTTCCATTTGCCTGTCTCCCAGCAAATGAGCACCGTGCTCCGCTACGAATGCCAGGTAATACTCGCAAAACCTTTTATGAATCACCTCCGCATCTCCCCGCGCTATTAATTTTTCCTTACTGTACTGCCTGATGGTCTCTAAAAGAAAAAAGCGCTTTGTCCCTCCCTTGGGGCTACTCGGTTTGAGAAGGCTCGCTCTTTGCAGCTTGGATATAATACTTTCCCTCGTTTCCACCCGTACACTATCTTCAAAGCAAACTTTCTTAATTGCACTGACAGAAAAGTCATCTGCAAAAGCGGAAAGGTTCATCATGGTATTTCCTTCCAGGCTTTCGAGAAGCTCATAGCTCCACTCTATTGCATTTCTCATGCTTCTGTGCCTCACGGTAAGGATATTGGCCGAAGAAGACTCCAACTGAGGCAGAAACCTGTCAAGCTGCTCCGATATTTCTTCAACAGTGAGAATGTCGGTCCGGCTTGCGGCCAGTATGATTGCCAGCGGAAGTCCGTCAAACCAGCTACAGATTTTAGAGACGCTCGGAAGTGTACCCGGCGATAATTTAAACCTGGAATTTACGTGCCTGGCATGATGTTCAAACAACTTTACGCCATTGAACTGCCTTAATTCCTCGGTCGGCATATTCCAACTTCCTGTTTCCATGGATCGGAGCTCCAGGCGATGGCCATCAGGTAGACCTTTGACTTCGAAATAATCCCTGGAAGTGCATATGACGTGTACGTGCGGGCAATTCGTCTTGATTTCCACAATCAATTGCTTCACTTCGGCGATGAGGTGTTCGCAATTGTCGAAAATAAGTAGAAACTTCTTCGCTTTAAGGAAGGTTATGATCTGGTTGGTAACGGATTTGGTCCCGTCATCCGGGATCCTGAGGATTTCTGCGGTTACCTGGGCAACCCTGTCGCCCTCTTTCACGGGGGCTAACTCAATAAAAACCGCCCCGCCGGGATACATTTCCCGATGGTTTACAGCGTAAAAAACCGACAAAGTAGATTTGCCTATACCTCCGGGACCGGTTATTAGCACCATCCTGCTTTTTTGAATTTCCCTTGAAATTTCTGCGGCCTCTTCATCGAGGCCGAAAATAACAGGCAACGTGAAAAGCTTCTCGGTACGGTCTTCACTTGCTGCGGCAGGCGTCTCGGATGACTCCGCTTTTTCACCGACAAAATTTTTAATTTTTCCGACAAAATTTTTATACGCGCGCCCACTGCGCTGTAGTGCTTCGGAGAAATCCCCGAACTTGAGAACCGCAACAATGATGCCGATCAGCACCATTACCCAGGTACTGACGTTACGCTTCTCAAGAAATTCGATCAGGTCGAGGATGTCAAAAAGGATGATAGAGGTTAGGGGCTGCATATACAAGAATGAGGGGCTTTTCTCACTCTATTCTCACGGTCTCATATATTCGTTTTAAGGGTGAGTCATAGAGGATTTGGTCTATTTTAAAGGCTTGAGGGGAATATACGTGCGGCCGTCGGGGGTGGATACGGTCATTTACCCAGTGGACATTCCATTCCTGGCAGGAAAGAAGAAACCGGCTGACAAAATCTTCCTCCAGGAGAAATGAAAATTCGGCTTCCTGTTCCAGGCAGCCTTCCATACATATATCTACATACGACTGAACAATGGGCACGTTCTCTGACGGTAAAGCGCTTTCAAATTGCGCTTCGTCGCTAAAATTATTCAAATAAATATAAAATTCCCCATCCGGATCGAAGCCGGAGGAAGCTTCATAAAACCCGAGCTGCGATTTAGCCACCAATACCCGGTCATAGCCACGTTCCCGCTTGTCCATGGCTAGCAAATCTTCATCCGAAACTTCAAAAAAAACGCCGTTAAGGTAGTCGTCATGCGGCCTTTCACCCCGGAACCTACGGAAATCCGCTACACTGATACATCCCAGGAATGTCGTTGTGAAACCCGGTACAGGAGTACGCGCCCACCAGCCCCTTGTAAAACCTTCCAACTTAACCGGGAAAGCCTCGTGAGCGGTAGGTACTGTCATCAGTCTGGATGCGCGGTTGATAAGAGAGCCATATCCCAACACATATTTTTTCATAATCTTGTAATGGTAATATTCCTGAACGCCTCCTGTCCTGCGTTCGGGAGTCAAGTCTGGTTGTTAAAGAAAAAAATCCCTACAATACTACTAAAATTCACGTAAGTCAGACCAGGCGCTTTCCCAAACACTGCGACTTATTCTTTGTGAAACCGATTTCTTCATAGATTCTGCTAAAATCCGGTAGTTCTTCCAACTTTTCGCTAACCGTCCTAAATTTGCGCCTTAATCCGGAACGTAACATTATGATAATTCACAACACTACTTATAGTGTAGCTCCTCCAGCGGAGGCAAAATGGGTATTATGGGTACAGGAGCACCATGTACCAGCCATTCATGCACTGCCGGGTGTCAGTTCCTGCCGCTTCCTGAAGCTCCTCACTGAAGTAGAACAGGATGGCATTACCTATACGATCCAGGTGGAATTGGCTGATCTTGACGCCGGTGAAGCGTTCCTACAAGCCCACGACCCCGTTTTCCAGGCTGAAATGCAGGAACATTTCCCCGGCCAGGTACTGTATTTCCAGACCTTATTGAAAGTAATGTGAGGCTTCCGTCCGGCTGACCCGGTCTTTCTGAGTTAAGTACAATCGCTACCCGAAAACACCCCTTGCACCCACCCGGCGCCTGCAGAAAAGCATACAAAATAAACCACGAAGTTTGCTTGACATTGACATTACGATTTTGTTAATTCATTATTCAATAATGACAGTAAACTCAGTTGTTCAATTTAAATTCTGACGCGTATGAGACTGCAGATGCAAGCCGTTCGCTTTAATGCGGATGAGAGATTGTTAGCTTTTATTCAACAAAAGATGAATAAACTGGAAACTTTCTATGACAACATTACCAGCGGGGATGTCTTTCTCAAGCTCGACAAGAGCGAGAATAACAAAATCCAGAAAAAGCTGGTAGAGGTAAAACTATACGTGCCGGGGGGCAGCGTATTTGTCAGGGAAGCCGGAACGACATTCGAAGAAGCTACCGACTTGGCTATTGATACGCTAAAAATGAGGGTTAAGAAATTCAAAAATAAAAGAGCGGAAGTCAGAAACGGAAAACCGCTGCTGGTGGAAGCAGATACGGAAGACCAGGAAGAAATCTAAATTCGTACAATTCAAAAGTAAAAAGGGGCCTTCGCCCCTTTTTTATTGCCTTATAAAAGTTCTGTGCGTAAAAAACGCCCGGTTTAGAGCGGGGTTCCTGTCTTCAGCGCCTCCTTCAGCAACAATGCCTTGTCGATCGGAACCGCACCTACGTGCTCACATACCAGCCCCCCG
This sequence comes from Ravibacter arvi, assembly GCF_039540405.1. Taxonomy (NCBI): domain Bacteria; kingdom Pseudomonadati; phylum Bacteroidota; class Cytophagia; order Cytophagales; family Spirosomataceae; genus Ravibacter; species Ravibacter arvi. The sequence continues at coordinate 22,169 of NZ_BAABEY010000032.1, forward strand.
CCGAGATTGGAAAGCGTAGCCACCAACAAAGGTGAAAGTCTCAACGCCACACAACAGGCAGCAATGCTGATCACCGTGTCACCTGCGCCCGAAACATCGGTTACCTTTCGTTTGTGGGCCTTAATATGATGCTTTTCAGGACCGGAAGTAATAAAAACCCCGCGCTCCGACTGCGTGATCAACGCTCCGTCTGCAGAAAGCTCAAGCAGCAATTCGGCAACGACCTGCTCAAATTCTTCCCGGTTATTAATGTCGAAATCCTTTTTGAAACCTTCGCGAAGTTCTTTCAGGTTGGGTTTGAACAGCGTAACATGGCGATAGGCCAGGAAGTTTTTCTTTTTAGGATCGACCACCGTCGGTACATCGTGTTCCCGGGCAAAGCTGGTGATAGCCGCGATGCTCTCCGCATCCAGCACCCCCTTGTCATAATCTTCAAACAGCACTACGTCGCATGACGGGATGAGCTCAATCGCCTTGTCTATCAGTCTTTGCTTATCTGTCGCCGAAATAGGGGCTTCGGTTTCACTGTCGATCCTGACGACATGCTGACTCCCGGCTATGACCCTTTCTTTAACAGTAGTGAGCCGGTCGGACGCCCGCAGAAGTCCTTCGCAATTAAGGCCTTTCTCCTTCAGTATTCTCTGCAGCTTTTCCCCGTATTCGTCCTGGCCGATTACCGTACAGATAAATGCTTCGGCGCCCAATGCCTGAAGATTGAGCAAAACATTGCCGGCACCGCCCAGCCTGAGCTCCCTGCTTTGAACCGTTACCACCGGCACCGGCGCCTCAGGAGAAATTCGTTCCACTTTACCCCAGACATAGGAATCCAGCATCACATCCCCGACCACCAATATCCGCAGTTTATTAAAAGACTCAAAGATTTGTTCTAAAGACTCCATTTAAATCAATTCTATTGCTCACTTCGTTGAAATCGCCATTTCTTTCAACAGCGCAAAGGTCAGCATTTTTCTTACCAATTCAAGCCGCTGTCCCCGATACCCATCCTGCGCGTGAATTTGGAGGACAGCTTCGACCGCGAAGTGAGGTATCGCAAGCTGGCGCCCACATAAGGAGCGGTTGCCGGCCGGTAGCGCTCCAGTACAAGGCCGGTCTCCCCTATATCTTTCAGGCTCCTGAAAGTGGTAACCCCCGCTTCGAGCGAAATATTAAACACGGAAAGCAGGTGCGCATTGACCGCTAAGCCCGCTTTGACATGCCGGTAATTCTGCCGGTTCATCCGCTCCAGTTCAGGAGTTGCAGGCGCCGCCAGCTTGAACCCGCTGCTGTAACCATTCAGTCCGCTGATGGCCTCCATATTGAGCCATTTGTTGGCATTGTACCGTACGGAGGCTGTAAAGGGCAGAATAGCTGTAGCCCGCCAGTTTTTGTTGAACCGCTTGTTGATACCGAAGACCGGCACCACCATGAGCTTCTGGTTATACAACAGGATCGACCCGTACATCAATTGGGTTTGAAGCCCCAGTATATGCATCCTTGCGGCACCGCCCCAGATGTGCGGACGGGGAGAGAAGAAAGTCTCATTCGATTCCGAAATACCGAGCCCGCCTCCATACATCCAAAGCCGGTCTTTCAAGCTCGCCTGCAGCCGTATTACGCCTGCGGACACCGACTTATAGCCGTTCTGCGGTATTCGCAGCCCGTCAATTTCGGGCGACGACTGGCCATAGTGCACGTACATGAGGGTATGTACCGCCCGCAGATCAAATTTCTTACGAAGGCTAAAACTGGCTTGCACCTCACTTTTTAATGGTACCAGGCCCAAAACGCTGGTACGGGTAAGTCCATAGCGACCGCCGGATCCCATTCCCGCCTCCGGGTGAAATTCGGCACGCATCGTAGCGTTCGGATAAAATAACCTGCTGAGATTGAGCTGCTGCGCCTGCGCCGCACCGGCAATCCAAAACAGAGATAAGAAGCCTGCCGCAGACCGGGAAATTCGCATAGCAGAAGCAATGGAGAATAGTGACAACTAGCATTTACAACGACAAAATTAACAACGTATTGCTGCCGGATCGCCAAACTTCCCTTAATTGCAGGCTCAAGCCGGAGAAACATCAGTCGGAATCCCCTGCGGGGACCATCAAAATATTCGTACTTTTGACAAGTCTCCGCTTCAGTAACCAAACTTGTAAATAAGCCTGTTCATGCGCTTCTTTCTCTCAATAGCTTTTCTTCTTACGATTTTTTCAGCGTCGGGCCAGGATTGGAAACCGGCGGGCACAAAAATACTGACGCCCTGGGCGGAAAAGGTGGATCCCAAAGCCCCCCATCCGGAATACCCCCGGCCACAGCTTACCCGTACCGGCTGGACCAACCTGAACGGGCAGTGGGATTATGCCATCGTGCCGGCAAAATCTGGCCGGCCCGCACAATTTCAAGGAAAGATCCTGGTCCCTTTCGCCGTTGAATCCGCTCTTTCGGGAGTGGGGAAAACCGTAGGAAAAGACCAGGAGCTCTGGTACCGTACGCAGTTCCAGGCGCCCAAAAACATGAAGGGCAAGCGCTTGTTGCTCCATTTCGGCGCCGTTGACTGGCAAGCCGATGTTTTTATAAACGGGAAAAACGCCGGGACGCACAAGGGCGGATACGATCCCTTTACCTTTGATGTTACTGACCTGTTGGGAAAACCGGGTACCCAGGAACTGACCGTAGGCGTGTGGGACCCTTCTGACGACGGGCCGCAGCCTAGAGGGAAACAAGTTAAGAATCCACACGGCATTTGGTATACGCCCGTCACCGGCATCTGGCAAACCGTCTGGCTGGAAGTTGTCCCCGAAACTTATGTTTCCGGTCTGAAGATCACCCCCTATTTTGAGACCAGGTCCGTCAAGATCCGGCCGGCCGTTCAGGAAAGTCTGGCGGGCGACCAAATAAAGGTGGCAGCATACGACGGCGAGAAGGAAGTAGCTGCCGTTACATCAGTTCCCGGTCAGGACATTATCCTGAACATACCAAATGCCAAAGTCTGGCATCCGGATACGCCTTTCCTGTATGACCTGAAACTGTCGGTAGTCAGGAAAGGCAAAGTGGTGGACCAGGTGGGCAGCTATTTTGCCATCCGGAAGGTCAGCATGCAGCCCGACGAAAATGGTATTCAACGCATGTTGGTCAATAACAAATTTTTGTTCCAGTACGGCCCGCTGGACCAGGGCTGGTGGCCCGATGGTCTTTACACCGCGCCTACCGACGAAGCGTTGCTGTTTGACATCGTTAAGACCAGGGAAATGGGCTTCAATATGATCCGGAAACACGTCAAGGTCGAGCCTGCACGCTGGTACTATCACTGCGACCGGCTCGGCATGCTGGTATGGCAGGACATGCCTTCCGGGGACCTCGGTAATCATTGGGAGCAACGACCGGGCATCACCGGGCGCGAAACGGACAAGGACAGGACACCGGAATCAGAAGCCATTTACAAAACGGAATGGAAGGCCATTATGGATGCTTTCTATCACTTCCCTTCCATCGTGGTCTGGGTACCTTTCAACGAAGCCTGGGGCCAGTTCAAAACCAGAGAAATCACCGAATGGACTATGAAATATGACCCCGACAGGTTGGTAAACAGCGCCAGCGGCGGAAATTTCGAACCGGTCGGCCACATCATTGATATGCACAACTACCCTGATCCGGTGATGCCTCGCCCTGATCTTTTCGGCAGCAGGCAGATCATTGTACTCGGCGAATTCGGCGGACTGGGGCTGCCCGTTGCCGATCATACCTGGCAGGATAAAAACAACTGGGGCTACCAGAGTTTCAAGAGCCCGGAGGAACTGCTGACCCGCTACACCAAATTAATGAAAGACCTCAAGCCGCTGATCAAACGAGGGCTTTCCGCCGGGGTATACACCCAAACGACGGACGTTGAGATTGAGACCAACGGCCTGATGACCTACGACCGGAAGGTGATCAAAATGCCGGAAAAGGCACTGAAAGAATTGCATGACGAGCTTTATCGGTAAAAAAACGAAAGCTGACAAAGAAAATTTAGGTGCACATTTTGCGCTTTCTTAACAAAAGAGGCAGAAAACATCTGCCTCTTTTGCATTTTAATGAACAGGGAGTGGCGGATCAACATACTTACCACCAGCTTTCCGAAAGGCTCTATATTTTTTCTCCTCCTGGCCCTTAGTCCTCCAGCATCTTTCCCTTCGTCATTACCGACACACTGACCCGCGGAAGAACCTTGCCTTCCGTCTTTACCGACATCCGTATATCATTTTTCCCGGGTAATGCCGCCAGAGCGGTTCCGGATGGCACAACATTCTGAATGAAAGCCCCCTGGGGACTAAAAAGCCTGCAATCACTCATACTTTCATATTCCAGATACATCCCGGGGGTAATCTTTACCGGGAAAGTAAGCGTGTTTTTCCCGATACTTACAACCGGATTTTCTATGGTTAATTCCTCAAGCGGCAATGCTTTCACCACCCGTATTTCTGCAGAAACCGTTTTGCCTGCCGGCACATTGTTGATCCAGACCTGCAGCTTGTCGACACAATCGAATACCACCTTATACAGATAAGAATTGTATACATTGTGGTATTCGTCCGGCCACAGGTAATCATTGAAGGCAGCAGACTCGACTTCAACGAGCTCAAAATAGCGCCAGCCCTTAAAATCAAGTTTCACAAAATGGTCGCCCCGCCCGCCCATTGAAAGATGTTTCGGGCTCTCCAGGCGGAGGTTCAGCAAAGCTCCGCTCCCGTCTCCTTTTATCCATGCGCCCATTCCCTGGTGCGTTTTCAGGTTAAGGCAGGGTTCGAACACCTTTTGCCATTTGATCCAGGCTCCTTCCCGGGGACTACTCCCGTCATGGTGTGCAGTAAATACCAGGGCATCGCCGCCGGCAGATTTTGATATGCTCCCGGTTACACCTGCGGCTGCCCCGTCGGGTTTCAACCTCTCCAGGTCGCCGGTATCCGCAAGCATGATATTGCCCGCGGCCTCAAAAGGAGCGACCGACATTAACGGATGAATCCTTACGCGAACAGGTTGGCCGTCATACGGATTATCAAGCGACCATCCTCCCTCAAGGCCTGACACGGTATGCTTCTGGTAAGTAACAGGCCGGAATCCCCATTTCCCGTTCTCCTCAACCAGCGTAAATTCCTTACCGGGCTGCCTCAGCTGTGCCTTCACCGCTTCGCTGAAATACCCTTGCTGCCGGAGCCGTTCGTACTTCCGGGTCAAAGCCACCAGCTTTCTGAACAACGGCTTTTCATTCAACGTTTTTTCATCGGTCCCACCCAGCATCGAAAGCCCCGCGTCATTTCCAATCATCTTACAGAGCAGGTACTCCATGTCATCGGGAAAAGTAGTCTCTACCTGGGGAGGCTCCCAGGTATGGTTACCCCACCAGCCCATGTGAAGGGGGAGCATAAGCCGGCCGTCGTTCATCGGTGCGAGCCGGTTAATGGAGCCTGTGTACCCGATCCATTCACCGTGGCGATGATCATTCGATTTCAAAGCAGCCATGTGTACGTCCACGAACCTTTTATAGCCCCGGACGGCCTTGTCCCAGGCCTGCCACCTGGAACTGTAATGCCAGTAGTGATGCGGCATGTCACACATTTCCATCCCAACCATCGGTTTCAGATGGCGGGCAGTTTCAAAAACAAATTTGCTTCCGTAATGCCAGGCATTCTCCTTGCCGCCCAGCATGTTGTTGCCATCGATCGCATCGAAATAAATACCGTCGAAGTTATTTTCATTGACAATCCTGGCGGTTTTCCGGGCAATCTCGTTAAACAACCCGGTTTCAGGTCCCGGCACAAAAAGCCCGAACATCTGCTGCAGGTGGTATCCTTTCTCACCGGCAGCGTGTGCCTGTGCTCTCGTTCCGTTTACCCCGCGCTTTAATCCCCTGAACTTATATGGCGGAGTTTTGGTGACTTCTGCAAACTCAACCAGCTCCTCTCCTATTCTCAGCGTGACACTATTTTGAATGAAGTACCCGATAATATTGGAAACTTCCGCGGTGGATTCTCTTACCTCAACCTCCGTATCGCCGGCGCCGATGTCGGCATTCAGTGTAAAGGCATTGAAATACCCCAGGTCCTCGCTTGGGACCGGGGTTACATACTTTGATGATTTTTCAATAAAATAAGCATAGGTGAGCAGGATAGACGAAATACCGGCCTGGTGCAAACGGGCGTTGATCTTTTTGAAATCAGCCCAACCGCCTGGCCATTTGTCTTTATGCAATTCCAGGTCGCCGTTTTTGAAAAAATAGTGCGCGCCATGAATGGCGATTTGGTTAAATCCAAGGCTGTCACAACGGGCAATCCATTCGTCAACCGTTTTTTCTGTCAGCGTACCGAAATCCATGAGATAAGAGCCGTAGCCCTCCTTATTCGACTGGGCCCAGGCCCCGCCCTTATCCGAGAAAGGAATGTCGGCGGCCGATTTCATAACCGTGCGTATTGCTGGAAGAATCTCTTGCTGCGGCACGCCGATCATGGCTGCTTCTGCCCCGGACAGCCCGAATTTCTCATAGGAAGTTGCCCAGAGGTGATCCTGGAGCGCCGGCAATTGCTGAACATGGGTTTTCAGGTTCAATGACAGTAAGCAGGCGGCAAAGGGTTCGTCCGGAACGGCCTCCAGCTTCAGCGGTATATTGACAAACGTGAGCGCGTCCAACTTTCCGGCGACGGAATCCACCTTAAAAATAACACGGTCTTTGTCGCTTTGAAAAGAAACATATGCGACGACCGCAGCGCTGTCGAAACGAATTTCCAGCTGTTCGCCCGACAGGTTCACCGCAGAAGGGTGATACAATACCTTGTCCTTTTTCACATAAGCGCAAAAGGAAGTACTATCGTCGGCCAGGTAATCTTTTCCGCTTTTCAGGTCGAGAAAAGATAGGTTTCTTCCCTCGTGATCAATAACGTACGAAAAATTCCGGTTGCCTATCTCCACCTTCTGTTGAAAGGCAGACTGACAGGAAAAGGCCGCCGTTAACAGGCATGCTCCCGCCAGCAAACGGAGGGGTAAGGATTTCAAAAACATGTCAAGGGTTGGGTTTAGGAAAAAAGGGCAATGCGGAACGCGGTCCGGCGACTACATTCTGGGATGGATGCTTCCCGATTTATAATATGGAGTCAAATGCACATACATCGCCTTTCGGAAATCGTCGGCGGTACCGTTTTTCAGGGCTTCAACCAGGTGATGGTGGCGCACGGGCTGCTCTATATCCACCCGTATCCCTTTTTCATAATATTCGGTAAACACGTGGTTGAAAACCGGCATCAGAAGAATCTGGAACCGGGTGAAGGTTTCATTTCCGGTCATTTCATAGAGCTTGCCATGGAACGCAATTTCGTCTTCCCGGGTGAGCATCTCTTTTTCGCGCTCGTTCGCGACAATCTTTTCAAGATCCTCTATGTCCTTTTTGGTTTTCCTGGCAAAAACAAATTCAGCTATACCCATCTCCAGGATAAGCCGCATTTCAAAAATATCTTTCTGATTATCCACGCTGAGAATGAGCGGATTAAGCACTTTTTCCAAGCCTGCCAGGAGATCGGGCTGAGTCATGATCATGCCGCGACGGGGTCGCGCTTCGATCATGCCCAGCATGCGGAGCCTGGAAAGTGCCTCCCGGACTACATTCCGGCTGACATTCAATTGCCTGGCAATCTCTATTTCGTTGGGCAGCTGGTCCCCCGGCTTGAATTTGTGCTCCTGGAAATAAGCTCTCAGTATGTTTTCCACCCGGTCGGTCATGGACAAGGTACCCAGGGGCTCTAGAGGCGCAACACTATTTTTCTTCATAAGACTTGATACTACAGATCTCAAAATTAGCACGTTTTGACTCATCGGCTGCTATATCGCCAAAACATTTAAATAATTCTATAAATAATTTGTATATTAAACAATATATATATATTTGTCCGACAAATAAAACTAAGTAGATTATTCTTAGTTCAGAACCTTCAACCAAATACGAAATCCTAAACTGCCATCTTTACAAAATGAAGAACATTTACTTGCTCAAAATTAGAGTGATTCTTCTGTATGTGATCGTGCACTGCTGTCTTGCTCCCGCAGTTGCGCAACAGAAGCCCATCAAAGGGGTAGTAACTTCGGCGTCTGACCAGACAGCCATACCAGGCGTAACGGTCATTATCAAGGGAACTCAAAACGGAACCCAGACCAACGCCGACGGGCGTTTTGAAATCAGCGCTGCACCTGACCAGACCCTTACCTTCAGCTTTGTCGGTTTCCAAACCCAGGAAGTAAAAATCGGGCAGCGAAGCGAATTGAATATTGTACTGGAAGAAGAGGTCACCGCCCTGAACGAAGTAGTCGCCGTAGGGTATGGTACGATCAAGAAAATCAACCTGACGGGCGCGGTAGATCAGCTCGACGGCCGGCAAATTCAAAACATGTCGGTGCCTAACGTATCACGGGCGCTCCAGGGCCAGATACCCGGCCTGAACATCACTTTTAACAGCGGCCGGCCCAACGCTAATCCCTCGTATAACATCAGGGGTGTCACTTCCATCGGAGCGGGTGGATCAGCCCTTATTTTGATAGACGGAGCGGAGGGAGACCCGTCCACGCTGAACCCGCAGGACATACAAAGCGTTTCGGTCCTGAAAGATGTTGCCTCCGCCGCTATCTATGGTTCAAGGGGGGCGTTCGGGGTTATCCTGATCACAACCAAAAACCCGGGGACCAAAGCGCAATTGCGGTATACAGCCACGTTTTCGGCTCAGTCGCGCACCGCCAGGCGCGAGGTTCTGAAAGACAGTTACCTCTGGGCCAAAATGTACATGGAAAGCTTTACCGAGCTGTATGGCGGGACCCGGTCACCTACGACCATTGGTGATGTCGGCATCAACTTTTCCCAGGAATATCTCAACGAACTCAAATACCGTTCCGAAAACCCGGGGCACGGTCGCCCTGACGTAGGAATTGACCCGGCCACAGGCAATTACATGTACTACGGCAATACCGACTGGTGGGAACTCCTCAACAAGGACAATTTCCCCTCGACCGAGCACTCGCTCAGCGCTTCCGGCGGTAACGAAAAAGCGTCCTACTATATTTCCGGGCGCTATTTTTCGCAGGACGGCCTGTACAAAATCAGGTCTGACAAATTCAACACCTACGACCTGCGGATGAAAGGTTCCGTGAAACCGCTTCCCTGGCTGGACATCAACAGCAATATCCAGTACGCTTCCAATGCTTACAAAGATCCGTTCGGCGGCGACGGTGTGTTTGAAAATATGTACATCAGGAGCGGCGCTACTCCCATGGGTGTCCCGCGCAACCCCGACGGCTCCTATACCCTCATCGGGTCACGGACGGTCGGTTTACTCGAAGGGTACAATGAAACCCGTACCCAACAGGGCCAGATACTGGCCAATATTGCTTTTGATGCTTCTATTGTCAAAAAGAAGCTAAACCTGCAGGGGAACTTTACATTCAGGAACCGTAACGTTGAAACCAATCAAAAAATAATCCCGGTCCCCTACAGCAATGTCCCCAACCAGATAATCTCCGTCGGAGATTCGCGGCTGACCAACAACAAGAGCGCGTTGAACTACTTCAATTACAACCTCTATGCCAATTACAACGAGCAGTTCGGGAAACATCAAATAAAACTGCTGGCGGGTACCAACGTTGAAATCAGCAAGACAAGGACGTTGAATGTCAGCCGTACCAACCTGATTATTCCTGAACTGGACGCCTTTAACCTCGCTACCGGCGACGTATTTTCAATCGCAGGCGGCGGCAGCGACTGGGCAAATGCCGGCTTTTTCTCGAGAATCAATTACAGCTTCCAGGAAAAATACCTGCTCGAAGTCAACGGCCGTTACGACGGATCATCCAAATTCCCGGTTAACCAACGCTTCGGATTCTTCCCGTCTCTTTCTGTGGGGTGGCGCATGAGCGACGAAGCCTTTCTGGCCGGAACCAGGAAGTGGCTCGACAACCTGAAACCCAGGGTTTCCTATGGCTCGCTCGGGAACAGCCAGATAAGCCCTTATCTCTTTATTCCGCAAATAACAGGGTCCCAGACCTTCAAAATACTGCAGGGTGCCCGACCGGTCGCCACCCGGAACCCGGCGGTAATGGCCGACAATTTCACCTGGGAGACGTCTACTACAATTGACGCCGGTCTCGACGCTGATATGTTCGGAAACAGGCTGAGTGCCGTTTTTGACTGGTACAAAAGAACAACCACCAATATGATCACGGCAGGCCCGCCCCTGCCGGCAGTACTGGGCGCGGCGGTGCCCCGGGGAAATTTCGCAGATCTCGAAACAAAGGGGTTTGAGCTCTCGCTGACCTGGCGCGACCAGGTTGAGGGTAAAACACCGTTCAACTACAGCGTCCAGTTTACGCTGGCTGACGACCAATCCCGCATCACGAAATTCAACAACCCGCAGAAAACGCTCATCATTGATCCGGATTTCCGCACGGCCGGCTACTATGAAGGCATGACGATCGGCGAAATATGGGGGTTAACTACCATAGGACTTTTTGTCGACCAGGAAGATATCAACAAACACGCCAACCAAAGCTACATTCTCACCAATGTTGCCGGGATGCCCGCCAAGCCGGGAGACATCAAGTTCAAGGACATCAACCAGGATGGAAAAGTGGATTGGGGCGAAAGAACAGTCAATAACCCCGGCGACTTGTCCATCATCGGCAACATGTCGAGCCGTTACAAATTCGGTACCCGGCTGGCCGGAGAATACGGAAATTTCTCTCTCGCGCTGTTCTTCCAGGGAGTCGGCAAAAGGGACTGGTACCCGACCCACCATCAAAACCCCTTCTGGGGACCTTACGGATACTGGGCGGCTGAAATACCCGTCCATTTCCTGAGCAATTCCTACACAAATGACAATCCCGACCCGAACGCCTACTGGCCGAGGTGGAAAGGCAACATGGCCTATGCCAACCGGCAGCTGCAGCCCCAAACCCGGTACCTCCAGAATACGGCCTACATCAGGCTGAAGGAAATCACGCTGACCTATTCTCCCAAAGCACTCGCCAGGAAAATCGGGGTCAGCGACCTGCGGCTTTCATTTTCCGGCCTCAACCTCTGGACCTACTCCCCTGTTTTCAAAATCACCAGGGACATTGATCCCGAGCAAATGGATGGGGGCCTCGGCACTTACTACCCGATGCTCAAATCCTATAACCTCGGCCTGAGCGTAAGTTTCTAACCGGTTTGTTACGAACAAAATATTCAGATCCAAAATGAAAATAAATTATTCCAGGATACTTGTCTTCGCCGCCGCACTCTTTGCGGGAAGCGCCTGTAACGATACGCTGAACCTGACTCCACTCGATGCCCTGACTCCTGAACAGGCTTTCAAAAGCGAGCAGAACCTCAAAATGTACATCAATTCGCTCTATGAACTGCCGGGAACCTTCCCTCCCGCTTCTCATATTTTCGGGGTACCGTCCAATACAGGCATCAGCGAATTCCAATACGTAACCGACGCCCGCAGTGACCTGACCTTCAATGGCCAGTTCGTTGAAAAGTATTACGTGCCCGGCGCTTTTACTGCACTGGATGAGCCCTTCTGGTATTGGGATGAGCTTCGGAGAATCAACTATTTCCTTGACAACTACAAAAATTCTGACGCCCCCGAAAACATAAAAAAACACTACGCGGGAATAGCCCGCTGGTTCAGGGCGAAATTTTACTTCGACAAAGTCAAGCATTTTGGTGATGTTCCCTGGTACAGCTCAGCGCTGGGTTCCACCGACCAGGGGCTCTACAAAGCCAGAGATCCGCGTACCGTTGTAATGGATTCCGTACTGGCCGATCTGGACTTTGCAATCAGCAACATTTCCGACCAAAAAGACAATTCCGGTACCACCATTACCAAGTGGGTAGCGCTTGGTCTGAAATCCAGGATTTGCCTCTTTGAAGGCACTTTCCGGAAATACCACCCCGAATATGCGCTTCCGGAAGCGGAAAAATGGCTTCAGCTGGCCGCCGACGCTGCCGCAGGCGTCATGAACAGCGGCCAGTATTCCATTTATTCTACCGCACAATCCGGCAAAGACTACCAATCGCTTTTTATCAGTGACAATTCTATCAGCGCCGAAGTGCTGCTTACCAATGCACACGACGAAAAACTCCAGGTATGGAATGCCAGCACAAACCATTATTCCAATATCGGCGGCCGGTACATGACGTCGCTGAACAAGAGGTTTGTCAATACCTACCTGAACCTTGACGGCAGCCGCTTTACCGACCTCCCCGGGTACGATACACTGTTTTTCAGCCGGGAAGTAAAAAACCGCGACCTGCGGCTGTCTCAAACCATCAGAACCCCCGGCTACACCCGCACCAACGGGGCTACACCAGCACCCTTTGGCGGGGTATCCACCACGCTCTATCACCCGATCAAGTACTCGAACCCGGACCCCTTCTATGACGGGATTGACCGGAACACAAATGATATCCCTTTGATGCGATATGCGGAAATTCTTCTCAATTTCGCAGAAGCCAGGGCGGAGCTGGGTACTTTTACCGCCGCTGACTGGGATAATTCCATAGCGCTCCTGAGAAAAAGAGCAGGAATAACCGATACCAAAATGCCCGCTACCCTGGACCCTTACTTGAAAGCCAATTTCTTTCCGGACGTCACTTCGATCGCCATCATGGAAATCAGGAGGGACCGGGCAATTGAGCTAATCCTCGAAAGGTTCCGGTGGGACGATCTCATCCGATGGAAAGCAGCCCGCAATCTTGAAAAGGAAACCGATGGGATCTATGTTCCCGCAATGGATGTCCTCTATGATCTCAACGAAGACAAAGCCCCGGATATCGCTTTCGTTACAGCCGCCCCCGCAAAACCGGTACCGGGTGTATTCTACATGGTAATCGACGATAAATCCATACGTCTTTCAGAAGGAAACAAAGGGCGGTTAATCGTCAAGCCTACCATGACAAAGGCTTTCCCCGATTACAAATACCTGGCGCCTATCCCTCCGTTGCAGCTTCAGCTGAACAGCAGCCTCACCCAAAACCCGGGCTGGGAAGACTGAACCCACAGCTTAAACCTCACAGCTAACACCTCACGGCTTAAACCTATAATCACATGAAAAGAAAACTTTTTTTTGCCGCCTGCCTGTCCTGGTCCATGTTCACCGCAGTGACGGCAGCCTCTTTCAAAGAACCGGTTAAAGATGACTCCACGGTGGCAATCGGATCGCGGGTGGAGCTGTTCATTGACGACTTCTTCATTAAAAAACTCGGTGGAAAAGCAAGTCTGAAAATGCACGAACCTGTACCCAGAGAAATTGCCATTGTCCACGACGCCCCCTGGGAGGGAAGCGGGAGCGGGTACCACAGCGTTTTCAAAGACGGGGATATCTACCGAATGTATTATAAAGCCTGGCAACACGAAGCTTCCGCAGACCGGAGCAATTTTCACCCGCTCTATTGCGCTTACGCGGAAAGCAGGGACGGCATTAACTGGGTAAAGCCCAATCTCGGCCTGCACGAGTTCAAAGGTTCAAAAAACAACAACATCGTTTTTGTTTCCGGCGCTTTCAAAGGCTTTGACCTCGATGCCGGCCACCCGGCTGTATTTAAGGACGAAAACCCGAACGTAAAGCCCGACGCACGGTATAAAGCCATTATCATTTCTGGCAAGACCAAACGGGGCCTCGTGGCCTTTAAATCGCCGGACGGCATCAACTGGACCCTCCTCTCGGAAGAACCCATCATTACCAACGGGGCTTTTGATTCGCAAAACCTGGCTTTCTGGGATCCCGTAAGAAAAGAATACCGGGCTTACTGGCGGTACTTTTCCCAGTCGACTGCCGATAACAAAAACCTCTACAAAGGCATCAGGGAGATCAGAACCGCCACTTCCGGGGATTTTATAAATTGGGAAGGGCAGAAGAACGTCACCTATGCGGATTCACCGGAAGAGCAGCTATACACCAACCAGATCAAAGCCTACCACAGGGCACCGCACATTTTCATAGGTTTCCCCGCGCGCTACATCGAACGCGGCTGGTCCGAATCCATGAGAAGCCTGCCTGAGCTGGCAGAACGGGAAAAACGCGCCGAAAAACACATCCGGTACGGCACTGCGCTGACTGAAACACTCCTCATGTCCAGCCGCGACGGCGTCAAGTTTCACCGCTGGAACGAGGCTTTTCTCAGGCCGGGGATTGAAAGCGACGGCACCTGGACCTATGGCGATCAGTACATGGCCTGGCACCTGGTAGAGACCAAATCAGACCGGCCGGGCGCACCCAATGAGCTTTCGCTGTATTCCACCGAAAATTACTGGAAGGGAAAAGCCAGTAAACTGAGGCGCTATACCCTTCGGCTGGACGGCTTTGTTTCTGTAAATGCCCCCGCTTCCGGCGGCGAAATCCTGACCCGTAACTTCACTTTCAAGGGGAACGAGCTGTTCCTGAACTTTGCCACATCGGCCGCGGGCGCCATCCGGGTTGAAATACTGGATAAAAACGGGAAGCCAATCCCCGGCTATGCCCTGGAAGACTGTTCGGAAATATTCGGCGACACTGTGGCCCGGCCGGTTCATTGGAAGAAATCCGGCACAAATGTCAGCGCCTTGCAGGGAAAAGAGATAAGCCTGAGAATGGTAATTTCAGATGGCGATATTTACTCTTTCCAATTCAGGTAAATTCCATATTTAAAAATCAAATACCTTATGCCAATGCCCCGGAAGTACCGATCCTGGCTGATGCTTTTTGCCGGCCTGATAAGTGCACCCACAGCTTTTAGCCAGACAAAAGCACCTATCGATATCGGATCAAGAATTGAACTTTTTATTGACAATTTCCTGGTTGACAGGTACAGCGGCAGCGCTGCTCAAAAAATACACCACCCGGTTCCCAGGGAGCGCGTGATCCTCCACGACGCCCCATGGGAAGGAAGCGGCTCCGGGTACCATTCCGTTTTTAAGGACGGAAACAAGTACCGGATGTACTACAAGGCCTGGCAGCACGCCGCGAGCACCGATACCAGTAGTTCGCATCCCCTGTATTGCGCCTACGCCGAAAGCACCGACGGCATCACCTGGCATAAGCCCGACCTTGGCTTGCATGCATTCAAAGGATCAAAAAAAAATAATATCGTTCTGATAAGCGGGCCTGAACTCGGGGTAAAAATTGACGCCGGCCACCCGGCAGTTTTTAAAGATGAGAACCCGGCCGTCAGCCCGGAGGAACGCTACAAGGCCATTGTGACCCTGGAGAATCCTGAGTACGGGCTGGTGGTACTAAAGTCACCCGACGGGTTTAAATGGAGCCTGCTGGGCAAAGGCGTCACCATGCGAAAAGGGCACTTCGACTCTCAAAACCTGGCTTTCTGGGACAAGGAGCTAAAAGCCTACCGGGTATATTGGAGGCAGTATTCCAAAAACGGAACAAGAGGCATCCGGACCGCGACGTCCCCGGACCTGTTCACCTGGAGCGAACCCCAGGACCTGGTTTACGAGGATTCGCCGGAAATGCACCTCTACACCAACCAGGTAAAACCGTACCACAGGGCGCCCCATATCCTGATCGGCTTCCCCCTGCGCTACGTGGACAGAGGCTGGTCAGAAACCATGAGAAAATTACCGGAACCTGAAGAAAGGGAAAAACGTGCGGGAAAAACCACCAAGGGCGGAATCGCCGATCTCACCTCACGCTACGGAACCGTACTTACCGAAAGCCTGCTGATGGCCAGCCGCGACGGTGTCCATTTCAAGCGCTGGAATGAAGCTTTTTTGAGACCGGGTATTGAACGAAACGGCAGCTGGACCTACGGCGACAACTGTATGGCCTGGCACGTGGTGGAAACCGGCTCCGGGCTTCCGGGTGCCCCGAATGAGCTGTCGCTTTACGCAGTGGAAAACTACTGGAAAGGCAAAGCAAGCGCTTTGCGCCGCTACACCATGCGGCTCGACGGCTTTGTATCCGTTTCTGCGGACTACAAAGGCGGAGAAATAGTCACCAAACCGCTGAAATTCGCCGGCGATCAGCTCTGGCTCAATTTCTCGTCGTCAGCTGCTGGTGGAATTGCCACGGAAATCCAGGATGAAAACGGCGCCCCCATTCCGGGGTTTGCCTTAATTGACTGCGAACCCCTGTTCGGTGACTCGGTCGATAAAAAGGTCCTTTGGAAAAAAGCCGCCGATCTCTCGAAACTGGCCGGAAAAACAGTCCGGCTGAGGTTCGTCCTGAACGACGCCGATTTATTCGCGCTCCGTTTCGGAAATACGCCCGCCCCGGTCATGACCGCCCCAACCAGGTAGCCTGGCCGCCGGAACACCCGGCCAAAGGTACACTCAACCAGTCGCCCGAGGCGGCTGGTTTTTTTTGTCTTCAAATAATTCTATTAATAAATTAAATCTTAAATAATATTTTTACATTTGTTCTACAATTAAACTCTAAACTTTGCCTGTCAATTATCCCCGAAATGAAAACCCAACCGTAAACAACCCATTAATAATGAAGCACTGGTACATCCCTAAGATCGGATCGATTTTACTGTTAGCCTTTTTCACCATTTCTTCCATTTCAGCGGTTGCGCAGCAGAGACAGGTGAAAGGAACGGTAACTTCATCGTCGGACCGCACTGCTATTCCCGGAGTAACCATTATGGTGAAAGGAGCCCAGACCGGCACACAGACCAACGTGGACGGCCGCTATGAGATTAACGTCGGGTCAGATCAGACGCTTGCCTTCAGTTTTGTCGGGTTCAAGACAAAAGAAGTAAGCGTCGGCAACCAGACCGAGATCAATGTGATCCTGGAAGAAGACGTAACAACATTGAATGAGGTAGTCGCAATCGGCTATGGAACCCAATCCAGGGCGACAATGACGACCTCTATTTCCAAGCTGGATCAGAAGGTACTTGAGAATGTGCCTTTTTCCAACGTTGCTTCGGCGCTCCAGGGATCAGTTTCCGGCGTGAGGGTTCAAACCGTCAGCGGGCAGCCCGGAGCTGCGCCCAGAGTAATTGTACGCGGCGGAACCTCGATCAACAACCCCAACGGTGCGCAGCCCCTTTACGTAGTAGACGGCATCATCCGCCAGGACCTGGAGGGAATCAACCCTTCGGATATCGAATCCATGCAGGTACTCAAAGACGCGGCCGCAACTTCCATTTACGGCGCGCGCGCTTCCAACGGCGTGGTGATTATCGGCCTGAAAAAAGGTGTGCAGGGCAAGACGTCAATCAACTACAGCTATTCCCTCGGGTTTTCCAACCTTAGAAAAAAATACGATGTGGCCTCCGCAAGAGATTACATCTACTACGGGCGGCTGGGTATTGCCGCTACTTCCGAGAAACATCCCGAGCGGCTGCCCTGGTTGAAAGGCGCTTACGGTCAGGGTATAGGGAACGATCTCACCAATCGTACCGGTTTCACTACACAATACCTCACCGACGAAAACAAGCATAAGTTAAACGAGGGCTGGGAAAGCATGCCCGACCCGCTTGATCCCTCAAAAACCATCATATTTTCCAACACTGACTGGCAGGATGTGCTTTTCAGGACCGGCATCACAAATGAGCATTTTCTGAGTTTCAACGGCGGAACTGAAAAAGCATCATTCAACCTCGGTACCGGCTACACAAAAATTGACGGGATTGCCGTTAACACCAACTACAAACGGTTCACTACCAACCTGAATGGCCGCCTCAAGGTGAGGGACAACATTTCGGTCTACGGCGGGCTGACTTTCAGCCGTTTCGGCGACAATGTCGTTTACAACGAATCACAGCTTTTTCAGCGCTCTCTCGCCCTGGCACCCAGCGCCAAGTACACCTACGAAGACGGAACGCTCGCGCCCGGTTTCAACAGGTCGCTCGGAAACCCCGCCTACCACCTCACGCGGATGCGCAATAACAACCAGCAAAATAATATTACCGTTTCCGGGGGCGCGCAATGGGAAATACTCCCCCACCTGACTTTCGAACCCTCGGCTTCCCTGTTCTACTCGGTCGAAGAGAGGAATGAGTTCCAGATGTCATACTTCGACACGCCGGTAACGTTCATTGACTCCAGGAATGCTACCGCATCCTACTACAAATGGGACCAAAAGCAGGCAGATGCCACGCTCACCTATGACAACAGTTTTAACAACAAGCACAATCTGTCGGTTAAAGCGGGGATTTCATATTTTGACCGGACAAGAGCTGACCTTTCCGCAAGCGGGCGCGGAGCGGCTACGGATCTCATCCCGACCCTCAACGCATCGGCCACGCCGGTAAGCGTGTATAGCATCCGTACCGACCAAAGGCTTCTGGGCTTTTTCGGCAGGGTTACCTACGACTACGAACGTAAATATCTTTTTACACTGAATGCACGGTATGACGGAGCCTCCAACCTCGGACAAAACAACCGATGGGGGTTCTTCCCCGGGGTTTCAGCGGGCTGGAACATTCATAATGAAGAATTCTGGCCTTCCAACAAAGCTGTCACCAGCCTGAAATTGCGCGGAAGTTACGGCGTTAACGGGAACATCGGGTCACTGTCGGCGATTGCTAACCCCGGCCTTGCAACCGACTTCCAGGCACAAGGTCAATACAGCGTCGGCGCCCGGTATGCGGGCGGGGCGGCTATCCAGTATACGACTATGGCCAACCAGGACCTGAAATGGGAGCAATCCAAAACCATAGGAATCGGAATTGACGCCGGCCTTCTCGACGACCGGGTCAGGCTTATCGCCGATTACTACGATCGAGTTACTGAAAACCTGATTACGACGCTGCCACTACCGCAGGAGACAGGGTTCACCAGTATCCTTACCAACCTCGGGGGCCTCGGGAACAAAGGATTTGAGGTGGAATTAACGGCCAATATCGTTCGCAATCAAAACTTTCAGTGGGAGGTTGGGCTCAATTCCTCCTACAACGCCAACAAGATCCTCAAGTTGCCTGCGAACAACAATGAAAGAAACCGGGTAGGCGGCTTCTATATCTATGATGAGAAAAAAGGGGATTACGAGTGGAAGGGAGGACTACAGGAAGGAATCGCTCCCGGCCAGCTGTTTGGCTACAAGCAGTTGCGGGTATATGCCACCGACGAAGAAGCCGCGGCAGGCCCGCGCGATGAGCTGGTAGCCGGCGCCGACAAATCCAAAAAAGGCGGCGATGTAGAATGGGCCGACCTGGATAAAAACAATATCATCGACCCCCGGGACCGGATCTATACCGGGAATATTTTCCCGAAATGGACCGGCGGTATGTCAACCACTTTGTCTTTCAGAAACCTGAGCCTTTTCGCCAGGGCTGATTACACCACAGGCCACACGATTTACAATTTTGCCCGTGCTTTCATGAACGGCCAGTTTCACGGCGACGGCAATTTTACTACGGACATTTTGCGCTCATGGCTAAAGCAGGGCGACCAAACCGATGTGCCCCGTTACTTCTGGGCTGACCAGGCCGCACAAGCCAACTATTGGAGAGGCGACCCCCAAAACATCAACAACGGGAACGGACGGAACCTGGATTACGAACGCGGCGACTACCTTGCCCTGCGCGAAATCACTCTGAGCTACGGGCTACCCGCTTCGCTGCTTTCCCACATCCGCTTTACCGGCCTGCGGTTCAACGTTTCGGTCAACAACCTTGCTTATTTTACCAAGTACAGGGGATTGATGCCCGAAGACGGCGGGATGGACAACGGACGGTACCCACTCCCCCGCACCATTATTTTTGGAGTAAAAGCATCGTTTTAACTTCAACATCCGACTATCATGAATCATTATCTAAAAATAACCGCATTGGGACTATGCCTGTTCACGGCATCTTCCTGCGACAGTATAATTGATCTGAAACCCACAAGCGTCATCAGCGCCAACTCTTTCTGGAACTCCGAACAGGACGCCCAGGGAGCGCTGAACGGGATGTATGCGCAGTTCAGAAACTTTACCCAGGCAGAACTGATCCTGCTCGGGGAAGCGCGGAGCGAAGCCATGAGCCATGGTATTCAGAATGCTGACTACCGGATCAAGTACTTCGAAAACACAATGACTGCCACCAATGCAGACCGTACCTGGATTGAATTGTATAAAACCGTCAATCTCGCCAACCTGGTCATCAAGTATGTGCCGGGCATCAGCTTTACCTCCGAACCCACTAAAAACGGTGTTCTTGCGCAGGCCTACGCGATGCGCGCTTTCTGCTACTATGTCATGGCCAGGACCTGGGGTGACGTACCTATTTCAGTCGAACCGGTAGAAGGCTATAATCCCGAGACAACGTTCAAAGCCCGGAATCCCCAGGCAGAGGTATTTACACTGATCAAGTCGGACATTGCGCAGTCACTCTCCCTGTTTGCTAACAATACCTTCCCGGCGGGCAGAAGTTTCTGGTCCAAGCCGGCAGTCAATCTGCTGAAGGCGGACGTTCATCTCTGGACGTCGAGAAGAATGGGCGGGGACAACGGCGACGCGGCGATTGCGCTGGAGGCACTCGAAGACGCCGAAAAGTCCGATGTGTCACTTCTACCGGATTTTTCACAGATTTTCGCATTCACCAATAAAGGGAACAAAGAGGTCATTTTTGCCACCCGGTTTGCAGATCTGGAAGCCACTACCAATTTTTTCGCCGATATGTACATCAACCCCAGCGACTTACCCGCGAGCACCGACGCCGACACCAAGCTGGCGATAGGAACGCCGGGCGGGTTTAACTGGTGGGCCCCATCGGCAACGCTCCGGAACCAGTTCAGCACAGACGATCAGCGGCGCAGCGCCAGCTTTGTCGAGGTATACCGGAACGACAACGGCAACAGGTCTTTTGTTACATCAGTTGTACTGAAAGCGAAGGGTTTCGTTGAAAATGGTACCCGGCGCTTTCTTGATGACATTGTGATCTACCGCTATGCTGATCTCGTTCTGCTGAAAGCCGAGGCCAAAAACCTGCTCGGGCAGGACCCCTCCGCCGAAGTCAACCAGATTCGCCAGCGCGCTTACAAGGACAAGTATGCCGCGCACACCTATGTGGCGGGAAGCAGAGCCGAAAACGACGAAGCGATCCTGCAGGAACGGCTCTTTGAATTTGCTTTTGAAGGAAAGCGCTGGTGGGACCTCGTGAGGTTCAACAAAGCTTTTGAAAAGGTTCCTTCGTTAAAAGGCCGCGAAAAGGATCAGTATTTACTGCTCTGGCCGCTTTCAGTCGGTACCATGAGCCTTAACTCCAAACTTACTCAAACCCCGGGATACTGATCCGGATCAACCCTGGCAGGCATTATTAGCGTTTGTTCACATGACACGAAGGCTTTTCACTACTACTTCCCTGGTCGGTCTGGTCATCCTTTTGTTGAAGGTTTTTCCTTCAACAGGCCTGATGGCGGGAATTGAAAACCGGGAGAAAAGCGTAAAAAATGACGATGAACCAACGCCGGTTTTTGCCCCCCGGGTAACAGGTCCGGCGCCGACCAACGAAGCAACGATTGTAACCCTCAGCAATGGTGGACACCGGATCTTTTATATCAACCGGCCCGGAGAAGCAAACCGCTTGATGTCGGTATGGTCTGCAGACGGAATAAACTGGCGTGAACCCGAAGTCGAGTTGGAATTACCCGGTACCGCCTATTATGCCAACCGGGTGATGGTCGACAACAAAGGTGTCCTGCATTGCATCTTCCACCTATGGGCGGAAGGCGGAAACGGCTACAGGGGCAGGCATCTTGACTTGTGGTACACACGCAAGGAAAACGGAACAGGCACCTGGAAAAAGCCCCGAAAGATCTACAACGGCTACGTAGGTTCCCTGAGGTGCTTTATGCAACTCAGGTCGGGAAGGCTGATAACCAGCTTCGGGAGGGCCGTCCCGTCGCGACTGGCGAAACCGGCGTCTGGTGAACCCGACTACGGGTGGAACGAGGTATTGACACTATGGTCGGACGACAGTGGAGAAACCTGGTCGGAGGCACCCCGCCCGCTGAACATTGAAGTCGACGGCAGCAAAGCTACCAGGTACGGTGCGATAGAGCCGGATGTTATCCAGCTGAAAGACAACAATCTCCGGATGCTGATCCGCACTAACAAAGGCACTCTTTACGAATCCTCCTCGCAGGATTCCGGAGAAAACTGGACAGTCCCAAAACCGTCTGAACTTGTTTCATCCGACTCCCCGGCCGCTTTTCTCAGGCTGAAAGACGGCCGTATTGTCCTGTTCCTCAATATGAACCAAAGGTGGGATAACCCGAACAGCTACGCCTTCGGCGGTAGGGAGGTGCTCCATGCCGCTATTTCCGGCGACGACGGAAAAACCTGGAAGGGTTTCAGGGAAGTGCTTCGCGAAAGTCCTCCAAAAACAGCTGTGGAAAAGGGCGACCGCGGAACCGCGTATCCGTCGGCGACAGAAACGTCCGACGGCCTGGTGATATTGGTATCAGGGCAGGGAGAAAGCAAATCGATCGTACGGTTTGACCCGGACTGGCTTGAAGAAACCAATACCCGGACCGCTACCGGAAATGCAGCAAAAGAGTTGTCGGCAACCACGGAATGGGTTCAGAACTTCCCCATTTCAAAAAAGGGGGAAATTGAGGTGAAGGTAGATCTGAAGAAGAACCCGCCCGGACTGCAGGTCGCCTTAGCCGATCACTTTTCAATCCCGGCAGACGCTATGGCGGCGGATCACGCCGTTTTTACTTTCCGTCTTTCCCCCGGGCAGTCGATGGAAGGAATGCAAATCATGAAAATAAAATGGGATACCGAAGCGCAAACGGCTTCTATTCACCTCAACGATCGGCTGCTTGCAGGACCGTCGCTTTCGAAAACCTCCGGTTCCGGCGTGAACTACCTTAGAATGAAAGTCATTTCAAATGGCGGCAAAAGTGAAAGCGGGATCGGAATAAACGAGTTTTCTTATTATCAAATACCATAAGTTCAAACCAACAAAAGGGGTTAACCGGAAAGCACATGAACACTATAGAAAGTAAATTAACGGGCGTTTGGCCTGCCCTGCTGACACCAGTCGACAAAAACGGATCCCCTGACTATGAACAGCTCCGGAAACTCGTCGAAGTCCTGATTGCGGAGGGCCTTGACGGCTTGTACATACTGGGCTCTACCGGTCAGGGCTTCCTGTTTGACGAAGCGGAGAGAACCCGGATTACGGCGGCCGTTATGGAAGCGGCGGCAGCGAGAGTACCCGTTATCGCCCAGGTCGGTGCGCTGAATACGCATGAATCGGTACGCCTTGCCAAAGAAGCACAAAAGCTCGGGGTATTCGGCATTTCTACCGTAGCGCCCATTTATTATCCCTCGGGTGGCGGCCGTGGAATGGAGCATTACCGTGCCATCGCATCGTCCGTATCCATACCATTTTTCCCCTATCACATCGGCAACAACAGCATTTTCGGCGGAGAAGCACGCCCGTACATTGAAAGCCTGCTTCAATTGCCAAATATTTGCGGAATGAAGCTTACAACTCAAAACCTGTACGAAATCAGCCTGATGCATGTGCTGTCCGAAGGCCGGCTGAAACTGTTCAGCGGGGCTGACGAGCTGCTTTGCCAGGGGGCCATGTGCGGTACTGTCGGTGCGATAGGAAGTTTCTACAACATCTGGGGGGCCGAGTGCCGGAAAGTAAGAGCCGCTTTTTTGGCGGGAGATATTGAGCTGGGCACAAAATTCATGTTTGCCTTCCAGGAAGCTATTCATCACGTTCTGCCCAACGCATGGTCTTTCTTCGACCAGGCTCTGAAATTGAAATACGACATCGAGCTCGGCATTCCTAACCCTCCCCTCGGCTTTTGTCAATCGCCATGGGACGAAAACGAGGTGCTTGCCCTCTTGAAAAAAGTAGAGAATGCGGCGAACGGCATCGATTCCGCACATTGACCCTAAAACCGATTACTTCACCATCCCTTTCCTAAACTTATGATGATGACTGTTCCTGCCCTGCGCCGCTTCTGTTTCGGATTAACTCTCGCCTGTCTTTTTACAGGGATCCGGTCAGAAGCTCAGAAAAGCAAGCATGCCACCACGGTTCCGACTACCCACGGCTACCTGATTCACAACAAAGCGGTGGACATGTCTTACCTCAAAACCGGCCCGTTCGTCAACCTTGACGACGGCGGGATTCTTACAATTGAGAAAAACAAGAGCTGTATCAGCCATGACGGCGGCAAGACCTGGAAGGAATATTCCATCTTCCAGGATTCGGCCCGGTTCGATATCCGGATAGAACGGGTCCTGCTCAAAACCCGGTCGGGCGCTATCATCCTGGCCTTTGCCAATGACGTGGAAAAAGCCAACTGGAACTGGAACAACGACATTGCCGATTCGCCCGAAGCTACCATTCCTACCTATGCAATCAGGAGTCTCGACGGCGGCAAAACCTGGCAGGACCTTCAGAAACTTCACGATGAGTGGACAGGAGCCAACCGCGATATCATAGAAACCAAAGAAGGGAACATTATTTTCACTTCCATGATGTTCAGGCACAACCCGGGTCACCATACCGTCATTACCTATACTTCAAAAAACAACGGACTTAACTGGATCAGGTCAAACGTCATCGACCTCGGCGGGGTCGGGCACCACAGCGGCGTAGTCGAATCCACCCTTGAGCAGCTCAAAGACGGTCGCATCTGGATGCTCATGCGTACCAACTGGGGGGTTTTCTGGGAGACGATCTCCGAGAACCAGGGACTTACCTGGAAAAAATTCAAACCGACCAAAATTGCGGCCAGCTCGGCTCCCGGGCTGCTCACCAGACTCGCCAGCGGCCGTCTCTTCCTTGTCTGGAACAGGCCCTTTCCGGAAGGGAAAGACTCGTTTCCCTTATCAGGAGGCGACGGAATTTCAAGCGAGGTTCCGCACAGCAACCACAGGGGTGAGCTGTCGGTAATGTTTTCGGATGATGACGGCAAATCCTGGTCCGACCCGATTGTTGTGGCACGAGTAACCGATAAAAGCAAAGGTAAAAACCTGGCCTATCCCCGGGTTTTTGAACGAAGCCCCGGAGAAATCTGGATTTCAACCACCTACGCAGCATTCGGCGGGTATCTGAGCTTCAAAATTCTGGAAAAAGATCTTTTGTAAACATTTAATTTTAGCTTGCCACGCCGAACACCGCGTCCGGCCTGTCTTTAACTCAGCATCAT
This sequence comes from Ravibacter arvi, assembly GCF_039540405.1. NCBI lineage: Bacteria > Pseudomonadati > Bacteroidota > Cytophagia > Cytophagales > Spirosomataceae > Ravibacter > Ravibacter arvi. Next base: position 47,269 of record NZ_BAABEY010000032.1, read on the forward strand.
GGAGCGTAAACCCGGATTTTTCCTGCAAATACTTCTGGTAGCCGCGCTGCTTTTTCCGGGCAGCTTCGCTTTCGCCGGCAGCGGTCTCCGGGCCACGGAAAAACACGCAGACTCTCTCCGTATCAGGATCGTTGCTTTCGGCAATTCCATTACCGCAACCAGGGCGACCGTCCGGCAGGTATTTGCCCAGCGAATACCCGCGTTGCTGAGCGTTCACGGTGTAGCCGCCGAGGTGATCAACGCAGGCATACCCGGCAGCCATACAGGCTCTGTAAAAGACCACAACCTGTTTAAAATCAGGCATGCAAGAGACCGGTTTGAGACTGATGTCATGGAACGTCATCCCGACCTGGTCACCATCGGCTTCGGCACCAACGATGCACATATTGACAGCAAAGTGGAGGGCGGCCCTTCGCGCATACCACTGGATCAATTCAGGGAGAACCTGGCTTTTATGATTGCAGCGCTAAAAAACAACGGTGTTAAAATCATTCTCATTACACCAAATGTGCTTGGCGAAAAGTATGGTAAGATCCAGAATGACCGCTTGGAATTGTATGTCAAAACCATGCGCCGCCTTGCGCGTAAAAACCGACTTGGGCTGGTCGACAATTTCAAGGTGTTCTCCAAGGCCAAAAAACAGGGTGAAGAAAAGCTGGACGAGCTGCTCCTCGACGGGGTTCACCCCAACGACAACGGCCACGAAATCATTGCCGAAAACCTTACCAGGGAAATCCTGAAAATCTATCACGTTAAGTAATCCCAAACCCATGACTACCCGACGAAATTTTCTTCAGTCCGGCCTTGCGCTAGCCTCCACCCTCACTGTTGCCGCCTGTACCACTGGTAACCGGGAAGGGGCTGAGAAAAAACCGGCTGCTCCTGAAAAATCCGGCGAAGCCGCGGAGTGCCTCGACTATGGCCGCTCCTTCATTTGCAACTCCGGCAAATCTTCCCACTCGAACTCGGTGAGAATGTGGATCGAAAGCCGTACGATTGTGCGCAACGGCAAAGCCGGTACCGAAGAAGTCTATTTCCAGGGAGCGTCCTGCAAAAGCGAAGATACTTTTGCCCCGAAAAACCTGTTTTACCAGGACAATTACGATTTTCTTCCTGTTTTCGGGAAAGAAAAAGTGCTCATTTTCCGCCGGCATTTCGATGAACGTGCCGGCTACCGAAAGGTGCAGCTAATGTCCGATACCTGGGGCGCCGATCCGATCATCCGTCTTCCCCACCCCTCGTCCATTACCCTGCTTGACACTTTTGAAAAAATAAAAGAAGCCACACTGGAAGGCATCCCCATCGTTACCCAAACTGAAATTACCAACGAGGTCACGGGCCTCTCGGCAATGATTGAATGTCCATGTAAAACCATGAACATCAATTCCGAAACCAAAATGTACCAGACCGACACCGGCCCTGTCATGCTTCCTGACCTCACGAAGATATACGACGAACCGATGGACGCCCTGCGGCCCGCCTTTATTGCCTTCAATGCGCCGGACTTTGCCGATTTCGTGATCGAAGCCCCGGTTCCGGTAACCGAAAATGGCAGGACCGTTAAAATGGTGATGCATTATTCCGAGCTGGCAACCTTCCGGGCCGTTAACCGGGTTTATGCAGTAGAATAGGTACACAACAAAACGGTCAGAACTTACTCCCTACCACATGAGACTCTTTTTTCAGAAAATTACTTGTTTGCTATTCCTGGCCGGGCTTCCGTTTTCCGGATCGCTCCAGGCGCAGAATGCCCTAACAGCTTTGCATATTAAACCGGGCCCTGACAATCCCAGAAATAGCGAAGGGGATTTCGTTACGCTCAAAGACGGCACCATCATGCTGGTCTACACCCGGTTTACAGGCAATTCCTCGAGCGATTTCGGCGGGTCCGACCTCGTAGCCAGGTACTCCCGCGACAATGGGAAAACCTGGGACGCCGAAGATCACCTGGTCCTGAAAAACGAGGGCAGGATGAACATTATGTCGGTTTCCCTGCTACGGTTGAAATCCGGGAAAATTGCGCTTTTCTATCTCCGTAAAAATGGCCTGGCCGACTGCCTCCCGCTCCTGCGGATCTCATCCGACGAAGGAAAAACCTGGGGAGCGCCCACCGTCTGCATCACCGATGAGATGGGTTATTATGTTTTGAACAATAACCGGGTGATTCAGCTGCCGGGCGGGCGCCTGCTGATGCCTGTTGCGCTTCACACTTCGACTTTCAAAGAAGGCGCGTCGATTACCGAGCTGGAAAAAAGCTTCAACAATTACGGGAAAATATTCTGCTACTACTCTGACGACGAAGGGAAAAGCTGGAAGCGAAGCGACCGTGTAGCTGTTCCTGACGACGTAATTGCGCAGGAACCAGGCGTTGTCGCGTTAAAAAACGGGAATATCCTGATGTTCATCCGTTCCGATGCGGGCGTCCAGTATTACGCTACCTCGTCGGACAAAGGGGAAAGCTGGCAACAGGTCGAAAAATCAACTATTGTTTCACCACTGTCTCCCGCCAGTATCGCGCGCATCCCGGGCAGCAACAAACTGCTGCTCGTCTGGAACAACAACGACCAGAAAGAAGCCTCGCGTAAGAACAAGAGAACCCCGATGACGATAGGAACCTCGGTTGACAATGGAAAAACGTGGAAGCGTATCTCCGACATTGAAACCGACCCACAGGGTTCCTATTGCTACACCAGCATTCATTTTACCAAAGACGATGCCCTGCTGAATTATTTCGACTGGCATACCCGCGGTATCATTATTAAACGTATTCCACTGAAATCCCTGCGTTAGACCATGAATTTCTCCCGACCATTTTACTGCAGGCTCTGCCTCCTGCTGATTATTGTTACGCTGAACGGCCGGTCGGCTTATGCGCAGACGGCCCCCGAAGTGGTGCTTCAGCTGCAGCCCGGCCCCAATAACCCCCGTAACAGCGAAGGCGATTTCGTGGAGCTCAGCGATGGCCGCATCCTGTACGTTTACTCCCGGTTTACGGGCAGTTCCGCCAGCGATTTCGGAAGCTCCGACCTGGCCGCCAGGTGGTCTGCCGACGGCGGAAAAACCTGGACCGCCGAGGATAAAATTGTGGTTAAGAACGAGGGCGCTACCAACGTTATGTCAGTCTCGTTGCTCCGGTTGAAAAACGGGAAAATAGCGCTCTTTTATGCCAGGAAGAACTCAATTGCCGATTGCATCCCCATGATGCGGGTCTCATCCGACGAAGGGAACTCCTGGAGCGCCCCGGTGCCCTGCATCACCGATCAGCCCGGGTACTATGTGCTCAACAATGCACGGGTACTCCAGCTGGCGGGCGGAAGACTGCTGATGCCCGTGGCGTTGCATAATACCGAAGCAAAAGGCTTGAGCGCCGAGGAGCTGGAGAAAAAATTCAATAACTACGGCATCCTCTATACCTACTTCTCGGATGACCAGGGTAAAAGCTGGAAGAGAAGCGCAAAAGTAGAGGTCCATCCCGATGTGATGGCGCAGGAGCCCGGGCTGGTTGAACTAAAAGATGGTTCCGTGATGATGTACATCCGTACCGATGCCGGTATGCAGTACCTGTCCGTTTCGAAAGACAAGGGCAAAACCTGGGGCAAAGCGTTTCCTTCCAATATCCCTTCGCCGCTGTCGCCGGCTACCATCGCAAGAGACCCCGCAACCGGCCACCTGGTGCTGGTTTGGAACAATTTTGGCGAAATGGGTCTAAAATACGGGAAACGCAACCCCCTTAATATAGCAATTTCCACCAATGAAGGCCTTACCTGGCGGAATATCAAAACCCTCCACCACGATCCTGACGGCTACTATTGCTATACCGCTGTACGGTTTCTGAAAACGGGCGATCTCCTGCTGAGCTATTGCGCCGGGGAAAGATCGAAGGGTACCGGCCTGTCTATAACCAATATTTCGAAAATCAACCCGGCCTGGCTGTATGAGAAGTAAGTTTTTAGGCGTCCTGATCGGGTGCTTGTGCTTACTCCACGCTGCCTCCGGTCAGAAAAGTTCCGCCGGTGAAATGGTTCTGCATCTCACGACCGACGCCAACAACCCCCGGAATTCAGAGGGAAGTTTTGTCAGGTTAAAGGACGGCAGAATCCTTTATGTATACTCCCGCTTTGAGGGGTCTTCCAGCGACCATGCGCCTGCCCGGCTGATGGGCCGGATATCAGGCGACAATGGCAGGACATGGACCCAAACCGACAAGCTGATCATTGACCGGGAAGGCGACATGAACGTCATGTCCGTATCGTTGCTGCGTCTTCGCAACGGCCGGATTGCGCTGATTTATGCCCGGAAAAATTCATTGGATGACTGCATCCCTCAAATCAGGTTTTCTGACGACGAGGCGTCAACCTGGTCCGCTCCCAAACCCGTCATAACAGATAAGACCGGCTATTTCGTGGTCAATAACGACCGGGTCATCCAGTTGCGTAGCGGCCGTATCCTCGTCCCGGTTTCGCTTCACAAAACGAAGGCAACCGAGTGGAGCAACAAGGGCCAGCTTCGGTGCTACTATTCCGACGACGACGGCCTGTCGTGGAAAACAGGCAATGCCCTGCCCGCGCCCGACTCGGTCATTACACAGGAACCCGGGGTAGTAGAATTGGCTGACGGCCGGGTAATGATGATTATCCGTGCCAGTGGCGGGCGCCAATTCCAGGCATACTCTGCAGACGGCGGGATCACCTGGGCTCCTGCCACGCAAAGCGGGCTCCGTTCCCCTTTGTCGCCGGCCTCAGTAAAGCGTATTCCCGGCAGCAATGACCTCCTGGCGGTAGCTAACAACAACGGCGCCTCCGGTCCCGGCTACTTTAAATCGAAACGCACGCCGCTTACTGTTTCTATTTCCCCGGACAACGGTTTGACCTGGCAGGCAGTCGCGGACCTGGAAAACAACCCGGACGAAACCTATGCTTATACAGCCATCCATTTCCAGGAAGGTCACGCGCTTTTTGCCTATTATGTAAAACCCGACAACGACCCGGGTTTCAGCATAAAAATCAGGCGATACGCCCTCCGGGAACTTTACAGGCTGAAGAAAGAGCTCCCGCTTCTGCTTGCCGCAAACAAGCATTCCAATACGCTTTCTTTCGTAGATCCGATAGGACGCGATGTGCTTCAGACCATTTCTACCGGACCCAATCCGCACGAAATTATCGTGACGCCCGATCAGCGTTTTGCCTATTTGTCCAATTATGCGCCCCCGGGTAACACGATCTCGGTTATAGATCTGAAAAACAGGAAGCACATCAGCCAGATCAGCACCGGAGAAATCGGGCGGATTCACGGTACGGCCATGGCCCCGGACGGAAAGCGCGCGTATTTCACTGCAGGACAGACCGGGTTTGTGGTGGAGGTGGACACCAAAACGAACAAAGTGGTCAGGAATATCCCGACACACGGCAAAATCTCGCACATGGTCTATATTTCACCGGACGGAAAATACCTGCTTACTGCCAATATTGTCTCCGAAAACATCTCGGTGATAGACCGCAAGACCGGCGGGCTGCTACGGCAGATTCCCGCCGGAGCGGGGGTTGAAGGAATGGCATTTACCCCTGATCATAAAAAGCTCTGGGCGCTGAACCAAACCGCCGGTTCCATCACTGTCATAGACGTCGCTACCTGGCAACCGGAAGAGACTTTTCCCTGCGAAGGTATGCCGGTCCGCATACGGTTTACCAAAGACGGCTCACAGGCGCTGGTCGCCAATTGGGTAAAGGACGGAAAGCTGACCATTATCGACACCAGGACAAAAAAAGAGATCAAGCGGATCCCCGTAGGTGATTTTGCCATAGGAGTTGAGCTTTCGTCCGAGGGCCGCTATGTCTTTGTCGGCTGTGAAGATTCCAGAAAAGCGGAGGTTTTTAAAGACGGATCCGAAAAATCGGAAGCCCACAAAACCGTTTCCGACGGCATTCACGTAATCGATCTCCAAAAAATGGAAGTAATAGACATTATCAAAACAGGTCTCGGCCCTGATCCGATGGTGATGTGGTTCCCGGCGAGGGGGAAGTCGGTAATCGGAAGTCGGTAATCGGAAATCAGAAATCGGAAGTCGGTAGTCAGAAATCGGAAATCAGAAATCGGAAATCAGAAATCAGAAATCAGAAATCAGTATTCAAAGAATCGGTAATCAGGATAGAACGGGCCGAGTTCCGATTTCCGATTTCCGAGTTCCAACCACCACCACAAATGAACAAGAAAAAAACGATATTCAGCAGGAGGAGTTTCCTCCTTGGGGCCGGTGCGGGACTACCGCTCGCCGCGGTTTCCATGTCTGCCGCGCATGGGAACGCCCCCCATTTTCCCCCGGTGAAAGAAGTTCCTGACCTGGCTGTGATAAAAGGCCTGCTCGCGAAAAAAGAGCCGAATGTCTGGTTGTTCACAGGGGACAGTATTACGCATGGCGCCAAGCACACGGAAGGCTATCGTTCCTATCCCGAAATTTTCGAGGAACGCATGCGCTGGGAATTGGCCCGGACCCGCGATTGGGTGATCAACACAGGTATCAGCTCCCAGACGACGCGGATGATCCTCGACGACTTCGATTGGCGCATTGCAAAGTTCAACCCTTCCGTGGTATCGATCATGATCGGCACAAACGACTGTGCAAAAGCCGATTTGCCGGTCCCGGTGTACGAACAAAACCTGAAGACTTTTGTAGACAAAGTACGGGCGCTGGGCGCCGTGCCCGTATTGCATACACCGAATCCCATTATTCTCCGGCTTTCCGATGAGCGCAAAACGCTTCCTGAGTATATCCCTGCCATCCGGCGGGTAGCGGAAGGCCTCCAAACCATCCTGGTCGACAACTATGCCTATTGGGAAGACCGCCAAAAAAGATACTTCAATGATGTGTACCGCCAGTGGCTCAACGACAGGCTGCATCCCAATTTCAGGGGGCACCAGCAAATTGCCAGGCTGATGTTCCGTGTGCTCGGAATTTTTGACCCCGAACACCCCACTTGTAACGGAGAATACTATGAAGGCGAGCACTGAACTTATTTTACGTCACGAAATCGCCGGCCGTGAAGACGGCCCCCACGTGCTGGTACTGGCGGGTGTGCACGGCGACGAATATGAACCTATGGCAGCCTGCGGCGAGCTGCACGCGCGCCTCGCCGCACAACTGCAGAAGGGCAGGATCACATTGGTTCCCAACGCCAACCCTACGGCTTATGTCTCCACCGGAAGATACGGGGACGACGGCCTGGACATGGCCCGGATATGTCCGGGGAAACCCGACGGATCATCTTCCGAGCGGGCCGCCTATGAATTGAGCGGACTCATTCGCTCGGCAGATTACCTGATTGACCTACACACCGGCGGCGTGATGTATGACATTTCCCCTCTGGCGGGCTACATGCTGCACGAAAACCAGGCGGTGCTGGACATTCAGCGTGAAATGGCGTTCGCATTCGACCTGCCCGTCGTATGGGGGACTGATCCGCTCCCGCAAGGCAGAACCCTATCGGTTGCCCGCGATGCCGGTATCCCTGCCATTTACCTGGAATACGGCGGCGGCACCGGCTTCCGCCCGCACGTAGCAACTGCCTATGTAGAAGGCGTCCTGAACGTATTGCGGCTCTGGGAAATGGTACCTGGCGCCGCCACGCGTAACAATGCCGGGAAACAGTTTTGGGTAGAAGACATCAGACCCGACAGCGGTTTCCTGCAAGGAAAAATGCCCGCGCCGGCCGACGGTATCTTTATTGCCGGCACAACACTGGGTACTCTCGTAAAAAAGGGCGAGCGGGTCGGCCATATTCTTGACCCCGCAACCGGCAATTCTACCCAGATACAAGCCGATGCCGACGGGCTGGTATTCCTGCTCCGGCAAATCGTAAAAGTAAAAAAAGGCGAAGCGCTGGGCGGCATTTTACCTATTTCCAAACCGGGAAGTGTCACGATTGGCTTCGACGGCATCGGGAAAGAAAATAACGGCCGGCAACCTGCGTTCAAAAACCACTGATAAACCTGCGAAATTTGAAAAAAACGGTCATCATAACAGGAGCTGCGGGCGGAATAGGCAGTGCTGCTGCAAAAGCTTTCGCCGTCCAGGGTTATGCGGTTGTACTTGCCGACATCAACCAGGAAGGACTTTCTATACTCCATCATTCCCTCGCCGGTGAAGGCGCCGACGTCAGTGTATGTAAAACCGATCTGGCCAGCGATGCAGACTGGGCTCGTCTTATCGCCCATACCGTCGATCGGTTCGGGCGTATCGACGTGTTGGTCAACAACGCGGCCTGGCGCGAACCGGGCTCAGTACGGGGGCTCTCATTGCCGGTCTGGGAAAAAACCCTGAAAATTTGTCTTACCGCCCCGCTTTTCCTGGCGCGCGCGGCAGCAGAAGTAATGGAACGCGGCGGACAAGGCGGTGTTATCATTAATGTATCCAGCGTCATGGCCGAGCGGCCTTCGGGAATAGCCACTGCCTATGTCGCCTGCAAAGGAGCGTTGAACAGCCTCACAAAGGAGCTGGCGATTACTTACGGGCGACAGGGGATACGCGTATTGGGCATCGCACCCGGTTTTATTGACACCGATCTGAGCGCCGATTACGTGGATCCGGACGGAAGGAATATCAGTAAAATCCTCACCGAGCAGCTGACCGATTTTATCCCGCTCGGGAGAGGCGGCCGGGCCGAAGAGGTCGCCGCCGTAATCGCCTGGGCCTGCTCCCGGGAAGCTTCCTACCTGAGCGGCACCACACTAACCGTAGATGGGGGATTCGAGCCGAATTTCAACCCTTATTCCGTTAAAAACCTTCAATATCCCGACGAATTTTGAATGAAATGGTAATGCACCGCTCTTATCTCACTACTCCCCCGCTCGTTACGCTGGGGGAAGGCAACACACCCTTGGTAAAATCACGCCGGATTGGTCCGGCACTGGGCCTGCCCAACCTGTATTTCAAGCTGGAAAACCTGAATCCCTCCGGTTCCTATAAAGACCGGTTCGCCGCCGCTCTGATCAGCGACATGGTGCGCGAAGGGCATAAAATCTGTCTTGCTACCTCAAGCGGAAATACAGGAGCTGCCCTGGCGGCCTACAGCGCCGCGGCGGGAATCCGCTGCATCATCCTGGTCGTAGACGGGGCGCCCGAACCTAAATTAAAACAAATGCAGCTGTACGGCGCGCAATTGCTGATGATCCGGGATTTCGGCAAGTCCGCAGCTGTTACTGAACAGGTGTTCGGGCTGCTCCAGGCGCTGAGTTCGGAAAAAGGGATACCGCTTCCCATCAGCGCTTACAAATTTTGCCCACCGGGCATGAAAGGAGTTGAAACCATCTCGCACGAGATCGTTGACACCCTAGGCGGGAATGACCTTGAAATATTGGTACCGGCAGGTGGCGGCGGCCTTACCCTGGCAGTAGCCAACGGGGTTTCTTCCACCGGCGCTGCGGCAAAAGTACATTGTGTTCAGCCAGCCGGCAACGACACCATTGCATCGTCACTGCGCAACGGTGTCCCGGCCCGGGCAGCTGACCGTGCTACCACCCGGATCAGCGGGCTCCAGGTGGCCAATGTGCTCGACGGTCAGGAGGTTGTAGCCGCATGTTCCGCCCTCGGCGGGACCGGCTATACCGTTTCCGATGAAAGTGTTTTCGACTGTCACCGCGAGCTCGCCGTAAAAGAAGGCATTTTCTCTGAGCCGGCCGGGGCAGTCGCGCTGGCGGGCCTTAAAGTGGCCTTGGAAAAAGGAGAAGCCGACCCCGGGAAAAATTACGTCTGTCTGGTTACCGGCAGCGGTTTCAAAGACATGGCGGCAGTGGACGCCGGGTTTGCGCTCCCCCCTGTCGGCATAACGCCCGTTGAATCCGCTCTGGAAACGATAAAAAATATTTTTAATAATTGATCACAACTTACCGTAAATAAAAATCCAAATGAGTAATCAAAAATTTCAAGGTGTATGGCCCGCCCTTTTTACACCTGTTCATCCTGATGGCAAACTGAATCTTCCGCAACTGGAAAAGCTTATCGAGCTGATGATCAGCCAGGAACTCGATGGTATTTACCTGCTGGGCTCCACAGGGCAGGGATTCCTTTTCAGTGAAGAGGAAAGAAAAGAAATTGCCGCACACACCATTCGAATTGTAAACGGACGCCTTCCGGTAATGGTACAGGTGGGCGCCATGAATACAGAAGAATCCATACGGCTCGCCCGTCACGCTGCCGAAAAGGGCGCCGACGGGATTTCGTCAGTCGGGCCTATTTACTATGGTGGTGGAGGCGAAATGGCTTTTACGCATTACCGCCGCATTGCACAGGCTACAGACCTTCCGTTTTTCCCCTACCAGATAGGCGGGTCTACCAGCAACGAGGTAATAAAAAAACTGCTCGACCTGCCACAGGTAAAAGGAATGAAACTTACCACCGCGAAACTGCTTGAGATCGGTACCATCAGGAACATGGCCGGCAACAGATGGCAACTCTTCAGCGGCGCCGACGAGCTTATTTGCCAGGCGGCGATCAGCGGCGCCGTCGGTGCAATCGGGACATTTTACAACATGTTTGGACCTACCTGCAAGCATGTCCGCGCCGGTTTCCTGGAAGGCCGGGTGCAGGAAGCACATGATTTCATGCTTGCCTTCCAGGGATTTATAGAAAAAATAATTCCGTACGTGTGGACATTCATCAACCGCGGGATGGCGCTCAAATATGACATCCACATCGGCCCGCCCAAACCGCCGTTGCTCGCGCCGGAAATGCCCTGGGACGATGAGGAGATTGTGCGCATGATGGAAGAAGTGGACAGCTACGGCCTGATGAAAGAAACCATTTAACTGTTTCGAACATGGACTTCCGGTTAATTGAACAGGAACTTTACAGCGCAGTCATTTCAGACGTCCTGGACGGGATGGGGTTTACTAATCAGGCTACGAGGAGTACCTTTTTTCCTTATACCGGCATAAAAAAACTGGTAGGAAGATGCAGAACTACGCTTTGGTCGGATATGTTTCACCGGGACGAAGCACCTTATGAACTCGAGCTGGAGGCGGTAGATTCCTGCCTTCCGGGAGATGTTATCATTGCAGCGGCTCACGGCAGCGAACGGTCCGGCATTTTTGGAGAATTGCTCGCCACCGCAGCTCGCAACAGCGGCTGTGCAGGTGTAATCGTCCATGGGGCGGTAAGGGATGTGGCCAAAATGCGTGAAATGGGGTTTCCCGTATTTGCCACGGCAAAGAATCCCTATGACAGTCAAAACAGGCAGCGCGTGATCGACCTCGACGTGACTGTTGTGATAGATGGTGTTACCTTTAACCCCGGCGACCTGGTAATGGCCGACGAAGACGGGATTGTGGTAATTCCGAAGGCGATTGAAGAAGTCGTACTGGAAGCTGCATTTCAAAAAGTAAAGGCTGAAAACCGGTCGCGGGATGCCATCAAAAATGGCATGAAGGCACAAGTAGCTTATCAAACATTCGGTATATTATGAGTAACAAAAAAGTAGTAAAAGGGGGAAACATCCCGACCAGTCACCTGCCGTTTTCTCCGGGCGTTATTTCAGGAGGCCATCTGTACGTATCGGGGCAGGCATCAACCGACAGCACGGGTACAATCGTGGTTGACACTTTCGAAGGCGAATGCCGCCGGTCGTTCGACAACCTGAAGCGCATTGTGGAAGCTGCCGGCGCGAAAATGGACGACGCCGTTCAGGTACGGAATTATGTGGGCAAACAGGAATACCTCGCAGAATTCAACGCGATATACAGAGAGTACTTCAACGAGCCCTACGCGGCCCGGACTACCCTGATCGGATGCCTGGGTGAGCTCCTGAAGTTTGAAGTGGATGCTGTTTTTAAATTGGAAGAGTAGGTATGAGGTTTGAGGGGTGAGGTGTTAGCTACCGCTCATACCTCATACCTCAAACCTCACCCCTCATACCTCATACCTTTACCCAAATGAAAAAAAGAATAGCGCTCCTTGGAATTTACCATGAGACCAACACCTTTTCCCGGCAGCCCACTACCCTACAGCACTTTCAAACTGGTTTTTGGCTGGAAGGAAAAGCTATCCTGGATGAGTACCGAGGTGCTCACCACGAGATCAGCGGCATTATAGAAGTCATTGAGGGCCAGCCCGGCTACGAGCTTGTCCCGGTATTTTACGCATACGCAACGCCCAGCGGAATGGTCGCCCGCGAAGCTTTTGAAACCATCCTGGAGCGCCTATTAACATTATTTGAACAATACGGCCCCTACGATGGGGTCATCGTCGTTCCCCACGGGGCAGGCGTAGCAGAGGGGTATCCCGATATGGACGGCCATTGGCTTGACGTGGTGCGCAAAAAAGCCGGGCCCGATATGCCGATTGTCGGGACCTTAGACCCGCATGCCAATCTCAGTCCGCTGATGGTGGCAGCTACCAACGGGCTCTTTCCCTACCAGACCAATCCGCATATAGACCAGGCAAAAGTAGGTCGCCGGGCTGCCCAGATGATAATCGAAATGCTATCGGAGGGCAAAAAGTTCACGCACCGACTGGTACAACTTTCCGTAGCAATCAGTATCGAACAACAATATACTTCCGAGTCGCCCTGTCTTGATCTCCTGCAATTGGCCGGCAAGGTGAAAACAGAATTCGGCCTGTATGCCGTCAATCTTTTGCTGGGTTTCCCCTATGCTGATGTCGAAGAGCTGGGGTCTGCCTTTACCATGATTTCGGAAGTAGGGAAAGGCAACGAAAAAGCGGCCGAACGCAGCCTCCGCGCTTTTGTCGCGGACCACCTGCAAAGCTACAACGGCAAAAAACGGCGGATTGAAGACTTGATCCCCGAATTCGACGGAATGGAAAAACCCATCCTGCTGCTGGACATGGGCGACAACGTCGGCGGCGGAAGCTCCGCACAAAGCACCCATTTGCTGGAAGCCCTCGATGCGGCGGGCCTTCCGGGCACTTTCATCTGCGTATTTGATCCGGAAGCCGTCAGGTTGCTGAGCGAAACCGGCGAAATGCCTGCCGGGCTGATGATCGGGGAAAGCCGTTACACGGTCCATCCGGAGAGCTTCAGGCTGATTGAAGGTAAATTTGAAGAGCTCACGCCCAAGCACGGAGGGTTTGTACATTACGACATGGGACCATCGGTCATCCTGAAAACCGTAACCGGGCAAACCGTCATGCTGACCTCGATGCGTACGGTTCCTTTTAGTCTGCAGCAATTGCTGGCCTTTGACCTGGCGCCGGAATCCTTCAACTTTATTGTCGCCAAAGGCGTGAATGCTCCGATTGCGGCCTACAAAGACGTTTGCAAACATCTTGTAAAGGTGGATACTCCCGGCGATACCAGCGCTGACATGACCCGATTTGAATTCCATAACCGGAGAAAACCCCTGTTTCCTTTTGAAATACCGGAACGGGAAATGATATGAAACTGACTGAAATCAAAAAACTGGCCGAACTTGATTTCTATACCGAAGGCCCGGCTGTCGGCACCGACGGTGCTTTCTACTTCACCACATTGAGCGGTAGGACAGTTTTTCGCATAGGGGCTGACGGAAAAACCGAACCCTGGGCGGAAGGAGCATGCCCCAACGGACAGGCGATCCGGGCGGATGGTACGCATTGGTTTTGCGAAAGCCGGGACGGACGCATCAGCAGCCACCACTCCGACGGCCGGTTCGAAAAGGTAGTATTGGACGGTGTCTGCGGAGGTGTCGGATTTTCAACCCCTAATGACCTGATTTTTGATTCAGCAGGGAATTTATATTTCACAGACTCGATCCGGGAAAACGGGAAGGTTTTTTTCCTGGGAGCCGACGGTACCGAAAAGGTCATTGCAGATGGGATCGACTATGCCAACGGCCTGGCGCTAAGTCCGTCCGAGACCACGCTGTATGTCGCGGAAAGTTACGGGAACCGAGTCCTTGCCGTGGATTTGTCTGCCAATGCCCAACCCCGGCGCACCGTATTGGCCAATCTCCCGAAGCACCCCTCGAACGACCCGGTCGGGAACTTGCCCGATGGCCTGGCAACGGACAACGAGGGCCGCATCTGGGTTGCCCATTACGGTATGCAGGCCGTTCATATCATTTCTCCCGGCGGCGCGTGCGTCGGCTCTTTCGATACCGGCCTGCCGCTTACCAGTAACCTGGCTTTTGTGAGCGACACGCCGCGCCTCAAACAATTGCTGATTACGGGCGGATTCGGCGAACCCGGCCCGGGAGCCGTCGTGCTGGCCACTATTTCGCTTTAAAAAGAAAACATCATGGTCAATCGCCTGCGCCATCTCTTTTACCTGGCATTACTCATTCCCATTCACCTTATGTCTCAGTCTCATCCCATTACGTGGTCAGAATTTTCACCATTACCCGATCCGCTAGGTTTCGCAGGCATGTATGCCGGGGTTTCCAACGGCGCACTGATCGCTCTCGGCGGCGCCAATTTCCCGGAGAAATACCCCTGGGAGGGCGGCAAGAAAAAATGGCACGACCGGATTTTCATCATGAAACCCGGCGGCCCGTGGCATACCTCTGACCAGAAAATGCCCGAACCTGCCGCTTACGGCGTTTCCGTTAGCTATGGCGGGAGTGTAATAGTGGCAGGTGGCTGCACGGAAACCGCACACTTGTCATCGGTCAGCGCCTATCAGTGGGTACAGGGCAGCCTGACGCGCTCAGCCTTGCCCCATCTTCCCACACCCCTGGCCTACATGACCGGCGCCGTTCTGGGCGACGCCCTCGTTATCCTCGGCGGTACTGAAAGCCCGACAGGAGCACCAACAAAAACCGCGTTGCTCCTCGACCTCAGCAACCCCGGCTCCGGTTGGCAAACGATAGAACCGTGGCCCGGTCCCGAGCGCATGCTCCCCGCCAGCGGCGTATGGAACGACCGTTTGATTCTCATGGGCGGCGAAAATAGCGCGATCAATGCAGCAGGAGAAAAGTACCGGCATATTCTGCAGGACGGCTACTCCCTGACACTTACAAAAGAAGGCCAGAAATGGATAGCTGCTTGGAAGGTGCTGGGGGTTATTCCGAGAGGCGTTTCAGCTGCAGGCACCCTGCCGGCATTCAGGGACCGGATGATCATCTGGGGCGGCGTAGACGCCGTTACTGCCCAATACCGCACGGCCAGTACGCACCCAGGCATTACCAAAAGCCTGCTTTACTATTACCCCGCTTCCGATACCTGGGAGTACCCCGGCGAGAATAACAATTTCCCGTCCAGGGTAACGCTGCCGGTCGTGTTTTACCAGGACAGCTGGCTGTACGTCAGCGGTGAAATCAAACCCGGTATCAGAACACCGTCAATCATTCAGATCAGGGGTGAGCGGTGAGCTTTGAGCGATGAGGCGTCAAAACCTCGCCCTCAAACCTCACGTCTCAAACCTCACGTCTCAAACCTCAAACCCCAAACCTCAAATCCCACGTCTCAAAACTCCCATGAAATACACCGCTTTTCACGGTTACCGGGTTTCGCAGCTATCGCTTGGCACTATTCAGCTGGGCATGGATTACGGAATTGCGAACACAAAAGGCGCCCCGAACGAAGCAGAGGCTTTCCGTATCCTGGATGTGGCGCGCGAATCGGGCATCAACACGTTTGATTGCGCCAGGACCTATGGCAGGGCGGAAGAGGTACTCGGCAACTATTTTGCCAATAAACCGGCCGGTGACCTGATCGTCTCAAAGTTCAAATACGATTGGGAACCGGGCATTTCAGTTGAAACTGCCTGGCAACGCACCACGACAACAATTGAACAATCGCTGCAAGCCCTTCAGGTCAGCCAGATACCGGTTTGCCTCTACCACAAAGGGCCGGGCGAGCCAATGGAAGAGGTGATGCGCATTGTTCCTATCATGATTGAGCGCCTGAAAGAGAAAGGTTACATTCGTCACGCCGGGCTTTCATTGTATTACTCCGCCGATGCGCATGGGCTTGATGACAGCCCGTATTTCGAAGCGCTTCAAATCCCCATGAACGTTCTTGACCAGGCCCTGATCACGGAAGGCCTTCTGGAAAAACTGCACGGGGCCGGCAAACTTATCTTTATCCGGAGTGTGTTCCTGCAAGGTTTATTTTTTCAATCCCCGGGCGCGCTGAACGAAACGCTGAAACCGGCGATACCATTCCTGGAAAAAATAAAAACGTTGGCCGACGAGCATGGAATGACGGTTGCGCAACTGGCATTCGGCTTCATCAGGGACCTGCCCCATGTCGACAGCCTGGTCATCGGCGCTGAGAACCAGGAGCAAATCCGCACCAACCTGGACCTGCTCCGGGGGCCCCGGTTACCCGACCCGCTTCGCGACACATTATCAAATCTTAGTAAACACGTACCCCGCCAGGTCATTACACCCGGTCTTTGGGGAAAGTAACCCAAACCAATGAAGAACATCCACGAACTATTTGACCTGACAGGCAAAACTGTCATCGTAACGGGAGGGACCGGCTTATTCGGCGCACCGATCTCCAGGGCGCTTGCTGCCGCGGGCGCTGAAGTGATTATTGCCTCCCGCGACGGGAGCAAGTGCCGTGAGTTTGCCGGAGAACTAGTGCGGGAAGGCTTCTCCGCGAGCGGATGGGCTCTTGATCTATCAGATGAATCCAGCATTCAGCAATTCGTAGCAAACATCATCCGCCACAGCGGCAAGATCGATATCCTGATCAACAACGCGGTTTCCCGGGAGGGGTTCCGGAACCTGGAAGATATGGAAGCTGCCGACTGGGAAGCCTCGCAAAAAATCAATTCCACCGGGCTGATGCTCATCACAAAAGCGGCTGTCACGCATATGCGGGAGCGTGGAAGCGGGAACATCATCAACATCAGCTCTATCCAGGGAGCAGTAGGCCCGAACTTCCCGGTTTACGGTGAAACCGGCATGACAAGCCCTGTAAATTATTCTTATGACAAGTGGGGAATGGTCGGGTTTACCAAATGGCTGGCTAATTTTTACGGGAAATACAACATCAGGGCCAATTGCATCAGCCCGGGAGGATATGGACCGGGTGTCGACCAAATGACCGGGAAAGAAGAATTCGTTGCCAACTACAAAAGGCTTACCCCTTTGGGGCGTTTCGCGGTTGACAAGGACATTCAAGGCCCTATCGTTTTCCTGGCTTCGGAAGCTTCTTCTTACATCACAGGTCATAATCTGCTGGTTGACGGCGGGTGGACCTCCTGGTAATAAGCTATTCAAAATGCAACCTGATTCACTTCTGCAAAAACTCCGGAACGGAGAGCTTGTCTACGGTACCTGCCTCATCGCCCGGTCGCCGCTTTGGTTCAACGCGATAAAAGGGGCGAAACTCGATTTCGTCTTTCTTGATACCGAACATGTTCCGGCCAACCGGGAAGACCTGTCATTGTCCTGCCAACATCTCCGCGACATGGGCGTAACGCCGGTCGTGCGAGTGCCTCAACCGGATCCGTTCCTGGCTTGCCAGGCGCTGGACGCCGGCGCAAGAGGAATCGTTGCACCTTATATTGAATCCGCAGCCCAGGTGAGGGCGCTTGCAGGCGCTGTCAAATACCGGCCGCTGAAAGGTGAAAAACTAGACGACCTCTTATCGGGCCGGGAAGTACTGACTGATGAAATGCGCCGGTACCTGGACGGTTTCAACCGCGGCAACCTGTTAATTGCCAACATCGAAAGCGCTCCCGCTATCAGGAACCTCGACGGAATTCTGGCCGAACCCGGACTTGACGGTGTGTTTATCGGTCCTCATGATCTCTCAGTCAGCCTGGGAGTGCCCGAACAATATGACCATCCTGATTTCGAGCGGGCCGTTGCCACGATCGTGACCAAAGTCAGGGCTGCCGGGAAGCACGTCGGCATTCAGTTCTGGATGGGCCCGGAAATACAGTTGAAGTGGATAAAACTCGGGCTGAATATGGTCATCCACAGCAACGACCTGACCCTGTTTAAATTAATGCTAGAGAACGATATCTCGGCGATCCGGAACGGCGCTGTCCGCTGACCCTTCCGCAAATCCTGTCAAATCCTAAAATCCCATGACTTTAAAAATCCGCCATTCCTCCACCTCCTACGCCTGGCTGGTCGTAGGATTACTGAGCGTTGTAGGTTGCCTGAATTACCTGGACCGGATGATGATCACCACCATGCGTTTTTCGATCATAGAGTCAATCCCTATGACCGATGCCCAGTTCGGGCTGCTTACCTCGCTTTTTCTCTGGATCTATGGCTTTTTAAGTCCGGTGGGAGGATTCCTGGCAGACCGGTTCAAAAGAAAATGGGTAATCATCGGAAGTCTCCTGGTCTGGTCGCTGGTGACCTGGCTTACTTCTTTCGTCACCACCTATGAGGGGCTCCTGGCTACGAGAGCCCTGATGGGCATCAGCGAAGCCTGCTACATCCCGGCCGGGCTGGCCATGATCATGGACTATCACCGTGGCGCCACCCGGTCGCTGGCCAATGGAATTCACATGGCAGGCATCATGATCGGCCAGAGCCTCGGGTTCATCGGCGGCTGGCTGGCAGAAACGCATAGCTGGAATTTTGCGTTCAGCGCATTCGGGATCATCGGTATTGTGTACGCCGTAGTGCTCCTGCTGGTTTTAAAGGAAGCGCCTCCGCATCCCGAAGAGGCATCTGCGGGATCGAAACAAACCGCCGGCCCCCTTACGCTCAGAGAGACCTTGTCCGCACTTCTGACCAACCGGGAATACCTCAAAACGCTCTTTTTCTGGGGAATCGGCGGTATTGTAGTCTGGCTGGTGGTCGGCTGGCTGCCCACCTATTTCAAGGAACATTTCAACCTTTCGCAGAGCATGGCCGGTATCTATTCAACCGGTTACTTCCACGCTGCCTCACTGTTCGGCGTGATTGCCGGCGGCTTCCTGGCGGACCGGTGGAGCAAAAAACACCCGAGAGGCCGGATATTTGTTCCAATGGTGGGGCTTTCAATCGCTGCCCCGGCCGTCTTCCTGGCCAGCAGCACCGACCTCCTGTACCCGGCATTGGCAGGATTTATGCTATTTGCGTTTTTCCGCGTCTTCCTCGACGCCAACATGATGCCCGTTCTTACCTTGCTCATCGACAAGAAATTTCTGGCTACCGGCTACGGCATTCTGAATTTCATCGCCTGCCTCATCGGCGGCGCAAGTTTGTACGCAGGCGGAGTATTGCGCGACATGAATGTCAACATCGGGTTGTTATTTAAAATATCGGCAGGACTGCTTCTCCTTATCGTTCTCATTTTGTCCCGGTTAAAACCGCTTGAAAAGAAGAGCCCCGATGAGCCGGCCGGACAGGACTGACGCGGCCCGATCGGACAACAATCTCGTAGCTACCCGTGCTAGTATTTGCTTTTTTTGACTACCTTCGGTTAAAAAAAACATGAATTTAAGACTGCTACACACACTTCTCTTCTTGGCGATACTCGCTGCCTGCCGGGTGTCAGGCCAGGGAAAAAAGCAGGTTCCAATGCCTGCTCACGTTGATTTGTACGTATCGCCGCTGGCATTAATTCATTCAAATCCTTCACTGAGGTTCGGAGTTGAAGTAAAACCGGCAAACAGGTGGAGCTTTGGCGCAGCAGTCGGCCTGGGCGACGACCCGACTACCCAGTGGCTGATGCAGAATGATAAGAGAACGGCTTATGTTTTGAGAGAAATCAGGCCTGAGGTAAAATACTATTGGCACCAATGGTATGATCTCGCCGCCTATTTTTCCCTGGAAGGTATTTATTCAAAAACGTCCTATACGAACAGGGACGCTACTTATAGTCACTCTTCGACCGAGCAGATCCGGTTTGAAAAAGCCTCATTCCGAAAATCAAAAATAGCGGGACTGGCTAAAATCGGTATAAAATGTCTCATAGGCCGCAAGCTATCCCTGGACCTGTATTCGGGTGTCGGGCTGGCACGCACCGTTGTTCGATATTCTGATCTGGTCAATCCTACCCTGGAAAGCTATGATCCGATTTCCATCATTTTTGAACGGGAAGACTATTATTCAGGCATCCATTTCATGCCCCAATTCGTAGTGGGCCTGAAGCTCGGCCTTTCAGCCTGGCGGCGATAAGCTACCTTCGCACAACGTCTTACTACAACGCATCGGCAGCTTCACACAATTTGTGTAAATTGCAGGAAAACTCACGCCTGTGAGCTGTCATAGTTTTCAAGTTTGACCGTTAGTGCATTGAAATCGATTCTTGTTCACCCCCAATCTCAACCCATTCGTACCGCTATTCAGCTCGCTTCATCGAAAAGCGAAAGCAACAGATCACTCATTATCAGCGCACTAACAAACTTCAAGAGTCAATTAACCAACGTCTCGGAGGCCCGCGATACCCAAACGCTTGAAAAACTGCTCCATGACAACGGCGAAATTGCGGACGTTATTGATGCCGGAGCACCCATGCGTTTCCTAACGGCCTATTTCGCCGTTACCGGTCAACATAAGATCCTGACCGGTACCGCCCGGATGTGTGAACGCCCTATCGGCATCCTCGTTGACGCGCTCCGTGAACTCGGCGCCCTGATTGAATACCAGGGAAAGAAAGGATACCCCCCCATGAAGCTCTCCGGGTTCCGTTATTCCGGCCGGCGCGACATCACCATAAAAAGCAACGTAAGCAGCCAGTACATTTCTGCGCTTCTACTCATTGCGCCCACCCTGCCCGACGGGCTTCTTCTCCACCTTGATGGGGAAATCGGCTCACGGCCTTACATCGAGATGACGCTGGAGCAAATGGCGCATTTCGGCATTACCTATACCGCCGATTGGGATGGAAAAACCATACACGTGCCGCACCAGGCCTATGAGCCGAAGGCTTTTGCCGTAGAATCCGACTGGTCCGGTGCCAGCTACTGGTACAGCCTGGTGGCGTTGGCAAATGACGCGGAGATCGAACTGCTCGGCTTAAAACAGCAGTCCCTGCAGGGTGATAGTGCAATCGTGGACATCATGGAACACCTGGGCGTACGCACCCTTTACACCGACAGGGGCGTACTGCTTCAGAAGAAGGAAGCTGTGGACAACCTGTTCTGGGATTTTTCCGGCTGTCCCGATCTTGTTCAAACCGTGGCCGTATGTTGTGCAGCCAAAGGCATAGCGCTCTCTATGACCGGGATCGAGAGTTTGAAAATTAAAGAAACCGACCGGGTTGCCGCACTTCAATCCGAATTACAGAAGATTGGCGCAGCCTTGATAGAGACTGAAGCCAACTCCCGGTATTCGGTTGTCAAAACGGGCCCCGGCGACGCCCTTCCCGTGATTGACACCTACGACGACCACCGCATGGCCATGGCGTTTGCCCCGGTCGGCATCAAGCGGGCGATTTTAATCGAGGAGCCCGGTGTCGTAGTAAAATCATACCCCGGCTTCTGGAAAGACCTGGAAACCGTTACAAAACTGGAAGAACATGCAGGACTGGATAGTTAGTATCCCCTGGTGGGGGTACCTCCTTTTTGCCCTTCTGATCTGGGCGCTGGCTGACATATTGCAGAAGAAGCATGCAATTAAGCATAACTTCCCGATCGTTGGCCACTTCAGATACCTGATAGAATCCATCGGCCCGGAACTTCGCCAGTACATTGTAGCCAATAACCGGGAGGAGCTTCCGTTCAACAGGCGGCAACGCTCCTGGATCTATGCCTCGTCAAAAAAGGAAAATAACTACCAGGGGTTTGGTACCGACCAGGACATGTCCAGTGCCGGATATGTGCTCATCAAACCTTCAATGTTGCCCAGGCGGTTGCCGGACAGTCATCCGCATAGCATACAAAACAATGACCACCCGCTGCACTACACACTGCCGGGCGCCAAAATAATCGGGCTTCATCACAAAAGAAGCCGCCCCTACCGGCCCAAGTCGGTGATCAACGTCGGCGCTATGAGCTACGGCTCGTTGTCCGCCAACGCCGTGGCGGCGTTGAACCGGGGGGCTGCTAAATTCGGGTGTTACCACAACACCGGTGAGGGCGGCCTCTCGCCGTATCACAAGCTGGGAGCCGACGTGGTGTTCAATATCGGGACTTCCTACTTCGGCGTAAGGGATGCGCAGGGTAATCTGGACCTTCAGAAACTGGTACAACTCACCCGGCAGAATCCTAACGTCCGGATGTTGGAGCTCAAGCTGTCTCAGGGCGCCAAACCCGGCAAGGGCGGAGTATTGCCGGCAAGCAAAATCACACCCGAAATAGCTGAAATAAGACAGGTACCAATGGGCCAGGATATTGTGTCGCGCCCCTACCATACCGCCTTTTCGAACATTCCCCAAATGGTGGAGCTGATTGAAGAAATGGCTGAAAAAACCGGGCTGCCGGTAGGGATCAAATCTGCTGTCGGGAAACTGGATCTCTGGGAGGAACTCGCCAGGACCATGGTGGAAACCGGGAAAGGGCCTGATTTTATCGCCATCGACGGCGGGGAAGGCGGCACCGGGGCCGCACCACCGTCTTTCGCCGACCACGTTTCGCTGCCTTTTGTCTACGCATTTGCCAACGTCTACAAAATTTTCCAGCGGTATCACCTCACTGAAAAAATCACCTTCATCGCATCCGGAAAACTCGGTTTACCCGACAAGGCCGTAATGGCCTTCGCTATGGGGGCAGATTTAATCAACGTGGCCCGGGAGGCCATGATGTCCATCGGCTGCATCCAGGCCCAGATCTGTCATACCAACCGTTGCCCGGTTGGTGTTGCCACCAACAACAAATGGCTGGTTTCCGGTCTGGACCCGGCTTTGAAAAGCGAACGGTTCTATAATTTTGTAAAGACCTTCAACAAGGAACTTATAGAGATTACTCACGCAGCGGGCTACGAGCACCCCTGTCAATTTACGATGGACGATGTCGACCTTTCCATGGGTGACAACAACCTGACGCAATCGCTCCACCTGTCGCACGGCTATGAAAAAGACAAAGTGCCGTTCGATTCCATGCAGGCGCTTTTTAGCTGTAACCACCTCGGTGGCGAACCTTCAGCACCCAAAAAGCCGGCCTGAAGCAACGGAAGAAGCAACAGGTGGCGTAACTATACTTGTGACGATAATAATTCGCAACGCTATGATCATCTTTACCATGGTTGCTGGTCTTTTAACCCGGCACATATTCCGGAAGGTATGCGTGCTGCTGTTTGTAATTGCGCCATTTACAGGATTTTGTCAGACGTCATCCACCTATCTTGTTCTTTTTAAGGACAAAAAAGGCACTCCTTTCCAAATCGGGAAACCGGAGGCTTTCCTGACTGCCCGCGCCATTGAAAGGCGGGAAAGACAGCATATCCCCATCCGGGAATCCGATTTACCGGTCAATCCGGACTATCTTTCAAAGGTCGCCGGTACAGGAGCGCAGGTATGGTTCACCTCCAAATGGTTCAACGGAGCCGTTGTTTCGGCAACGGAATCACAACTGCAGCAAATCGCAGCGCTCCCTTTTTATGCGGGAATCGAACGGAAAGCGGCACTCTCGCCCGCCGGCAAAACGGCCCGGCTGGCATCCGGTGAATCGGGCTCCGCTGCCCCGATTGATTACGGGGCAGCCAAACAGCAACTCGAGATGCTCGGCGTACAGACCCTTCATCAACTCGGCTACACAGGGGCCGGGCTCCTGATCGGTGTTTTCGATTCCGGTTTTCGCAATGCCGACCAACAGGGCTATTTGAAACACCTGTTTGACCATTCGCAGATAGCCGATACTTACGACTTTATATCGAGGAACAAAGATGTATACGACGACGATACCCACGGCCTGCAGGTACTCAGCGTACTGGCGTCAAAACAGCCCGGCACGCTGGTGGGTCCGGCCTTCGACGCGGATTACGTGCTTTACAGAACCGAAAACGTCAGCTCCGAAACGCCGTACGAAGAGGTGACCTGGCTGATTGCCGCCGAAAGAGCCGACAGCCTTGGCGTTGATATTATCAATACCTCACTTGGTTATAACACTTTTGACGATAGCGCCTTCGATTACAGCTATGCCCAGATGAACGGCAAAACGGCGGTTATTTCAAGAGCCGCCCGTTTCGCTGCCAGAACCGGTATGTTGCTGGCCGTAGCCGCCGGAAACGAGGGCGCCGGTTCCTGGAAATATATTACAGCGCCGGCTGATGTTGATTCCGTGCTTTCTGTCGGCGCCGTGAACGCTTCGGAGCAGCGATACGCCCTGAGTTCCTTCGGTCCGAATTCGGAAGGCGTCATCAAACCGGACGTCGCTGCATTGGGGAGCGGGGTACGTGTAGGCTCGGTATCAGGATCTGTTGTTACTTCCCAGGGGACTTCCTTCGCCACCCCGCTTGTGGCCGGCCTGGCGGCATTGCTCTGGCAGCAATCGCCCGCCCAAACGGCGCAGGAGCTAATGGAGCGCATTCGCAGGATGGGTAACCAGGCCGGCCACCCCGACAACGAGCTCGGATACGGCATTCCTTATTATAGCGACAAAGCCGTACCTGCAGTACCAGAACAGCTTACCACAACGCTAAAAAACAACCTCGTGACGCTGTCCTGGGTGCACCAGGCCGATGCACAAACCACAGGCTATGAAATTTCGCGCTCCCGCGGCAATGAACCGTTTGTTACCATAGCCACCGTATCGCAACCGCTGTACAACGCAGACACCCTCCTGGAAACCGGGTCTTATCGCTACCGGGTACGGGCACTGGCCGGCGAACAGAAAAGCGGCTATGTCGTCAGCGCTGCGCTGCAATTCACCATCGCCGGATTGGAAATGGAAATATTTCCTGCCACTCTGCATCCCAACCCGGCCACGGAAAAAATTACCCTGCGCCTGGGAGAAACCTATAAAAACGAACGTCTCCGGCTAGAAATCCTGGGCGCCGCCGGTACGGTACGACTGCGCCAGGAGCTGACTTTACAGGCAGGTGGAGAAGCGCCCGTCTCAATAAAGAGCCTTCAGCCGGGTTTGTACCTGCTGAGAATAAGTTCAGGAACCGGACCGGGCACCGTGCTTAAATTTATCAAGCAGTAGGTACGTCGGCGTTTGCGCGCTTTTTTAGCCGTCATTTCCTATCTTTGACTAATACGTCGCTCTACTGTCCCGCAATACTCCCATTGCGGGTTTCATCATTCATTCCGCATCCACCGAAAATCACCATTCCAGCCATGGCGTTTCTGAAAATCATTATCGCAACCGCCCTCATCGGGTACTTCTTATTGTCCCCCGCTTATGCCCAGGAAAAAAGCCGGGACCGCGATGAGCGGGTAAAAAAATTCCTGAAAGAAAACCGGCAAAAATGGCAGGATCTCAACGTTCCGTACGAAGACGGAAAGGTGTTGCATGACCTGATTGTTGCCCGTAACTATCGATCTGCGCTCGAAATCGGAACCTCGACCGGCCACTCCACCGTTTGGATTGCCTGGGCGCTAAGCAAGACGGGCGGGAAGCTCGTCACCCTTGAAATTGACCCGGAACGTCAAAAAACAGCAATCGAAAATGTAAAAAAAGCGGGACTTTCCGAGTTCGTCGACTTCAGGCTTGGCGATGCCCACACCCTTGCGAAAGAAGTAAAGGGACCGCTCGACTTTGTTTTTTCCGACGCAGACAAAGGGTGGTATACGCAATATTTTAAAGACCTGTCTCCAAAGATGAGCAAGGGCGGCACGTTTACGGCCCATAATGTCCTGCAGAACATCAGTGGGATACGCGAATTTCTTGAGTTTGTAAAGAGCAGGCCCGACTACGACACTTCTATTGACCGTACCAGCAGTTCGGGAATTTCAATGAGCACAAAAAAATAAAAACTGCTCGTCCAAAACCGGGATCTCTTCGAACCGGAACAGGTGTCCGAAACTGCGTTTTGATACCCGATTTCGCCAAAAAGCTTGTGTTTTTCCAATAAGTGGGCGCAGGGTGCACGATGCACCGCGGGATTTGCTATTTTTGACACTGTTTCACGACTAGTTTAACATACTAACCAAACAGTCCCAAGACTAATGAAAAAACACTTTATCACATTTCTCCTGCTGACGGTACTGGCCGCCGGCGCTCTTGCGCAGCGTATGTCAGCTCCGAGCCCTTCTTCAACCATTCAGCAAGCCGTCGGTGTAACCGATTTCACGGTCAGCTATTCCCGGCCAAGCCTGAAGGGCAGAGCTGCTTTCGGACCGGGATCAGCGCTGGCGCCGTTGGGAACCATGTGGCGCACCGGCGCAAATGCGGCAACCACCCTGGAAGCCAGCACTGACTTCACGTTTGGTGGAAAAAATGTCCCTGCGGGAAAGTATGCTTTGTTCACAATTCCGAACAGCGGTTCGTGGACCGTCATCCTCAACAAGGATTTTAAAGGCGGCGTGTACACCTATGCGCAATCGAACGACGTAGCACGCGTTGAAATCACCCCGGTTTCAGGCGGAACAACCGAAACTTTCACGATCTCATTTGACAACCTTACCGAGAGTTCAGCCAACCTTACCTTGTGGTGGGCCGGTATATCGGTTCCTGTCAAGCTCGGGGTAGCTACTGACGAGCTCACTGCCGCGGGCATCAGGGAGGCTGTTGCCAAGAACCCGGAAGACCAGGCTACCCTTCAGCGTTCAGCCGGTTATTACCTGTCGAAAGGAACTGATCTGGACCAGGCATTGGCGCTTGCAGACAAATCGGTAGGCATAAAGGAAACATTCGCTAATGTATGGTTGAAAGCCCAGATCCTCCAGAAAATGGGGAAACTGGCCGAAGCGGTACCTTTGGCCCAGAAAGCGCTTGATCTCGGTGCAGCTTCAGGCGATAATGCTTTCAACAGCAACCTGAAAGGCCAGATAGAAAATTCTCTCGCCGACTGGAAGTCAAAACTTCCGGCAGAAGTACCGTCCAA
This sequence comes from Ravibacter arvi, assembly GCF_039540405.1. Classification (NCBI taxonomy): domain Bacteria; kingdom Pseudomonadati; phylum Bacteroidota; class Cytophagia; order Cytophagales; family Spirosomataceae; genus Ravibacter; species Ravibacter arvi. The sequence continues at coordinate 74,023 of NZ_BAABEY010000032.1, forward strand.
GTTGAAAGGGAAGAAAAAGAAGAAATAGCCGTTTGGTGGGCTGAAATGTGAGCCACGAATTCACGAATAGATTATTCGTGAATTCGTGGCTTATGCTTTATGGCCATTCCGACCGGTAAGGCATTCGAACCGGCAGGTCATCCCGACCGCAGTGGAGGGATCTCCCGCTCCCAGTACCCAATCCCTTTCAGAGGACTTTTTTATAGCAACAGGAGATCCTTCGACTCCGCTGCGCTCCGCTTCAGGATGACCGTCCGGCAGATGCGCTACCTTTGACAACACGATGGATGGCGCCGCTCCAACCTCCGGGTCATCCCGACCGTAGTGGAGGGATCTCCCGCTCCTTGTACCCAATCCGTTTAATAGGCTTTTTTGCTGGCAACAGGAGATCCTTCGACTCCGCTGCGCTCCGCTTCAGGATGACCGTCCGGGTGGTAGCCTCCGGCTACTATTGATTTCCATTGGCAACATCCATTTGTCATCTCCGCTACAAGGTGTTTCTGCAAAAAACTTCTTTCTCAGGATGACCATCCGGCTGATGCCCTCCGGTAGTTTGCCGCTGCATTCTGCTCGCTATGAAATCACTTATTTTTTCTCAATGCCGTCCAGTATACGGCGTATATCGTTCGCCCGGGTCATATATTCGAGGCTGCTATCCAACTCTTCAGAATCAATAGCAGCCTTGAATTTCTTAAGATATTCGATATAATCTCCCAGCGCCCGGCTTACGTTAGCCTTATTTTGATTAAAAATGGGCGCCCACATCTGCGGTGAACTTTTTGCGAGTCGCACGGTTGAGGAAAAACCGGTGCCTGCCATTCTAAAAATGGCTTTCTCGTCTTTTTCCTTCTCCAGGACGGTCAACCCGAGCGCAAAGGAACTCACATGGCTCAAATGCGAAACATAGGCCAGATGCAGATCATGCTCCGCCGGGGTCATGTAGTGAATTTTCATCCCGATGTCCCGCAGCAGCGCCTCCACCAGCGCAACCGAATCTGCACGACTCTTTTCGCGGTCACAGATAATGCAATGTTGTCCGGGCAAGAGCTCTCTGAAGGCGGCGCCCGGTCCGGAATTTTCCGTACCTGCCATCGGGTGGACCGCCACAAACTGGTCTCTTTTCGGATGGGTATTGGCCACCGCGCAGATCTGCTCCTTGGTAGAACCGAAGTCGATGACCGTACGTCCTGCAGGAATTTTGTCCAAAACCTCCGTCAATATGGTCGTAATCATATCGACAGGCGTGGCCAGCACAACCAATTCAGACAATTCAATCGCTTCATCCAACGTAACCACACGATCTACAATTCCCTTGGCCACGGCAATTTTCTGATGGACTACCGACTTGTCAACCCCCAGAATGGTCATCTTCGGATATTTCTCCCGCAGCGATAACGCAAGCGAACCACCTAACAGGCCTATCCCTACTATACTGACAATCATGGTATAATCAATTTTCTATGCAACTACTTTGAAATTCTTTCGACTGCCGCCCAAATCCGTTCCTTGGGCAGGCACAGGGAGATCCGGATGTAGCGCCTCCCCTTTTCTCCGAAAATAAATCCCGGCGCCAGGAAAACATGTTTCTTGTAGAGCAGTTCATCCACCAGGCTGCCGGCATCTGCCGAACCGTCAGGAAGTTTCCCCCAGAGGAACATGCCTTCCTGGGCGTGGTCCCAGGTGCAGCCGAGCGCAGTCAAAAGCGCTTCTGCCGCCTCAAGACGACCGTGGTATACCGCATTCCTGGCCTCGTGCCACTCATCGGAATTGTCAAGCGCCACGGTACCGGCATCCTGCAGAGGCCGGAACATGCCGGAGTCTATATTGGTCTTTATCTTCAGGATCGCGTTGAGATATTCTTCCGCACCGGCCACCCATCCCAGCCGCCAACCCGCCATGTTATGGGACTTGCTCATGGAATTGAGCTCAATCGCCACTTCCTTCGCCCCGGGCACAACCAGCAGGCTCATGGGTTTTTGTTTATTCAAAACCAGGCTATAGGGGTTGTCGTGGCATAACAAAACCCGGTGTGCCTTTGCAAATGCAACCGCTTCCCTGAAAAGCGCCTCCGTTGCGGGTGCGCCTGTCGGCATGTGCGGATAATTCATCCACAACAGCTTGGTCTTAGGGGTAACCAGTGCCGCCATAGCCTGCCAATCGGGTTGCCAGCCGCCTTCTTCCAGCAAAGGGTAAGACTTTACTTCTGCACCTACCATCTGTGAAACCGCGCGGTACGTGGGGTACCCAAGCTCCGGCACCAACACCTCGTCGCCCGGATCGAGAAACGTAAGTGAAATATGCGTAATGCCTTCTTTGGAACCGATCAGCGGGAGTACTTCTTTCACGGGATCAAGTGAAACGCCATAGGTTTTCCGGTAAAAACGCGCCACCGCTTCCTTAAAAGCCGGGATGCCGGTATAAGGCTGATAGCCGTGAGCGGAGGGCTGATCTGCTGATTGCTTAAGCGCGTCCAGGGTACCTGCCGACGGCATCATATCCGGGTTCCCGATACCCAGGTTGATCACGTCATGTCCTTCGGACACGAGCTTCCTCACTTCACCGAGTTTAACGGAAAAGTAATATTCTGTTGCCTGTTTGGCCCGATGGGCTGGTTCAATAATCATCGTTCTTGTTTGAAAGGCCGCAAGTTACTACATAATGCTATAAATGAATGAAAAGTAACGCGTCAAATAAAAGTTCGGTTATACGCCAAAGCGGGCCGGCAAAGCCGTTCACCAGTACCGGTTGCGTTACAGTAAAGTGCAGGTATCTTTTTAAATTATTCCAATGAATATTTGCGTATATTTCATTCACCTTTTTCTTTAACCTGATTTTAATGCAAGCTTTACTAGGGGTAATTTTCCATTTCATAGGCGGTTTCGCCTCCGGCAGTTTCTACATTCCATACAAAAAAGTCAGGCTCTGGTCCTGGGAATCTTACTGGCTAGCCGGCGGCGTTTTTTCCTGGTTGATTGCTCCTTTTGTTACTGCCTGGCTGACCATCCCCGGCTATCTCGAAATCATCCGGAACACCAACGGCCAGGTTCTTTTGCTGACCTATATCTTCGGGGTATTATGGGGGATCGGGGGCCTGACCTACGGCCTCGGGGTCAGATACCTGGGTGTATCGCTCGGAAGCTCCATCATTCTCGGCCTCTGTTCGGTTTTCGGCGCACTTCTCCCCTCTTTCTATTACCAGTTCAACCCAGCGCCCGGCAAAGACAGTATCGGCGTGCTGATCAGTGAAAGCTGGGGACAAATGATCCTTTTGGGTCTGCTGGTTTGCGTCATCGGCATAGTCGTATGCGGAATGGCGGGTGGCATGAAAGACCGGGACCTGAAGCACGGGGATGCGGCAACGTCCGATACGGAATACAAAATAGGCCTCGGTCTAATGGTCTCCGTGGTTTCGGGGATACTCAGCGCCTGCTTTGCCTTCGGCATTGATGCCGGTAAAATCATGGCGGAGGAGGCAAATGCAGCATGGAAACTGGCCAATCCCGGGCAAGGCGAGTTTCTCTTTCAAAACAACGTCACGTATGTCGTTATCCTTCTGGGCGGCCTGACCACCAACCTCATCTGGTGCCTTGGGCTTAACATCAGGAACAACAGCTACGGTGACTACGTGAACACCAAAACCCCTTTGCTTGCCAATTATTTGTTCTCCGCGGTGGCGGGAACCACGTGGTTTATGCAATTTTTCTTTTACGGGATGGGCGAAAGCAAGCTCGGGAACGGAGCCAGTTCCTGGATTCTTCACATGGCGTTCATCATACTGGTGGCCAACAGCTGGGGGTTGATACTCAACGAATGGAAGGGTGTACGGCCCAAAACCATGCGTACCATCGTACTTGGAATTGCCACTATTTTATTGTCGGTCCTGATTGTCGGCTATGGCAATTATCTGAAACAGTAAGGAATGCTGTTGGATAGAATCCGCGCAATCCGTTATCTTCGCTCATCGTGGTGTTAAGAAAACTGTTTTCAAATCTGGCTTTTCAGGTCATCCTGGCAATTGTCTGCGGCGTACTTCTCGGACATTTTTACCCGTCTGCCGGCGTAAAAATGGATATCCTTGGCCGGACGTTTATTGATATTATCAAGCTCTTCATTGGGCCTATTATCTTTTGTACCATCGTATTGGGCATGAGTAGTGTCGGCGACATGAAGAAAGTCGGGCGGCTGGGGTTGAAAGCCATCGTCTATTTCGAGATTGTTACCACGGCCGCGCTGGTGCTTGGTATTGTGATTGCACTGATCGCCGAACCCGGTAAAATAGACATGACGGGCCTGGCAGCCCAGGACGCATCCAAATTCACCCAATCGCCGCAGAAAGAATTCAGCTGGTGGGCTTTTTTCAAATCCAATTTCACACTCCAGGTACTGGCGGCCGCCATGATCTGCGGCGTTGTCCTAAATCGTCTTCCCCGGCGCGACTTTTTTGTACAACGGCTTTCACAATTTTCGCTGCTTGTTTTCAAAGCCCTGCGTTGGGTCATGTACCTCGCGCCCATTGGGGCATTTGGCGGAATCTCGTATGCGGTCGGCAATTTCGGGCTACAAACACTTGTACCTCTTGGCAAGCTCATGCTCAGCGTTTATGCCACCATGGGCATCTTTGTGTTCGTGGTCCTGGGCGCGATCATGCGCTACATGAAGCTCAGTATATTCTCCTTCCTGAAATATATCAAAGAAGAGCTGCTACTGGTTTTTGCCACCTCCTCGTCGGAATCCGCGCTCCCTTCGATTATGGAGAAGCTGCAGAAAATGGGGTGCAGCAAGGCGGTTGTCGGACTGGTGGTCCCTACCGGCTACTCCTTTAATCTCGACGGCACTTCTATTTACCTCTCCATGTCGGTGCTTTTTATTGCGCAGCTATATGGAGTTCATGTAACCTTGGGTGAATTGGCCGGGATATTGGGTATCTTAATGATAACCTCCAAAGGAGCGGCCGGGGTAACCGGCAGCGGCTTCATTGTCCTGGCTTCCACCTTAACGGCATTCCCGAAGATCCCGATCGAAGGCCTGGCCTTTCTCCTGGGAATTGACAAATTCCTAAGCGAGGCCCGGGCCATTACCAATATTATCGGTAATGCAGTTGCTACAGTTGTAATCGCCAAAAGCGAAGACGAATTTTTCCCCAACGAACATACGCCCAGTTAATTTGCCGGCACCCTCGCCCTGTAATTTTCATTTTTTCCGGGATTTCGGCCAATACCTGATTTTTATCATATTCATTCAGCGGGCTGCTCTATACTTTTGTCGTTTAAATAGCAGAACAAAGCGACTATCAGGCAATTTTCTTCCATAAAGACGCGTAACTGACTGAATCGGGAATTATCGGATACATTCCGAACGCGTAAAAATTTAAGGTTCTATCTAAACCAATCCCCTACCGGCCGGAACAGGCGGGCGGGCAAAGATTTCATAGTAATAGAGAATTCTGAAAGGAGTTGCAGGTTTGTAACTTCCTTTTTTGTTTTCGGGGTTTGAGGGGTGAGGTATGAGGCACGAGGTTTGAGGCGTTGATCCGGAGCTGAATAATTAGTAACTTTACAGAAACATAGCGGGACTGCCGTCCATTTCGATATGTCAAAGAAAGTAACAGACACGCTGAAAGAACACGATTTGCGCAATACTTCCTGCAGGGAAGATGTTCTGGCTATCCTCAGCCAGAATAACACTGCCCTTTCCCACGGAGAGATCGAACGCGAGCTGGATAACCGGTTTGACCGGGTTACTATCTACAGAACGCTCAAAACTTTCGTCGATAAGGGTATCATCCATAAAGTACTTGACGAGGAAGGTCTCCGCTATGCCGTCTGCAAGGATCAATGTCAGGGGCACCAGCATCACCACGACCACATTCACTTCAAGTGTACCAGCTGCGGGCTTACCAATTGTATAGACAATATCTCAATACCGGAAGTCACCCTGCCCAACGGGTACCAACGGCTCGAAACTAACTTACTCATACAGGGTACCTGCCCGCTTTGCAGCCGTAAAAACTGACGCCGGCAACCGGCGTATTATTTTTTATCGCTCAGCATTTGCATCATTGTTGCATTTTCGGGATATTTGCATTTTCCCGTGCCAAGTGCTGTGTGAACTGTCCAATTACCATTACCGAGCCTTCTTTAATCCGCCGCAAGAACTTTACGCGGGTTCTACCTTACTTGTTACTGGTGTTTACCTGGGCTTTCCCGGCCCAGCCGGCACGCGCACAGCAATCTTTCTCAGGCTCGGTAAATGACGCTTCTACAGGAGCACCGCTCCCAGGCGCAACCGTGCACCTTTCTGGACCGGCGCTTTCCGCTAATACGGACTCAACGGGGCGCTTTCATTTTCACGACCTGCAGCCGGGCCGCCATAATTTGCGCATTACACATGTAGGGTACAAGCACCTTTCGATTTCTTTCCTCCTCCGGCCGAACGACGGCCCGGCGAAATTCGAGCTGACACCCGAGGCAGTCCATCTCACCGAAGTCCGCATCGCTGCCCCGTTTTACAAAAAGGGAAGCCAATTGCTTCCCACCGATGTCCTAAACGCGGATGAATTGCGTCAAAAGAACAAAAGTACGATTGCCAACGCCCTGGAAGACCTCCCCGGCATCAAAGCCATCAATACCGGGGTAGGAATTGCCAAGCCGGTCATCCGGGGAATGAGCCACAACCGGATAATCGTCAACAACCAGGGGATAAAGCAGGAAGGGCAACAATGGGGCTCCGACCACGGTCTTGAAATTGACAGCTTTGAGCCCGGTCGTATAGAAATTGTAAAAGGGCCGGCCTCGCTGCGCTACGGTTCAGACGGGCTGGGTGGGGTGATTAACCTGTACCCGCCGCCCATTCCGCAGGACAGCAGTTTTAAAGCCACTCTGAATACGCTTTATAACAGCAACAATCACCTTTTCGGAGTTTCAGCCATGGTACAGGGAGCGCAAAACGGCCGGTTTTACCGCGTCAGGCTATCCGGCCAGGATTTCGGCGACTACGCGGTGCCGGCTACCGAATTCACTTACAACTCCTACGTGCTGCCGATTTATAACAACAGGCTCAAAAATACCGCCGGAAGAGAAAGAAATTTCTCGGTCATGACCGGCATCAAGAAAAAATGGGGGTCTTCAGACATTACCGTCAGCAATTTTCATCAGAAAGCGGCCCTTTTTGTAGGCGCCATAGGCGTTCCCCGAAGCCGCCAGCTTACACCCGACGGCAACAACAGAAATATCGCGACGCCATTCCAGCAAACCAATCATTTTAAAGTGGCCTCCACTACCCGCCTGCTGCACGGCCGGAACTGGACCGAAATTGACGCAGCTTACCAGTTCAATGCCAGGCAGGAGCATTCGGACGGTCATGGCCGGCTTGCCCAGGGCACGCTCGCGCACGGGCTCGACCTTCATACGCTATCTGCCAATATCCGCTATTTCCAGCATAAAAAAAACGAGTCCCGCATCTGGGGCTTGCAGTTGGAGGGTCAGCAAAACAGCCGCCGGGGCTTTGAATACCTGTTGCCCGCTTACCGCAAGTTCTCCAGCGGCTTTTATGCGCTGACAGAATGGTCGGCCGGCGACGCCTTCCTGGTCTCGGGTGGTCTCCGGGCGGACTATAGCTTTATCCATATTGACGCCACCAGCGAGCCTATCTACAAAGACAACCAGGTTGTCAGGTACTATGAGCGAAATCCCCAAATCCGCAAAGACTTTGCAAACCTTTCAGGCAGCCTCGGGTTTACCTTCCAGCCTTTGGAGGACTTCGGGCTGAAGGCAAATTTCGGCAGCAGCTTCAGGATGCCCGCCGCAAATGAGCTTGCCATTAATGGTGTACACCACGGTACGTTCAGGCACGAAATGGGAAACAGCGCGTTGAAAACCGAACGCGGTTTTCAACTGGACCTAAGCACAGACCTCCGGGTGGAACGGCTGAAGACAACGATTGCGCTCTTCGGCGCCTACTACAAAAACTACATCTACCTTGCCCCTACCGCAGTCTTTTCCTCCTCCCTTGACCCGGATGCATTCCCGGAAGGCGGCCAGGTATATCAATTCCAGCAAAACAACGCGATTTACGGTGGCGGCGAACTTTCATTGGACTATCAACCCACGCGATTCCTCCAGTTCAGATCGGCCCTGGAATATGTGTATAACCTCAACCTGGACAGCAGGCTCCCGCTCCCTTTCACCCCGCCACCATCTGTTTTTTCCGAAATTTTCTATACTACGGCTATCGGCGGCGATACTTTCTCCCACCTGAAACTAGGCGTCAACCTGCGCAACGTCGGCACCCAAAACCGTACTGACAGAAACGAAAGACCGACCGGTGGTTACCACCTGCTTGGCGCATCTGTGGGTACGATTTTTAAAATAGGCAAACTCTCCGGTAACCTGAACGCCACAGCCCGTAACCTGACCAACCAGCTGTACATGAATCATCTCAGCCGCTACCGGCTGCTGAACCTTCCCGAACCGGCCCAAAATTATTCCGTCAGTTTGTCTTTCAATTTTGCAACATTGTAGCATTTGCCTATATTTGCAACAGTGTTGCAAATATAGGCAACCCAACGGGCCTGGTAATTTCAATCTATCTTTTTTATATCTTATGAAGCATCTTGTCGCATTTTGCATCCCTTTCCTTGTTGCCCTACAATTTTCCTGCAAGAATGACGATCCTGCAGTCACCGATAAAGAACCGCCGGTGATTACTGTCGAAAAGCCTGTAATGGAGGCGTCTTACACGGCCGGTTCGCAAATTTCTTTCGAAGCCGTAATAGAAGACAACCAGGAATTGGCCGTTTACCAGATTGAAATACACGACGATCACGACGGCCATTCGCATGGTCGCATGGCGGCTTCGCCCTTTTCCTACCGGAAAAGTTTTCAGCTGACCGGCAAAAAAGCCACGGTTACAGAAACAATTGCCATCCCGGCCGACGCGGCTCCCGGAGAGTACCATTTTATCGTGACCGCGATTGACAAAGCGAACAACGCCACCAATTTCGCAGACGGATCCACCAAAGAGATTCACATAGAAATTACTGAGAAATAAGCTGGGGCGGAAAATCGCGAATCATTTTTGCAGTATTTATGTTACTTTTGCGGGCAACGGGCGCCAGTCGATGGCGTCCGTTTATTTATTTTCCCTAACCCGAGTGGGTTCGTTTTATCAGACAAGACAGGCGTGAGTCTTGAGGTATGAGGTGTCAGGCACAGGCGTACAAGCCTAAAGGCCCAGGCCCGCGACCTAATACCTCACGGCTCATTACTCAAACTTCTTTATCCAAATGAAAGTAGAATTGGTAAGGCTAGACGATTCATTCCATTTTGAGGGAACAGGATCTTCTTCAAAAGTAACCGTCCATACGGACGCAGCCGAAGACATTGGCGGGCAAAATGCAGGCGTCCGGCCGATGGAGCTCCTGTTGATGGGGCTGGCAAGCTGCAGTGCTATTGACGTAGCGCTTATTCTCAAAAAACAGCGCCAGGACATAAAAGACTTCCGCATTTCGGTGGAAGGAGAACGTGTCCAGGAAGAGGATACGAAGCGTAAACCCTTCCGGAAAATCCACCTCCATTTCAGCCTGTCGGGAACCGGCCTCGATGCGGACAAGGTATCGAAAGCCATTGCGCTGTCAATGGAAAAATACTGCTCGGCCACAGCTCAGATGGAAGCGCTCGCGGAAATCACCTATGAAGCCACAGTAACCGAAGCGTAACGACCCCAGGCCGATCCAATAAGCAGAAACTTCCTGTGTGACTAACCGATCAAAACATGTCAGAACTTACTCCAATGCGTCCTGCTTCACACGATCTCGAGCAGCTTACTCCCCAGCAAATCGTAGCACAGCTCGACCTTTACATTATAGGTCAAAACGATGCGAAGAGAAATGTTGCCATTGCCTTGCGAAACCGGTGGCGGCGCATGAGCAGTCCCCCGGAGATCCGGAAGGAAATTGTACCTAACAATATTCTGATGATCGGCGCCACGGGTGTAGGTAAAACCGAAATCGCCCGGCGGCTCGCTAAAATCGCCGATGCGCCCTTTGTAAAAGTCGAGGCTTCAAAATTTACCGAGGTTGGCTACGTGGGGCGGGATGTAGAAAGCATGGTCCGGGATCTGGTAGAGCAGTCGGTATCGCTCGTAAAAGCCAGGAAGAAAGAGGAAGTCAAAAAACAGGCCGAGCAGGCAGTGGAAGACATTATTCTTGACACGCTCATACCGCCGGTCCATCATCACGGGGCTCCCGTCACCGTCAAAACCGAACTGAATGACCGGGATGCCATGCCTACAAGCGACCATGAGCTCAACCAGCGAACGCGCGAGAGATTCCGTGATAAAATAAGAAACGGGGAGTTGGATGACCGCAAAATTGAAATTGAGCTGAATCAAAACCAGACACCCAATATCGGGATGATCGGCGGAGGGGTAGACGATGTCTCCATGATGAACATCCAGGAGATGATCGGGAACATGATGCCGAGAAAAATGCGGAAAAGGAAAATCACGGTTGGTGAAGCAAAAAAGCTGCTTCTTGACGAGGAGGCTACCAAACTGATCGATATGGAAGAGGTAAAGGACGAAGCAATCCGCAAGGCCCAGGATCTCGGCATCATTTTCATTGATGAAATTGATAAGGTAGCCGCCAGCCGCTCAGGCGGAAGCGGGCCGGATGTAAGCCGCGAGGGGGTGCAACGTGATCTGCTTCCGATTGTGGAAGGTAGTGCGGTCAACACCAAACATGGCATTATCCATACGGACCACATTCTTTTCATCGCCGCCGGCGCATTCCATGTAGCGAAGCCGTCTGACCTGATCCCTGAATTACAAGGTCGGTTCCCGATCCGGGTAGAACTTCAAAGCCTGACCCAGGACGATTTTTACCATATCCTGCGCACGCCGAAAAACGCTTTGACCAAACAATACGAAGCGATGCTCCAGGCTGAAGGCGTAGATCTTCAATTCCAGGATGAAGCGCTGTCGGAAATTGCAAAAATTGCATTCGAGGTCAATGCGGAAATGGAAAACATAGGTGCAAGACGGCTTCAAACGGTGATGAGTACCCTGCTAAACGATCTTATGTTCGACGTTCCCGATGCAATAGGCCCTAATGCCCATATTGTTATTACGCGCGAACTGGTACAGGAAAAGCTCAGCGGCCTGGTTAAAAACCGCGACCTCAGCCAGTATATACTGTAGGTGCATGTACGAAAGGGAGGGTTAAGAAATAGAGGAATGACCCCGGCGGCTGAGCTCGTCGAAATGCCCGGCGGCTGAGCCCGTCGAAGCCATAGGGATCGGGGTACAAAGTCCGCCTTCGACGAGCTCAGGCATCGCATTCGAAGGCTCAGGCAGCGCTTCATTCAGGTCAGTCTTCTAACGTTTTCCGTAAGAAACAGCCAGTCCAGGAAGTAAATCGGGCCTTCCATTTATCAAGGCATCTTTCTTCTGTCTGCACCAGCCCTTGACCTGTCTCTCCCTGTAGAAAGCCTCATCTATCCGAGCATATTCTTCATAATAAGCCAGGATAACCGGCAGCCTTTTCTTCGTGTAGGACGCCCCTAAGGCGGCTTCATGTTGCAGTAGTCGCAACTCCAGGTTATTGGTGCTGCCGGTATAGTATGATTTATCGGCGCATTCAAGAATGTACATCCAGCCTTTCATTGTTTTTTGGTTTTGTACAGTATAAATAGAAACCAAAAGTAACGAATTCCAGATTTTCAAGAAAGGGCGGAGGTGCTCTTTGACAGGGACGGCTGAGCTTGTCGAGGCCCCGGCGGCTGAGCCCGTCGAAGCCATAGGGATCGGGGTACAAAGTCCGCCTTCGACGAGCTCAGGCATCGCATCCAGCCCAGGCAGCGCATCCAACGGGCTCAAGAATATTGATGGCTGAGCTTGTCGAAATGCCCGGCGGCTGAGCCCGTCGAAGCCATAGGGATCGGGGTACAAAGTCCGCCTTCGACGAGCTCAGGCATCGCATTCGAAGGCTCAGGGCAGCGCATCAGCTCAGGCGTCTTCGCTCCGGGCAAAAAAAAAGGACCGTTAACAGCCCCTTTTAAATAACCGGCTATCGGATCGATAGCCCATTTCTGAAGCCCGATTTCAGTATTGTCAACCGGGGTATTGCTTTAGTTAATCCTCATCTCAAAGGGGAGACGGGCTTGAATTCCCTCCATTCTCTGGAGCCGCTGGTAGGCTTTCGCGTACGGAGCCAGCGGGCCCAGCACCTTGCTGAGTGCTTCCTCATCGTCGCTACCGGTCAGACTGCTGATGAGCTCTTCACGCCAATCCTTGCTCTCAGGGAAATACCGCACCCGGTATTCGCCTTCTTTCAATCCCGCGGCGCCCGCAGCCAATGTGATAGCCTGATCGAGGCCGCCCAGCACATCAACCAGGTTGTGCTGCTTCGCATCAATCCCCGACCACACACGGCCCTCTGCAAATTTCTTCAGCTCATCCTGGGACATCTTACGGCCCTGTGCGGCTTTCGCAGTAAACACATCGTAACCGTGTTCCACAGAGCTTTGGATTTTCTGCTTCTCAAAATCCGTCATGCTGCGGGTAGCAGTAGGCCAATCAGAATGCGGATTTGTAGTAACGCGGTCGAAAGTAATGCCGAGCTTGTTTTTCATAAACGGTTCAATGTTCAGCATCAATCCGAAAATCCCGATCGAGCCCGTGATGGTATTGGGCTGCGCCACAATCGTGTCGGCGGCCATAGCAATGTAGTAGCCGCCGGAGGCAGCCACGTTGCCCATTGAAGCGATGAGCGGCTTCTTTCCGGCAGTCAGCTTCACTTCGCGCCAGATAAGATCGGAGGCAAGCGCGCTGCCACCTGGAGAATTGATTCTCAGAACAACCGCCTTCACTTTATCGTTCTCCCTTACTTTCCGCAATTGTTTGATCAGGTTTTCCGCCGTAATCACCCCATCACCGGATGCTCCGGCGCCCACAATTTCACCGTCGGCTATCACCACGGCAATGCGCTTGTTATAATCGCCCTCCTCACCCGCACTAGTTGAACTAAGGTATTTTTTTACTCCTACGAACTTAATCTTCTTGTCTTTCTCGATCCCGATCTTTCCTTTTATATCGTCCTCAAATTCGTCGTAATAGCCTACGTTGGTCACGAGCTTACGCTGAAGCGCATCGGCAGCTTTTTCAATTGACAAAGAATCTGCCCACCCTTTCAGGAGATCAACTGAAATCCCCCTTGCTGCACTTACCTGTTTCAGGAAGTGACCGTTGATACCGCCGATCATTTCGGAAGCCTGTTTTCTGCTCGGCTCGCTCATGTCGGAGCGCAGAAAAGGTTCTACAGCACTCTTGAACTCGCCGACCCGGAACACTTCCGGCCTGATTTCCAGCTTATCGAGCGTCCCCTTGTAAAAATCATATTCTACAGAAAGCCCGTTCCATTCGAAGTCCCCGAATTCCGACAGGTAGATCGCATCTGCTACCGACGCCAGGTAGTACCCCTTTTCACTATACCCTTCGGAGTAGGCGTAAATAAACTTGCCTGATTTTTTGAACTCGCTCAGCGCATCTCTGACCTCTTCCAACACAGCCCATCCGGACGCCGGGTCGCCCGATTTAAGGTAGATCCCTTTTATTTTGCCGTCAGCAGAAGCTTTTTTAAGCGCGTCGCGGAGATCTTTAATGCCTACACTCGGGATTTCGCCGGTGAACGGCGCGAGCGCCTCACTGATCGGATCTTCTTCCACGACTTCCAGAATGGGCCTTTCAAGGTCCAGGCGAAGCACCGTATTCTCCTCTATCACGGTGGTGTCACTTTTCGAAAAAAGTGCCCCGATCCCTACCATCACGAAAAACCCCAGGACCATAAACAAGAATAGTCCTACAATTGTCGCCAATACATACTTTAAAAAGCTCAACATTACTGTGTTGTTCTATGGGTGAAAACCTGCATTGCTTCATTTTCAATACGGTTAGCGAAATTACTAAAAAAAAGAGCCTTCCCGCGCTTTTTATGTTCAAAGGTATTTTTGTGAACATCAGTGGCAATTTTGACGATACCAGTTTATAGATTTGTACCCGAATCCGAAGTAATACGTTAACGTGAAAAAGAAACTCTACCTCGTAAGGCACGCCAAAGCGGAGTCTCAAGCACCTATGTTCAAGGACTTTGAGCGGGAACTCACCGGCGAAGGGTACATTGATGCTGCCAGGATGGGCGCCTATCTGAAGAAAACCGGGGCTAAGATTGAGCGTATGACTTCCAGCAGCGCTTTCCGGACCAGGCAAACCGCACAGGTGCTGGCCGAACAGCTCCAATTCGACTGGGAACATGTGGAACTGATCGACGACCTGTATGATTGCGGGGTACGTGCCTATATCGGCACGGTCCATCAGACTCCCCCTGAGATCTCCGAACTCATGATCGTGGGGCACAATCCCGATATCTCCTATTTTTCTGAATACCTCACCAGGGATTTCCACGAAAACATGGAAAAGACAAGCGTCTGCCTGATCGAGTTTGATAACCTGGAGTGGTCGGAAGTCTCCAGCAAAACGGGTAAACTGGCCGGCTTTTTTACCATAAAGAATATCCCCCTCTGAAAAATCCGTAACTTGGGGTTCAACAGGCACATCCCTTGCCGGTGTGCCGATTGCTTTTTATGCTATGGCTGATTATCGCAACAAACGGGGACACAAACTGTTTGTTTGGGCTTTCGTTCTGTTCCTGCTGATTTTTGTTTTTTTACTGATCGACATGGCCCGGCGAACCAACGCTCCCTGGAACAAATCACGGAAAGATAAAACTCCCGCTGATACGACCGCTATCGACAGTCTGTTCGATACCGTTCGCTAGCTTCCCGTTTGAGGCTGCCCGATTAGCGTACGCCTTTTACCACTGTTATGTACATCAGAGATTCCATTTGCATTTCGCCACAGAATACCTTCCCGTCAGCTTTCAATGACGCGAAGCTGCGCGTCCATACCGGCACGAAATATTTCGCGCTGGAGCCTTCCTACGAAGGTCTTATCGGCGCGGGGGTACTACGTCGAATGGGACGGGCGGCGAGAATGGGGGTGGCAGCCGGAACACTTCTCCTGAAAAACAACAGCAAGACCGATGGTATTATTATCGGCACAGCCAACGGGGGACTGGAAGACTGCATCAAATTCCTGGCACAAATTGTAGACTACGACGAAGGCACACTTACGCCGACAAATTTCGTCCAAAGCACGCCCAATTCAGTTGCCGGGCAGCTCGCCCTGGCCGATCAGAACACCGGGTACAATGTCACCCACGTTCATGCGGGACTTTCGTTCGAAAACGCCCTGGCAGATGCTGCGTTGTTGTTCGACCAGGAGGAAGCCGAAACGCTGCTTGTAGGTGGCCTTGAAGAAATCTCCGACTATAACCACCAGATAGACAGACGTTCCGGCTTTTTTAAAACAGAGGCTACTACCTCTCTTACCTTAATCGGATCGGGCACCCCGGGCACAGTATGTGGCGAGGGGGCGGTCATGTTTTTGCTCGAGAAGACGCCTTCGCTTTCACAACAGGTCCGTATCCTTGCGGTGGACCAGCTCTCCTTTGTGATGGAAAGCGACGTGCTTGCTCATTTCCCTCGTTTTCTGCTGAATGCCGGGCTGAATATTGACCGGATTGACGGGCTGATGCTGGGTTATAACGGCGATGCGGCGTCCGATGGCCTTTACAGTGAGGTGGCGTCGCTGTTCCACCCTGAAACCCCGGTATTTTCTTTCAAAAATGCATGCGGCGAATATCCTACCGCCAGCGCATTTGCAGTCTGGCTGGGCCAGCAGCTGTTGCTGGGCAAAAATATTCCCCAAGGACTGGTGCGCTGCGGGAATACTGAAAAAAGGCCGCGCACCCTGTTGATTTACAATCATTTCATGCAAAACCAGCACGCCTTTATCCTGCTGCAGCAAATTGACCGTTGACTTCATGAACCAGCTCCCCGAAGTATGGCTCCGCGGGCCGCTCCCGCAAATCACACCGACGCTTCAGCCCGTCGGGCATGCCCTGTTGCAATCGGCGGAGGAAGTGCTGAGGTATACACATAATTTTCCCCCCTCCCTGCTCTGGTTGAAACCTGGCGGGATGGCCTCAGTGGGTTTCCACCTGCTTCATCTCACAGGAGTACTTGACCGGCTGTTTTCCTACGCCGGCGGCAGGCAGCTCTCACCCGCACAACTCGAATATCTTCAAAAGGAGAGCCTTCCTCACCCGGACTTAACTGTCACAAGCCTGGTAGCTGCCTTTGAAAAGCAAATTGAGTCCTCCCTGAGTTCCCTCGCACAAACCGACCCCGCATCCCTTAACGACCACAGGGCCGTCGGCAGAAAAGCGCTGCCATCCACTACGCTAGGTCTGCTCTTTCACGCCGCCGAACATACCCAGCGCCACGTCGGGCAATTGCTGGTAACCATCGCCTTTGTGAAGGCGCTTCAACCCTGACCTGCCGCTCCGGGCACTGGTTTTCAGCCGCGCCGCAATTTTGGTGCGGGGCCAGTTCGCCGGGTTTCCTAAAAATTCCAGCGATCAAAACGATCAAAAACTCGAATATTTTCCTGAGAAAATCATATTTTTGAGCCCCTGCTTGCGGTTCCTTTTCGCCGGCCGGGATTTACTTTCCGCTTACATCTCAAACTAACTGCATTGCCTTATGAAGGTCGGGATCCCCAAAGAGCTTAAAAACAATGAAAACCGCGTAGCCGTGACACCGGCCGGGGCATTGGAATTAACCAAACTTCAGCACGAAGTCTACATTCAGAGAGGAGCCGGAGCCGGAAGCGGCTTCCCCGACGAAGCTTACGAAAAAGCCGGCGCCATTCTTCTTCCGGATACAGAAAGCGTATACAACATCGCAGAAATGATCGTCAAAGTAAAAGAACCGATCGCGGAAGAATACAATCTGATCAGGAAAGACCAGCTGCTGTTCACTTACTTTCACTTTGCCTCATCTGAAGACCTGACCCGCGCCATGCTGAAAAGCGGATCCGTGTGCCTGGCCTACGAAACCGTAGAGGCTTCGGACCGGTCGCTTCCCCTGTTGATTCCCATGAGTGAAGTGGCGGGACGGATGTCTATCCAGGAAGGCGCAAAATATCTGGAACGCCCTGCCGGCGGCAAAGGGATTTTACTGGGGGGCGTCGCCGGTGTAAAACCCGCCAATGTGCTGGTGTTAGGCGGCGGCGTAGTAGGCACACAAGCGGCGAAAATGGCGGCCGGGCTCGGCGCGAATGTTTCGATAATGGATATTAACCTGAACCGGCTGCGGTACCTGGAAGATATCATGCCGGCCAACGTGGACACAGTAATGTCTTCGGAGTATAATATTCGTGAGTTGATCGGGAATATTGACCTCGTAATAGGCGGAGTCCTGATACCCGGCGGAAAAGCACCTTCGCTCATTACCCGCGACATGCTGCGCCTGATGAAGCCCGGCACGGTGATGGTTGACGTGGCCATTGACCAGGGCGGATGTTTTGAAACTTCAAGGCCGACCACCCACCAGGACCCCGTATTTATGGTGGACGACATTGTGCATTATTGTGTTACCAACATGCCCGGCGCAGTCCCTTTCACTTCCACGCTGGCGCTAACCAATGCCACCCTCCCGTATGTCCTGATGCTGGCTAACCTGGGCTGGAAGGAGGCATGCCGGCGAAACGAGGCACTTGGTAAAGGCTTAAACATTATCAATGGAACCATTGTGTATAAAGAAGTTGCCGAAGCCTGGAAACTGGACTATGTAGAAATGAGCGCCTTCCTGGCCTGACTTTTTAACAAAAAACACCCGGAGCGCAAATACTGCATTCCGGGTGTAAGGCTGAGGACTGTCAAAAAGGCATTTATAATTCTACGTGGTCCAACTTCTCGTAGGGCGAATTCTTCGAGATATATTCCGGTACCATAAACTTGAGGAACTGAACCACTTCCTCCTGCGACATACCTGAAAGCGTGGCGCTTACCCGGTCCATCTCCTGCTTTACCTCATAGTATACCGACGGCTTCATACGGGCTACCATGATTTTAGGGTGATGGGTGGGCAAAGTTGACTCTTCGTCGCTGAGCAACTCTTCATAGAGCTTCTCTCCGGGCCTGAGCCCGGTAAAGGAAATTGGGATCTGGGTATAAGGCTCTTTACCCGAAAGTCGTATCATCTTGTGCGCCAAATCGATGATTTTCACCGGCACCCCCATATCAAATACAAAAATCTCTCCGCCTTCCCCCATCGTGCCGGCTTCCAGCACCAGTTGGCAGGCTTCGGGAATGGTCATAAAATAGCGGATGATTTCAGGATGAGTCACCGTTACCGGTCCGCCCGCGGCAATCTGCCTTTTAAACAGCGGGATCACAGAACCGTTGCTTCCCAGCACGTTCCCAAACCGGGTTGTAATAAACCTGGTCTTGACGCCTTTTACGGTATTGAGCGACTGTACATACATCTCAGCAAGGCGCTTGCTTGCGCCCATCACATTGGTAGGGTTCACCGCCTTGTCGGTAGAAATAAATACAAAGCGGCCTACTCCGAATTCCACTGAAAGGTCTGCCATCAACCGGGTCCCGAAAACATTGACTTCCAACGCTTTATTCGGATTATTCTCCATCAAGGGCACATGTTTGTAAGCCGCGGCATGAAACACCACCTCCGGACGGTACCGGGCAAACACCTTTCGCATGGAACCCCTGCTGGTGATATTTTCCACTTCTATCTTCAGGCAGTCGTTGCCTTCACAGATGCCCAGCCTGACAAGTTCGCTTTCGAGGTCGTACAAGGGAGATTCGGCCTGGTCAACCAGGATCAACTCCTGGGGGCGAAAACCTATCACCTGGCGGGCAATTTCGCTCCCGATGGAGCCCGCCGCACCGGTTACCATAATGCGCTTCTTATGCAGGAAGCTTCTTACCTCGTCATTCCGAATACTGATCGCCGGACGTTCCAATAAATCTTCAATGCTGACATCGGCGATTTGAGAGGCGTTCAACTGGCCGTTAATCCATTG
This sequence comes from Ravibacter arvi, assembly GCF_039540405.1. NCBI lineage: Bacteria > Pseudomonadati > Bacteroidota > Cytophagia > Cytophagales > Spirosomataceae > Ravibacter > Ravibacter arvi. The sequence goes on from NZ_BAABEY010000032.1 coordinate 93,025, forward strand.
TTCCACCGGCGGCACGATGCGCAGCGCCATACCCAGCGACATAAACTCTTCGGTGATTTCATTTTTCTGGGCGGTGGTGATGGACTGGATGGCGAAGATCAGCTCTACATCCTTGAAGCCGGCCTCTTGTATGACTTGTTTTGCCTGCAGCCGGTCATACACATTTATACCTTCTATACTCATCCCTTTTTTCTGTGGATTGTCATCCACAAAAAACAACACTTTGTAGGGAGTCCCCAGGTTGCCACTCAACGCATTCTTAGTTGCAATGCCCAGGCGACCCGCACCGTAGATCACTACCTTCTTCCTGGGCTTCCAGTTAAGAGAGAGGCTCCTGAAAATATCTTTGACCAGTACCCTGCTGCCGAGCATTGCAAACACGGATACAAATAAGTCGATCACCAGGATAGAATGGGGAATATCAAGGACAGACACCTCTCCCCGGCCCAAACTTCCCAGCAAAAAAAGCGTGACTACGCTCAGCAAAGAAGCATTTACTATATTCCTTGCATCCAACAGGTTGGTATGCCGCACAATGCCGGCGTGGGTACGCAGTATCACGAAAAAAACCATTTTAACAGCCACCACAAGCACCAGGTGGTACTTGAAAAGGGCGGGGTCGATATAATCAAGTTCAAAGTTAAACCTGATTACCGTCGAGAGCATAAAAGCAAATGTGACAATAAACACGTCCATCAGCAATACCACCCACCGGGACAGGAACTGGTTGTGGAAACGATTAAAAAATGACTTCATAGACGATCGTGTTTCTAAAAATTACACGTTGAGTAAATGCGGGATATATATTGCGGACACGGCGTACAATAACAGGATTGATATCAGCCCCCCCTACTACAAAAATCGAAAAACATAAATAGGATCAATAATAATCATGCCAATCTATGTAGCCATATTTCTACAGGCAGTAATAATTAATCTGACCTGACATAGAAAAGGTAACAGAATCTCCGGCTTTATGCTTAGCTCCGCTTAACCGGATTTTCTATGAAAGTCTCGAAAACTTTCAATGTCAACGCCTTCGGCATTATAGCTGTCTATTAAGCCCAGGAAAAAAACTGCCGAGCTTTCGGTGAATGGACCTAAAGCCAGGCTTTGGGGCGAACTCCCCGCTACGCTCTTCAAAAATCAAGCCGAAGCTGCCGCACCTCTCGCCCAGGCGAGTAAATTATTCAGTTATCCAAAGTCAGGTCAGACCCGGGAGCGAAGCAAAGCGCGCCCATAAATGTCCGGTACAGGTTAAAATTAATTTTGAGATAAATATTAATATTTGTTTACTTTGACCCTTCAGAATCTACACCGAGGCACGTTTTTTTATATTAATCAAGTTGCCGGGAATAACCCGCTGCTTACTTTGATATAGTTTACAGGTTTTAGGAGCAGTTGCTTTTCAGAACCTTAACCCACATAACTGAAGACTTCAACCAATCGATTAATTCTTTGCGAACCACACCTTTTAGTCGCCTGTCAAAAGGATTCGGGGCTACCTTTTCCTTATTGTCTATTGCTGTTTTACCTGCCGTTGCGCAGGAAAAAGACAACGCCCCTATCCGCTACGAACTGGAAGCGGGAGGCATGATCTCCACCGGCAAAACGCTGCCTTTCTGGATGCGCACCAACCAGTACGGGGAAGTCCCGCTTGAGTCGGGAATCGTCACTTTCAGGGGGCAACTCCGGAAAGATTATGAAAAACAGAACGGTAAAAAGAACCGCTTTTCCTACGGATATGGGGTAAGGGGAGTAGCCAACGTCGGGCGTACCAACGAGCTTATCCTCCCCGAGCTTTATGGCAAGGTCCGGTTCGGGGCCGTTGAACTGTATGCCGGACGACGGAAAGAAATCGTCGGCCTCGTCGACAGTACCCTGAGCAGCGGCTCTTACATCTGGTCGGGGAATGCCCTGCCCATCCCGAAAGTGCAAATTTCTATTCCCAACTACACGCCGATATTGAAAAGCGGGCTCATTGCCGTTAAGGGTAATTTCGCACACGGATGGTTCGGGGATGATATTCATACCCAAAATTATTGGCTGCATCAGAAAAGCCTGTACGTGAGGCTCGGCAAACCGGAATGGCATTTTAAAATGCATGCGGGTATCAATCATCAGGCGCAATGGGGTGGAAAGCCGACAAAACCGTACACCGACAGGGTAACGGGGCGATTGATATCAAAATATGCTACCAATAAATCGGCATACTTCAATACCGTGTTTGGCACGCCGATTCCCCCGGACGAAGACCCGGATGCCTTCGGAGAAGGAAGCCTCAACGAAGGTAGCAATCGGGTAGGCAATCATTTGGGCACTCTCGACGTGGCCCTGGAATATGACAGCCCTAAATCCAATATTCTGCTTTACCGGCAATCGATCTATGAAGACGGCTCACTTTATTATCTGAACAATATTAAGGATGGGCTAAATGGAATTGCGATTACCCGCAAAGGTGCTGATCAGGGTATTCTTAAAATTGTCCTGGAGTACCTGTATACTGCCAACCAGGGGGGCAATTTCGACACGAGCCTGCCATCCACGGTAATTCCCGAGCTTCGGGGAAGAGACAATTATTTTTCAAACGGAATTTATAAAGACGGCTGGACTTATAAAACAAGAACAATAGGCACTCCCTATATTATGCCTTTGGGGAATATAACCGGCATAGATACCAAACTGCCTGCTTCTCAGCAATACCCTACCCGTATTGTTAACAACCGTGTGAAGGCTTTGATGGTTGCTATGCAGAGCAGAGCCGGCATTTTTGACCTCACAACCCGCTTGTCTTTTTCCAAAAATCTGGGGACGTATTATATTCCCATTTCTGCCAACCAGACCTCCATCCAGCAAACCGTCTCTTTCCCCGTTCGTGCTTTCATTCTGCAAACCGGCTTGTACTACGACCACGGTGGTCTGCTGGAGAAGAATTTAGGACTTAGCCTGGCGCTTAAGAGAGAATTTTAAGGGGTAATTACGACGCTACTGCGTCACTTACCCTATCAGAACAGCTTGGTTACCAAATATCCTAAGCTTCTCTGATAAGCGCCGATGAACAAAAAGCCACCAGTCACAGCTCAAATCTTTTATTCTGATGAAATTCCTGTTATCAAACATACTTATTATATTCCTTGCGATACCGGCTGTCTCGCAGGATCTTGTAGTGCGCTCCCGGATATCAGATAACCCGACCATCCGGACAAACACTTTCGACACACTGACTGTTCGGCGCAGCGCATTCACTACTGCCGCCTATAGCCAGGGAGAAAAACTTGCCAATAGAGCGTTGAAAGACCTGTACCAGGGCACTCCGGCTGCCGCTCCCTTAAAATGGAGCCGGTCAATGCGAATTGCCGCTCCGGTCGTCGCTGCAGGCGGCGTAGTGCTGGGCGCTATTGCCTTGAAGGGAACTTCCAAAACGGCCGTCATTGAAGGTCAAACCTACAATTATACAGTCCGCAGCAAACCCAAACTGGCAACAGGACTTGTTTTACTGGCCGGGGGTTTGTGCCTCTTCGAGTGGTCCAACGACCTGTTGGTCAAATCGACCCGGCTCTATAACCGGGACCAGGTCAGAAAAGCCGGGGGGATGAAAGCACAAGTAGGTGTGACGTCGGATGGTGTAGGGCTTGTAGTGAAATTTTAAGAAGCCCTGAACCGGGCTTCTTCGGAGCTTACCGGGCGCATAGTCACGCCGGCACTACAAGCCGCGAAACTATGCGCCGGCTTGTAGTGTTCTCAAAACGATATCCTGTACGCGAAAAAGGTCATCAGCGGCCAGATTAGACCCGGAAGGGAAGCAAAGACCCCTGTTAAACAGATCTTCCGACACACCGTTTACATAGTGCAGACTGGAGGCAAACACCGGTTGCAGGTGCATCGGTTTCCACAAAGGCCGCGATTCAATATCCCGGGCCGCCAACGCCAGCCGGACGACTTCCCTGTTTTCGTAAGTGTTAAAAAGTGCGCAACTCAGCCAGCGGTTCGAAAAATACCCCTCAGGTTCCCGCTGCCAGTCGAGCTGTATTTCACTGCTGTAAAATTCGAAATTCTTGCGACGAAGCGCCACCCATTCGTCGAGCACCTCCATTTGACCGCGCCCGATTCCCGCCGCAATATTGCTCATGCGGTAGTTGTAGCCAATCTCTGAGTGCTGGTAATGAGGAGCGGGGTCGCGCGACTGTGTGCTGTAAAAGCGGGCCTTTGCAATGGCATCGCCATCTTCGGAAAGCAAAGCCCCTCCACCGGAAGTGGTGATAATCTTGTTTCCATTAAAAGACAAAATCCCGAACTGTCCGAAACTTCCCAGCCTTTGCCCGTTTATTGACGACCCAAGGGCTTCGGCGGCATCTTCTATCAGGGGGATGTTATATGCATCACAGATTTCCCTGATGCGCATGATCTGCGCAGGCATGCCGTAGAGGTGCACCACTATACAGGCTTTGGGCTTCCTCCCCGCTTTCAACCGGTCTTCAATTGCTTCCTGCAGCAGGTCCGGGTCCATATTCCAGGTATGAGACTCGGAGTCGATAAATACCGGCGTCGCCCCCTGGTAAACAATGGGATTGGCCGTTGCCGAAAAAGTAAATGACTGGCAAAGCACCTCATCGCCTCTCTCTACACCCAGCAGGATCAGCGCGAGATGAATGGCGGCCGTGCCCGAGCTAAGCGCGGCGGCGTGGCCAACCCCTGTGTATTGCGCCAGGTCTCTTTCAAAATTATCTACATTCGGCCCCAGGGGGGCAATCCAGTTTTGATCAAATGCTTCGTGGATGTACTTCAGTTCACCTCCGCCCATGTGGGGAGAAGAAAGCCAGATTTTCATAGGATTGATAAATATTAAATCGTTAGCTGAGAGATATGAATTCGTCTGTTTTACGGATGACCCTGCCGGGGTTTCCTACTACCACGGTATAGTCGGGAACATCCCGGATTACTACTGCGCCCGCCCCGATCGTGCACCACTTCCCTATCCTGACGCCCTGTATCACGCAGGCTCCTATTCCGATATGCGTCCCTTCACCCACTGCTACATCACCGGCCAGCGCCGCATTGGGCGAAATATGTACGTAATCGGAAATACGACACTCGTGGTCCGCCGAAGCGTTGGTATTGATAATACAATGGCGCCCGATCCGGGTCTCCGTATGAATGGTGGCGCCGCTCATCACTACTGTTCCGGCCCCGACTATCGCGCGGGGCGATACCCAGGATCTGGGGTGTATAAGTACCGGATATATATTCCCGGGATGCGCCATTGCAATACGTGCACGGGTTCTATTATTCCCGATCGAAATGACCATCGGCGCCCGCGCCGGCACTTCGCGCATAACGGGATAGCCCGCCACGAGCGTGATGCCCGGGTCTGCGTCAATAAATCCGCCAACCGGAATACCGAGCTGTTCGGCAATTTCCAGGATTACCTTTCCGTGCCCGCTGGCTCCGAATAGGAACAATTTTTCCTGTTTATCCATTTCCTTTAAATACTTCCATCGTGGCCTGTCCGGCCTGTGAGATTCCCTCTCTGACTACTACCTTTTTCAGGGTAAGCCAGAGTATTTTCATATCCAGTCCGAAGGTCATGTGATCTACATACCAGACATCATATTCGAACTTTTGCTGCCAGCTGATCGCATTTCTCCCGTTTACCTGCGCCCAGCCCGTTATGCCCGGCCGTACCTCATGTCTCCTCGCCTGTCTTTCGTCGTACAAAGGCAGGTACTGCACAAGTAAAGGGCGCGGACCTATAAGCGACATATCCCCTTTCAATACGTTAATCAACTGGGGAATTTCGTCGAGAGAGGTCTTTCTCACCCAGGCGCCTATGCGCGTCAGCCGTTCCGCATCGGGGAGCAGCTCTCCGTTACTACCTTTTCTATCGTTCATCGTTTTGAATTTAACGATACGAAAGATCCGGCCGTTCTTTCCCGGGCGCATCTGGAAAAAGAAAGGTTGTCCGCCATTGGCAAAGAACAGACAGAAGGCCACCACAATTAACACTGGTGACAGCAACACAAGGCAAAGTAATGCAATAAGAAAATCAGCAAAAGGTTTTATAAGATACCGATACATTATAATGGAGACTAACCTATGATCCTGTATTCTGCACTAACAAATTTCTATATTCTTCCAACAAAGCGGCCCAAATTACACTTTGCTCATAACGGGATGTGATCATATCACGGGCATGTTGCTTCAGCTTATCATAATCAACCCGATGCTCCAATACATACTTCATTGCGCTTTGCAGTGCCTCCTGGTCTTTGGGCTCGACAATCATACCGTTCTTCCCTTCTTCTACGATTTCGTTACAACCGTTAATATTGGATACAATTGCCGGCAACTCCATAGCTCCGGCCTGCATCACAACATTCGGAAACCCTTCCCGGTAGCTGGGAAAAACGAGACAATCGCTTATAGCGAAGAAAGGACGCACATCTGATTGATAACCTGCGAAGATAATGTCGGGATTAGTATTAATCTCTCTTTCTGTGTCAGGTAAAAGCGGGTCCAAATCTCTTTCAAAATTACCAATGAGAAGAAGCTTAACTCCGGATTTGAGAGTAACGCTTTCTCCCCCCGGTATATGCGGATCGCCGGATCCGCTCTTTCCCTGACCCGTCATTTTACTAAACGCACCCACCAACTCGTTGATCCCCTTATCGCCCACCATTCGGCCTACAAAAATAAAAACGAAGTCATCGGGCTGTATCTGGAGAGAATGCCTGAGCTGCTGACAATAAGCCTCCGAAAAATGGGCAGCACAAAACCGGGTAGTATCAATACCATTCGAGCTTCCATTACCTATGACTTTAAGCTTCTCGGCCCTGGTGTATCTATTCTGAATGATAATATTGAACAAACCATATGAATTGGGGTATACTCGGGTAGCACAAGCGTAGGTTGCTTTTTCAACTACATTTAAGAGCACTCTTTTAATCCCCTTTGCTTCCAAAAGCGGCAACCCTGCTACGGTGTGTAAGCGATGCGGTACTCCCGCCAGCCTTGCAGCCAGCATACCCGCTATCCCGGCTTTTGGCGTATGGGTATGAACAATTTGCGGCTTCTCCCGTCTGAAAAAAAAAAACAATTTCCAAACAGACTTTAGATCCTTCAGGGGAGAAATGGTACGGGTCATCTCAACAGGCACGACACGGACTCCCTCATTTTGTGCCGCCTCCTGCAATTCAATGCCGGGAGAAGAGACCCCCACCACTTCAAAAGCATTCTCATGCATAAAACGAAGCTGTCCCTTCAAAAGCGTTTTCAAAGAAACCGGAACCGTTGTAATCCTAATAAGTTTAGGTCTGGAGTAATCTTCCATAAACATCAATATATTTACCAACCATGATCTCTATATCAAATTCTTGTGCTCTTCCCGCGCATTGAGTGGCTATCCTACCATATAATTCCCTATCACTGTATAAAGACACAATATTTTCGCCGAGTTGCCTGACGTCGCCCTGCTTAAATAGCATTCCGTATCCATTTACGATTTCTCTGAGTCCGGGAACGTCCGATGCGATAAAAGGTTTTACAGCCATACCTTCAATACTGGACAAAGACAACCCTTCATACACTGATGAAAGAATAACAATATCGCTGGTCTTCAATAACCTGGGAACATCGTCTCTTAAACCCAAAAACAACACCCTATCCTGCAGATTCAGCTCAGCAACCAATTTGATGTTATCCTCCATTAATGGTCCTTCTCCGACCAACAACAATTTCACCTTTTTGTCCAAGCCCCTGATAGCCCTAATTACCGTTGGCTGGTCCTTCGGGTATCTGAAACTGGAAACTTGAATTAAAATGATAGAACTCTCATCGAAAAAATCAGATTTCGGATATGGTAGCGCATCTCTAAAACTAGTCAAATTAACTCCGTTATTAATAACCCGAAAGGAGGAGACGTTCTCCATTCCCAAATGAGATTTAAGCTTCTTGTCTACCTCATCGGCTATAGTTATTATGGTATCCACCTTCCGATAGATAAACCGGTCAATTAGCTTTAATAAAGCATTCGCCCGTCTTCTATTATTAGTACTATGCTCCGTATATACAATTTTAATCGAAGAAAAACTTATCAGTTTCGCCAGAACAACCCAGTATAAACTTGGAAAGAGATGAACATGCGCAATATCATTATTCCTCAAAAAAGGAATCAGTTTAAAAATAAGCATGGGGTTATATACAGAACCCTTAGTCAAACAGTAATGATTTCCTTCGTGAGTTTTCTCTAATTGGTCCACTAACAATGTAGGCTTGTTCAAGAGGTAGACTACCTCCGGCACTATACCATTCTTCCGATAAAACGGAAGGCTATCAATCAACAATTTTTCAGCTCCGCCTACATTCAAACTCGTTATTATCTGAACAACCTTCATTTAGTCAATGTCTTGAACCAACGATTAAAATCGAAATTATCGAAAGAACTTGCTTTCGGTTTCAATTTCCTCACTTCCTTTAAACCAAACAATAAAGCCTCAACAGACTGTTTAGCCACCACAACGCCGTTGTCCTGATTAACTATTCCGTTAAAATCTACACAATCAGTAACTAATACGGGCTTATTCAACGCAATATTCTCCAAAACAACATTTGGGAATCCTTCCTTTACAGAGGACAGGACAAAAGCATCAGCGTTAGAAAAGTATTTATAAGGATTTTGCTTATATCCTAACAAAAAAACGTTTTTACTTAGCTTCAGTTCAGAAATTAAGCTCTCCAGGTAATTCCTGTAACCAGGCTCAACCGACTCCTCCCCTATAATATGTAATTCCGTTGAGGGAAACTCTCTGACGTGCATTTCAAAGGCACGTATAAGGAAATCAAATCCCTTGGCAGAATACAAAGATCCGGCGGCAATGAAAACAAACGAAGAAGTAACTTTCGTCACCGCTTCGTTCGCCATCCTCTTAATAGTCTCTAAATCAACGATATTTGAAATTAATACTACCTTCTCAGGTTTCGCCTTATAGAAAGAAATTACCTCATCTCTCATGCGTGCAGTCTGCGCAATAATTGCCGTAGAAGTATTTAAAAGTTTTCCGGCAAAAAAATCCATCACCTTCCCTTTTACCCCGCCCGTGCCGAGTCTGTTACTTGGCAGGCTCGGAATCCGCGTAATCTTGGCAAAACTAAATACTCCGATTTTCTTTAAAAATAAAATAGGTAATGATAAGTGCAAAGCACTTGTGAATACAATAGACGGTCTAATCTCTCTAATGAGTTTAAAAACCTCCGGAAATGCCCCTTTAACATCTGAATACCCCAATTGATAGAGTTTTATGCGCTTATTTAAAAGAGTTGCATAATTGGAATGTCTGGTACACACAATAAGATAAATATCAAAATCAGACTCGTTTATAGAGTTGATAATGTTCAGCATATTTTTTTCCGCTCCACCCGTGCTAAAAGAAGGTGTAATAAACAAAATTTTCATCGATGAATTAACGACTAGTTGAAAGGGTATTACCTCTATACCTTCCGATTAATATAGTCCAGGGTAGCATCCTCTTTAGGGACAATCCTACACGGGTTTCCAAGCACAATACTATTAGGCAAAACATCCACATTCACGAATGAATTCGGAGCTATTAAGACATTATTTCCAATACTAACCTTTCCGACTACGACTGCATTCGCGCCAATGTAGACACTATCCCCAATTGTAGGAGCACCTTTTCTATCGCCACGATTTGTTCGACCAATCGTGACGCCCTGAGATATGTTACAATTTTCTCCAATGATACTCTCTCCATTGACAACTATGGTACCGAAATGTCCGATATAAAAACCCTTTCCTATTTTTGTATTGTATTCTATTTGAATGCCATACCATCTCGATAAAAGTCGCCAAAGAAATTTAAAAAGAAAGCTGATGACGGGTATCCGATTTTGAATTACTCTCAAGACAAATGTGTATCTAAATCCCGGAATAAATAACCCTTTTAGCAAAGCGAGTTTCCCCTTTATGCCATAGCGGAATAAATCATATTTATACATAACGTTGAGTATTTACTTAATTATTTACCGGCCTGTAAGAATCCGGATTTATCCATATAAGCAACTGACTATCTAAACTTTATGCTTTTGAATACATATTCGTGAGATATTCAATTATAGTACCCGGCATAATTTGCTTAAAGTACGCTTATATCATACTATATTTTAAAGACCTGTGCTTCTCCAACTTTCAAGCAGGGTCTCACTATTAACCGTCTATTGATCAAATATTTTTAGCAAAAGGTAATCGATTGGAGTAGCAACTCCGGCGCGGCATATTCGTAACGAACGTCCTCAACTTATATCATTTCACTCCAAACCGTACGCCTTATATAGTCCGTATATGATATAATTATTCTCACCACTTTTTCCGAAACATTGGGCATGGAATAGTCGGCTACCTGCCGAAAATTCCTGGATTTTCCCGTTTGCTGCTGCTGCAGCTGCACGAGCCCCTGCATGATCCGTTCCGGTGAAAGCCCGACCATCATAACACTTGCTTCTTCCATCGCTTCAGGCCGTTCATGCGCCTGGCGTATATTGAGCGCTCTGAAATTTAAAATAGAAGACTCTTCGGAAATAGTGCCTGAATCCGAAAGAACCGCATAGGCATGCATCTGCAGCGCATTGTAGTCATGAAACCCAAGAGGCTTCAAAAACTGAATCTCCGGCCTAACCATCACTTGCTTTTTTTCAATCATATTACGCGTGCGCGGATGGGTAGACACAATAATGGGGTATTGGTACTTCTCTGCAATAGCATTCAAAGAATCCATGAGGCTATTGAAATTCCTATCCGAGTTGATGTTCTCCTCCCGATGTGATGAAACCACAAAGTATTTGCCGGCTTCAAGACCCAGCTTAGTCAATACCGCCGACTTTTGGATCTCAGGCAGGTAGTGGTGAAGAACTTCAAACATGGGGGAACCGGTTTTAATCACCCGGTCTGCCGGCAACCCCTCCCGAAGCAGGTATTCCCGCGCAATGTCACTGTAGGTCAGGTTAATATCAGAAACGTGATCCACTATTTTGCGGTTGGTTTCTTCCGGCACGCGCTGGTCAAAGCAACGGTTTCCCGCTTCCATATGAAAAATAGGAATGTGACGCTTTTTGGCAGGAATGGCGCACAGGCATGAATTCGTGTCACCCAGCACGAGAAAAGCTTGTGGCTCAAGCTGCTCCAGCAGGGAGTCTATTTTGATCAGGATATTACCGATAGTTTCGGTAGCCGTCTTTCCAGCTGCCTCCAGGAAATAATCGGGCTTCCGGACTCCCAGGTCTTCGAAAAAAATCTGATTGAGCTCGTAATCATAGTTTTGCCCCGTATGGACCAGGAAATGCTCAATAGCATCGGAATTATCCAGCGCGTTCAGCACACGTGAAAGCCGGATAATCTCCGGTCTGGTTCCAAGTACGGAAACTACTTTTAGTTTTTTCATTCTTTTATGCTGTAATATTCTAAACTTCAACGAAATAAGTATCTGCATCCTCCGGATTATAAGGCTCGTTAATCCAGAAATTTGTATAAAGGGTTTCCTCACCTATATTCCGGATATTGTGCGTATACCAGATCGGCATATCCACGTAAGCCGGCTCGTTGCCGTCCAGGTAAAAATCAAAAACCTGATCGGTTCCGATCTTTCTCAGCTGAATCAACGCTTTCCCTTTAATCACGGCGAAGCGTTCAATTTTGCGCGTATGGAAGTGGTTACCCCGCGTAACTCCGGGAACCGTCGTTGAAAAAGAAACCTGTCCGCCGATTCCAAGCCGGATCACCTCCACAAACGACCCTCTCGGATCGGTGTGTTGTGTGAACTTCACAGGAAAAAAATCATTATGATCTATAAAGGACCGAAACGTATTGAACAGATTGATTTCAAAGGTGCTCTTCAAATCCGGGATTTCGCCTTTATTAAAGTAGAGATCACGGTAGCCGACCAATAACCCAAGCACATCGGAAACCTTATAACTCGCTGTCGGTTCAATCATGAGGTTTTCCTGGTGAGTATTATCCCTGATCTCCCTGATGATGCGGTCTACCAGTTCCTGTACATAAATCAACCCCACCAGCCCGTCAACCGCTATGGACGGCTGCTCTCCGTGCGTTAGCTGATAACAAAAAGTTGCAATGAACGAGTTATAAAATGGCTTGCCAAAGGCCCCGAAAACGTTAGGAATTACCAGGCCCAGCGCCTTTCCTCCACTCTCCCGGGCCCATTCTGCTATAGCTTCCCGGCCCGCTTTCTTGGATCGGCCGTAGTGGTTATCCCTTTCTTCCTGTGTCGAAGATGAAATAATAACCTGGGCTCCGGACCCGGTTCTCCTGAGCGAAGCGACCAGCTCGGTAGCCAGCTTTACGTTGGTCTCGTAGAGATAATCCTGGCTGTCATGCCGGTTTAAAGCTGCCAGGTGTACAATTACGTCACATTGCGCGACAAAGGCATCCAATTTGTCCTCATCTTCAAAAAAAGACCGTTCAAAACAGACCCGTTCAAATTCATCCGGGTACAGACCCAGCGTATTGTAAAGGTGATTACCAACGAAACCGTTTCTACCGGTTATTCCTACCTTCATATTCTATTCTTTAACGTCAAGATCCAATTCTAATCATGTCCGGCTTGATCCAGTATCCGGTTTTTAAAATAGGGCAACGGGTAGGTATAGTCGTCGTTTACCGCGTCGCCGATAGAAGAGTCGGCGAAAACGAGCAATTCACTCCCTTCTTCAAGTGCCCGGAAAGCCGTACCGTATCCCGGGGACAAATGCAGTACCCGGTGATCCGCTGCCGAAAGCGTGAATCTTTCAACGGGTAAATCAGGGGACGCCTCCTCCCAATTGTCAATTCTTACAACATCAACAACAAAACTGCCCGACAGGACATAAAACCAGCGCTGCTCTGTCCTGTGAGCCCGCCAACCGCGGACAAGTTGTGTATCCGAGTTTTTGATTGTGTAGAAGCGCCTGACCGGCGACATGTCAAAATCATTCACAAACCGGATCTCCCCTCTCCAATCCTTCCCGATCCCACCTTCTATAAATTTCATCTTCCCGACTATTTTACAAAGGAAATTGCAACGCCTCCTCGCCAAAAACTTCCCTACGGATCAACGGAAGCGTCGATATCAATCTCTTCAATCCTTCTACCCCCTGCTGTTCTGTGTTATGCGAGTGGTAATCTTCAATTTTTGAGATATCGCGTTCTCCTTCAGAAAAATATTTTGCGTAGTTCAAGTCCCGGTTATCTGCCGGGATCCTGTAAAAATCACCCATATCTTCCGCTTTCAGCATCTCTTCTCGCGTGCAAAGGGTTTCATAGAGCTTTTCACCGTGCCTGGTACCAATAACCTTTACCGGAACTTCTTTCCCGGTCAGATCAATAAGAGCTTTCGCCAGATCACCGATAGTACCGGCGGGCGCCTTATTCACAAACAAATCCCCGGGATTGGCATGTTCGAAAGCAAATAGTACCAAATCTACCGCATCTTCCAGCGACATAAAAAACCGGGACATATTGGGGTCCGTCACCGTAATAGGCTCACCTTTCTGGATCTGCGATAAAAACAGGGGAATCACCGAACCCCGCGAAGCCATTACATTTCCATACCGGGTGAGGCAAACGACTGTATCCTTCAGGCTTCGCGACTCCGCTACTGCAACTTTTTCCATCATTGCTTTGGAAATTCCCATAGCATTGATGGGGTACGCAGCTTTATCGGTAGAAAGACAGATCACTTTTTTTACACCATTCGATGCAGCGGCCCGAATCAGATTCTGGGTACCGACTACGTTGGTCTGAACCGCCTGCATTGGGAAAAACTCACATGACGGCACCTGCTTAAGCGCGGCGGCATGAAACACATAGTCGACCCCCCTCGTAGCAGGTTCAACACTCGTGTAGTCCCGAACATCGCCTATGTAGTATTTGATCTTATCGTTCTTGTACAAATTCCGCATATCGTCCTGCTTCTTCTCATCGCGGGAAAAAATACGGATTTCGCTAAAATGATCTGTATACAAGAATCTGGTCAGCACCGCAGTTCCGAAAGAACCGGTACCACCGGTAATAAGAAGTGTTTTATTTTGAATGTTTTGCTGCATAATAATTAACAAAATAATCTTCAGCCCTCTCAGAACCCGCTTGCGCATCAGGCTTGTAATGCGCGACGAAAATATTATTTCCTGATAAACCTATCGTCTTCCTGCTTGAGAAGATAGTTTCTTTTCTCCTCATAACTAAGCCCCTTGGTATTCATATTATACTTCAACATCCTCTCTTCCAGCCCTGCCACCTCGCCAATTACCCTGGCAGGATTACCACCGACAATTCCGACGGAGAACTCATTTAAATATAAAATCCAAAACTTTTTCAGCCTCAATCCGGTAGTTAAAACTGTCCAAAGCCACCTGTCGTCCTTTCATACCAATTATTTTGGCCTGATCATAATTATCCAATACCCACAATAGCTTGTCTGCAAAGTCCGTAAAATTGTCAGGAGCGGCATATACAATATCTTCACGATCCTTCAGGTAAAGTCGAAAATCACCGACATCAGTAATTACGACCGGATTTGCTGTCATCAGGTACTCGCCTAACTTAGTCGGAAAACCGTACTTAGCTTGCATATTTTGAGGTCGGGATAAGGCCAACACTTTAGCCTCCGACAAAAACACCGGCATTTCATCCGCCGAAATCATCCCGGTTATCAGAACATTATTTTCAATCTTCAATGTTTTGAGTAAGGCATAAACATTCTCCCTTGTGACGCTACTTTCAAAGTCTCCTATAAGCGTTAGCGTTGCATCCTTATACCGGGTCAACACAATTTGAAAGGCCTTGAGCAAATCGCTTATACCATCCTTTTTCTCCGAAATAGTACCGCAATAAGCTATTGTGGATTTACGCTTGTCTCCTCTGACGCTATCAAAACGAGTAGAATCTACTATCATATTGATAGTCTGAACCTTTTCTCTTGCAATCCCAAACTCATCTACAAAAAATTCAGAAAGCGACGGAGTTATTGGCATCACACCATCAATTCGGCGACAAAATTTGCCAAACAGCCAATATTGAATTTTTCCCACGAGTCCGTTTCTCTCTGTATGTATCCGGGGATGCTCGGTTATTTCATTATATATGCGAATGTTCCTCTTCAAACAAAATAAGTACCACGGATTTATCGTACCGTACAAAAGCACGGTATCATCCTTCTTGAGTCTCAAGACAAATAACAGTAACGCAAATCTGAGGAATACATTTCTCAGGTATTTATTTGACGGACAATACTTCTCCCACAAATACAAGAATTCCACGTTCAAAAAACTCTGCTCTACCCTGTCTTTCTTATAATTAGGAAAAACAAAAACGACTTTAGTATCTACTCCCAGCTCACCATAACCCTTCGAAAATGCCAAACTACGATTTATGGAAGCAATATTAGGCTCATAACAATTTCTTATAATATAAACTTTCTTTACTTCCATACGTTAACCAGCCTATAATTCAGAATTCCCAATAGAAACAACATTGGAGATAATAAAAAGGGTGAATATATAAAGCAATTTGACTGAGTCATTGTCAACAGAAAAACAATCAAAGAAACAAATGTGGCATACTCAACTCTGTAGTAACGACGACGTTTGTATTTAACAAAAATAAGTTTAATAAAAGAAGCAAAAAACAGCAGATAGAGAGAAAAGCCAACTATGCCAAAGTCAAAAAGTAGTTGAATAAAATCATTATGCGCAAGTACCCCTATGTATCGCCTGGTGCTCATGTACCCGTGCCCGAAAAGCATTTGCAAGAAATCAGACTCCATAAAAATATCCAGAAGCCGACTATAAATCTCATTTCTGCCGTTCCCACCATCCTGAGATAATCTTTCAAATCTGCTGACAACATTTTCACCTATAAGTTGAAACAGAGATGTACTCAGATAGACAAGAACCGGAACAAAAATAAGGACATACCATTTGAACAATCCCTTTAATTTTCCTTTTATATCGGATACAAAAATATAGTAAACAACTAAAGCGATCAGCGTTGAAATAATAATACTTCTCTTATATGAAAGAAAAGAAACTATCAAAAACAAGAGTATCAATACCGCTCTCAGCAGCTTATTCCGATCTAGCAAAAAAACAAAGGGAAAGAAAACGATAGTGTTAAATAAAACATCATTCCCCATTTTTATGGTACTAATGATGTCATGTGTATAATAGTAATAAAAAGTCTGAGCAATTACAGGTATTATTAAAAACAAGGAAAAATAATAAATAAACATATACAGTTTATCTGTATTTAAGCTACCAATCTTACTCCCCAATCCAAAACAAAATACCCACAAGGAAAGCACGAAAGGAAGCACAGCCGTCCCTAGTGAAGCTGCGTTATCTACCAGAAAATAATAGGAAATAAAAAAATACAGGCAGTATATCACAAGTACTTAATTAACATTTTGTACCCGCTGATATGGCTTTCTCAGGAAGAAAAGAAAATAAGTAAATATTAACACGAAAGCAAAAAAAATAACATCTCCTCCGGCTATCGTCTGATCTTCTAAAAAGCTCCTGAATCCCTCTTTAAGGTTTTTGTATGTGATATAAATAAAGCTAACAATTATCAGCGTAATCATTAGTTTCTCATACAAAGAGAATCTACTCTTATTGTTATATGCTATTGAGCTCATAATTCTCTATGAAAATTATTTCCCTTCTCTTTTCGCAAGCTGCTTATTTGAAAAATAATAGCAGCCAGTCACGATTATAAGTAAATAAAATATTGCACCAATCATTGGCACTACCGATACTCCATATATTGCAGACAAGTAATATTTCAGCACAAAAGAAAGCGGCGTGTAAATAGAAAACAGGATAATCTGCACTCTTATTTCACCTAAGGCATTCAAAACCATAAAGTAGGGAGAAATAAACGATAGCAAAATCTGCATTACCGATATCCAGAATAGCACCGGAAGTGAAAACTCAAAATCAGGTCCCAACCATATCCTGAAAAGAAACTTAGCCGATAAAAGTCCCACCAGTACCAGCAAAGTAGAAATAGAAACCATTATAAGAGACATACGCCTGGTATTATCCCTCACCCACTGAACATCTCCTCTAGCAATTGCCTCTCCATTTGCGCCCCATAACGGCGCTGAAAGGATAGCCACGACTGCTGAAAAAATAGCTGCAACCTTGTATATTATCGAATAAGACCCTGCCTCGGCAAGACTACCTGTCCTTGCAACGATAAAAGTATCCATTGAAAGCCCGAGGGTCGTCAAAACAGACAGAATACAAAAAAATATACCCAGGGACAATAGTGATTTTGCTGTTTCAGGCTCAAATAACCTGAATGATATCCTTAAGTCTTTTCGTTGAAAACCAAAATAGACAAACATATTGGCCGCCGAAAAAAGAATAGGCAGAATTGAGGTAAATGCCAGTAGCGTTACTTTCCCCAGGTCTAATTTTGCAATAATTACAATAAAAACCAGGTTAACTATACAGCCGATAATACCCCAAATATCGCTCCGATATCCCTCCTGCAAAGCCAATTGCGTCCTTTGTATAATGGCAACCGGAATGGAAATCAGTTTGGGAATAACAATAACAAACACAATCGAAGCCGCTATATTAATCGTCTCCTGCGTTTGAGCATTCATTACCGACGCCCAATCCACCAACCAAAAAGCCGAGAAAAAAGCAGTCAGTAATATGAGCGCTACCAGGAATAATACAATATAGGTATTAGAAATTATCTTCCTGCAAAGCACGATATCGTCCTTTCCGTTCGCCTGGCTTAATTTAGTTTGTAGTCCATTGCCCAACCCCAGATCGCTAAATGCAAAAAGCGCGAAAAAAGTCGTAACGGCGCTCCATAAACCATATACCTCGGCGTTTAGATAATCGTAGGTTATCCTTAAGGTAATGAGCGGCACAGCCATCGTCAAAATCCTCAGCACGGCGGAGGTCAATGCAGTAAGCGCAATACGCCTTTTGCGTTCAAAAGAGCGGCCTTCCAGTGTCGAAGTGTTATAAGGCTTATGAAAAGCCGCCGTCAATATCGATTTATCTCTTAGTAATCGAAGCATCATTAATAATTACAAACCAAATTCTTCGATCTCCGGTATACCGGCCTTGCACATGATCAACTCATTTCAAGTTCGTCCAATACCATTTTACCGCCTCCCTTAGGCCGTCCCGTATGGAATGAGAGTATTTGTACCCCAATAGGCGTTGCGCCTTCTCTACTGAGGCCAGTGAATGAGGGATGTCTCCCTGTCTGCCGGGACCGTGAATGATTTCCACACCGGCAATCTCCGGGTCATATTCAGACAAAAGCTCCTTCAGGTAGTCTACCAGCTGGTTTAAGGTAGTACGATCGCCCACCGCCGTATTATAAACGGTATTGACCGCCGCCGGATTATCCGTCGATATGGCCAGTTCGTTCATTTGAATCACATTGTCGATGTAGGTAAAATCACGGGAATAATCACCGGCTCCGTTGACTACCGGACTTTCGTGCTTCATCAGCTGCATGACAAACTTCGGAATTACAGCTGCATACGCTCCGTTGGGGTCCTGTCGACGGCCGAATACATTGAAATAACGTAAGCCGATTGTTTCAATCCCGTATGTCTTGGAAAAAATCTCGGCATACAGCTCATTCACATACTTGGTGATTGCGTAGGGAGATAGGGGCTTTCCGATTTTATCCTCTACTTTGGGAAGACTTTCCGAGTCGCCATAGGTGGAAGAGGAAGCCGCGTAGACAAACCTTTTCACAGAAGCATCACGTGCGGCCACCAGCATATTCAAAAAGCCCGACACATTTACGTCATTGCTTGTAATCGGGTCCTTAATAGAACGCGGTACCGATCCGAGAGCAGCCTGGTGCAGTACATAGTCAGCGCCTTCAACCGCCTTCCGGCAATCATCTATATTCCGAATATCCCCTTCAATGAGTGTGAAGGCAGTATTTTCCTCGTGCCGGGCAATATTATGGCGATAACCGGTGGCAAAGTTATCCAGCACTGTTACTCTGTATCCTTTGTTTAAAAAGTGTTCCGTCAGGTTGGAACCAATAAAGCCGGCACCGCCGGTAATGAGAATTTTTTTCATTTTTTCTTATAATCTTGCATCTACTAATTCCCTGGGCAATACCCCCTTCACATCGTATATCACTTTGTTTTCCTTACACAGGCCAGCCAGTTCCAAGGCTTCAAACTCTTTGTGGGCCACCCCCAAAATGATTGCATCAAAGTCTGTCATCTCAGTTAACTGATTAACACAATCCCAGCCGTACTCATGCTTTACTTCGGCCGGGGATGCCCAGGGATCATATATCGTAACCCGGGTCTCGTAGCTCTCCAGCGTAGCCAGGATGTCGACCACCTTGGTATTGCGCACGTCCGGGCAATTTTCCTTAAACGTGATCCCCAATACCAGGATTTTTGCATTTTTAACCGGAATATCTTTCCTAACCATGAGCCGTATAACCTCATGCGCCACGTATTCCCCCATGCCATCGTTCAGCCGACGGCCAGCGAGTATAATCTCAGGGTGGTAGCCCACTTCCTGTGCTTTTTGTGCCAGGTAATAGGGATCTACGCCAATACAATGGCCGCCTACCAGGCCTGGCTTAAATTTAAGAAAGTTCCATTTAGTCCCGGCGGCCCGTAAAACATCATCGGTGTCGATGTTCAGGCGATTGAAAATCTTCGCCAGCTCGTTAACAAAAGCGATGTTGATGTCGCGTTGGGCGTTTTCTATTACCTTCGCCGCTTCGGCAACTTTTATGCTTGCAGCTTTGTGAGTACCTGCTACGATCACAGAACGATACAAATTATCGACCTTCTCTGCCGTTGCTTCATCAGATCCGGAAGTAATTTTCAATATGTTGGCTACCGTATGCTCCTTATCCC
Source organism: Ravibacter arvi (assembly GCF_039540405.1). NCBI lineage: Bacteria > Pseudomonadati > Bacteroidota > Cytophagia > Cytophagales > Spirosomataceae > Ravibacter > Ravibacter arvi. The sequence goes on from NZ_BAABEY010000032.1 coordinate 112,962, forward strand.
CGGGATTGATCCGCTCCGGCGAATAACCAGCAAAGAAATCCACCCTGTATTGTAACCCGGAAACGCGTTCCAATACGGGTACACACTCTTCCTCGGTTACTCCCGGGTATACGGTGGACTCATAAATGACAATATCATCGGGCTTCAGCACTTTGCCTACAGTTTCGCTGGCTCTGTAGAGCGGCGTAAGGTCCGGTCGGTTGTACCTGTCTACCGGGGTAGGCACGGTGACTATATAATAATTGGCTCCGGCGATGTTCTCGAGGTCACTGGCAAAAAAAAGTCCTTTGCCTCCCGGCTCGTCTGCCAATACAGCTTTCAATACTTCCTCACTTACTTCAAGCGTCCGGTCGTGTCCTTTTTTCAGCTCCCCTACCCGCGATTCATTTATATCAAAACCTGTAACCGGGTATTTTTTTGCGAATTCTACTGCAAGCGGTAGCCCTACATAGCCAAGACCGATAACTGCAATTCTGGCGTTATTCATTTATTTTGTTTACGTTGATTTTGTTGGTTGTAAGCTATTTTTTCTGTCACTATTTCCATCTTTACACCTTCTCCAGTTCCGCCTTTCTCTCATCTACATACACGATAACCTTTAGCGCATCTATAAAGACCTGGAGCCTGCTGCCTCGCTTTTCTACGATCTCGCCTTCCAGCGAATCCAGTACTCCGCCTTTTACCTTCACCCGGTCGTTCACATCAAACCCGCATATAGAAACGCACTCATGGTCAAAATTGGCCAGTATCTCCCGAAGGCCTTCAATCTCGGCATCCCGCACTACTGCCGGTTTCCCGAGCCAGAAAAGATAGCGTACCACGCCAGGTACCTCGAAAACCTTGTAATGCTCTTTTTCTGTAAGCCGCACAAAACAGTAAGATCTGAACAGGGGTTCCTCTACCCAAGTGTAACGGTCCGACCATTTACGTCTTGTTCTCTGTACAGGGCAATATACTTCCAGGCCCTTCCGCCTCAATCCTTCAGCCACCTTCTTTTCAAAACGAGATTTGGTATAAAGAACGAACCAGTTCATAGCGCCCATATCCCCGGATTTTTACCATTGTTGTTATTCCCCCTTACGGCTTCGCCCTTTCAGTCCCATATTCGGACCCGGTGGCAATAGTTGTCAGGAAAGAAGTATGCGTATGACTATCAGACTCATGGCCCGACCAAAAAGATCAAGGCGATCATGATAAGCTCAGGAATGCAGCCGGCAGAAAACCCTCTCGAACGGAAAGATCAAAATGTTCCCCTCCCCGAACGGGACGATGGGATATACTCAGAAGCTATACTCTTTACCTGTCTTTTCACAATCGCTGATATCATAGAATGAATTCTACAATTAATACTACCCGCCACCCCGTTCGTAACACGCTCCGACCCGGGGTCTTTGACATTTAATATTTAAATAAAATGCCGGCGGAGCAAAAAGGGATGCGAAAAATACGCCCGGCAACAGGAGATCCGTCCGCTGCGGCCGGGATGACGGACCCGTGGGGCGGAAAGACCGGCTAATGGCCGGAATGATAGCCCCGACCATTAGGCAATCTCCCTAATCAGCTCTGCCTGACCTTCGCCTTTAGCTCCTTGCCTTTCCTGGCCAATTGATCGATCACGGAACGTGGCTTAGATTCCTTGTCTTCCGAATAGTAACCATAGCCGTAGCCTCCATAACCGTAACCATAACCATAACCGGCGCCATAATTGACCGCGTTGAACACCACCGAAAGGTTTTTAAACCGCTTCTGGCGAATCAATAACCGGATATTCTTCATATGGTCACGCAAGGTATAATTGTGCCTTACGAGGTAAAGCGTGGCGTCCACGTATTCGCTGATGAGAGAAGCATCCGTAACCAGCCCGTAAGGTGGTGAGTCTATCAATATATAGTCATAGCGCTCTTTCAACTCCTCGATCAAAACAGGAAGACGGCCGTTGTTCAGAAGCTCCGACGGGTTAGGCGGTATCGGCCCCGAAAGCATCACCTCAAACAGCTCGTGTACCCCCGACGGCTTGATCAGCCCCGCAGCGTCACCTTTGGTGATCAGGTAATTGGTAAGCCCCTTGTCGTTGATCATTTTCAGGTTGGTATGCACGGTGGGTTTGCGCAGGTCAGCACCCACCAGCAGCACCCTTTTGTCGGAATAAGCCAGGCTGGCTGCCAGGTTAATACTTACAAAGCTCTTCCCTTCTCCCCCTATGGAGCTGGTAAGCATGAGCACCCTGCCTGAGCCATCACCCAGGTACTGCAGGTTGGTTCGCAACGCTCTAAACTGCTCAGCTACCGCCGACCTGCTCGTGGTTTTGATTACAACATCTCCGAGTCCGGGCTGTCCTGATTGCTTCATCCGGCCAATCTCACCCACTACCGGCGCACCGCTAAGTCGCTCTACTTCTTCACGACTCTGCACCGTATTGTTAAGCATCATCAGCAGGTTAATTAACAATATCGGAATTGCCATCCCGGCCAACAGAGCTCCCAAACCAATAAGGCTCTTTTTCGGCTTTACCGGGATATTGCTTCCCCGGGGTGCGTCAACCAACCGGCTGTCCGTCACGGTCGAGGCAAAAGCCAGGGCTGTCTCCTCCCGCTTCTGGAGCAGGTAAAGGTAAAGGTTCTCTTTGATCGTCTGCTGCCGCTTGATACCCACATATTCGCGCTCCTTTTGCGGAAGGCTCCGCAAGCCGGCCGAGAAGCGGGTATTGATCCCCTCCAGGTTCTGCCGCGTCATGTCGAGACCGCGGCGCATGTTCTGAAGGTTTTCCCGGATCGATTGCCGCGTTTGCGCCACCTGCGTATTCACCGTCTCCATAATGGGGTTATCGGGCTGCAGCGTACGGGCATATTTCTCCTTTTGCAGGTTAAGCTCCGAATACCGGTTGAGCAACGAAACCAGCATAGGATCATTAATCAGGTAGGTGGCGGGCGCCACAGCGCCATCACCGCTGCGACTGATATAACTTTCAACTCCCTCCAATACCCGGATCTGGGTATTGACCTCGTTGAGCTTGGAGTCATTCTCCTTCATATTTTCGAGGAAAAGCTGCGATTCGGCACTCACATCGGTAAGCCCCTTTTGACTCTTATACACCTCCACGTCCTTTTCAACGTCGCCCAACTCGCTGGTAATAAGGCCCAAACGCTCTTCAATGAAGGCCAACGTATTGCTTGCTTCCGTATTTTTATCGGTAATGGAAGAGCCTACGTACACGTCCAGCAGCTTATTGAGGACATCGATACCGCGCTGCGGTGAGGTATCTTCAAAATCCAGCTCCAGTACGGTACTGTTTTTGTTCGACTGCGCAACCGAAAGATTTTTCAGCATATTTTCTACCAGCCGCTCCGGCTTCCTGAAATGCACCGTTACCTCGTCGATTTTTGCATCTCCCGTGCTGTCCCGGAATACCCGTAAGGTGCCCCAGTCCGTATAATAGAGCTTGCCGAATTCGCGCAGCTCGTCATCCTGAGGAATGTTGTAAAAGTCCTTATCCACCAATTCGATCTCCATAGGATCTTCGTAGGCCTTCTCGCTTACCACCTCGGTTACCACCCGGAAAGGACTCTTCTTATAGATATCTATCGTCTTGAGGCCGCTTGAAATGCTATAGCTTACTTCCAGTTTGAGGTCTTTGATCACTTGTTCCATCAGGTTGCGGGAACGGAGAATCTCAATCTCATTTTCCACCAGCTTATTCCCTGAAAAAGAGCTCAGTTCCGAAAGAATATCGTCGGCGCCGGCCCGGACTCCCTTTTTCTCGTCCTTAATCAGAAGCGAGGCTGTACTTTTATAGACCGGCTGCGTAACCTGGAAGTAATACCAGGCCGCTGCCGCCGCCAGGCCAATAAAAAAGGGAAAAAGATACCAGTATCGCAGGTAACGCTGGACGTACTCCCCCAGGTTAAACTCTTCTTCTGTAGAATTGCGCTCCTCGAAGCCGTTCAATTCGGTTGTATTCATAACAGGCTAATGATACGGATTAATGCTATAAAACGCGGGTCAGTATAATGGCGATCACCGAAAGGCTGCTTAATACAAGCGGTAGGATCTGCAGGGTACGATCAGAACTGGTAACCCTGGCTTTGGTCGGTTCTACATAAATCACGTCGTTTTTATGCAGGTAGTAATACGGTGAATCGAATAGTTCCCGTGAGGTAAGATTAACCTTGCCGTAGGTCCGGACCCCATTCTCTTCCCGAATCACCATCACGTTGTCCCGCCGGCCATAAATAGTCAGATCTCCGGCCAGGCTGAGCGCCTCAGGCAACGTGATCCGCTCCTCCGGCACGACAAAAACAGACGGGTTCTTCACCTCGCCCAGCACAGAAATCTTATAGCCTACAAAACGCACCGCAACCGTCGGCTCCTTGAGATATTTCTCCAGCATGGTGCGGATCGTTTTGCTGGCCAGATCGGTCATCAGGCCATCCACCTTAACTTTGCCAATGAGCGGCACATCAATATTGCCCTCTTCGTCTACCACGTATCCGATCGGCTGGATTCTTCCTCCCGCCCCTCCTGCAGCACCGTAGTTCAAATGCGCAGCCGTGGCCATATTCCTTACGTTAAAAATCTCATTCGCCTCGGGGTTTAAGCTCCCGACCACCACAGATAGCACGTCGCCGGACTGGATCAGCGGAATATAGGCCTGCATCCCTTTTCCCCGCTGCGGATTATCGGGAGATTCCTGGAAATAGGTTACCTCTTTTTGAGAAATACAGGAAGCAATGAATAGAGAATACGCCAGCAATACTGGTAATGCAGTCAGGTGACCCCTGAAGTACGGCCAAATTTTTTTTTTCATGTAGGTACTCAATCGATGTGGATGACAAAGCTCTGGATCATCCGGGCGTGGGAAACCCGGAGCCGGCTTTGCTAAAACAAGTAAAATTACAAAAAGTCATGTTAAGGACAACATCCGCCCACGACGGCAATCTTTCCGGAAACTATCGGGACACGCGCAAACCCGTACCACGGCAGCCCCGGGTAATCTTTAATAAAATGCACTCTGTTTCGATGTCGACTATAGAATTATTTCGAACACACATAAACACTTTCTCCGGTATTGAAAAGATTCATCAGTCAGTTAAAGTACAATTATTCGACTCAACAATAGTGCAAACATAACAGATGCAACCGATTTCCCCAGTGTCAAAGTAGAGAAATTTCATTATTAAAAAAAACATAATCCCTTAGCTCCTGCAACTCCATCGCCTTCGCCAGTGCCTTTACGTGGCGAAGATCATGCGCGTCGCTGCCGACAAACGTTACCAATCGTTGCTTCAGGAGCCAACGGGCCATTTTCCGAACCCCCGAGCCATACTGACCCGTCAACGACAGCGCATTGAGCTGCAGCTCGCAGCCCTGCTCTTTCAGCTGCTGGTAGATCTCCGGGGTAGCATGAAAGTAGGTATACCGTTCGGGATGAGCCAGCACCGGTCGATAGCCATAGCCTATAACGGAAAACAGGGTGTCTGTGGTATTCATTAGCGGTGTGGTATAAGGCAGCTCCACCAACAAACGGTTGCCCGGTAAGGTAAGCAGCTCTCCATTCCCGCGGAGGAGCTCCATGAAATGCTCGTCGATAAAGTACTCTGCTGCGGCATCCAGCCTGATATCAATCCCGTTCTCGATACAGGCTTCCCGCACTTCTCCCAGGCCCTTGGTGATTATTTCGGGTGTGTTCTTATAGCTGTCCCACATGATATGCGGCGTGGTAACCAGGTGGTTAAACCCCTGGGCGGCCATCTGCCGGACCATCTCCACCGAATCGGCCATCGTCCGGGCCCCGTCATCAATCCCCGGGATCAGGTGCGAATGAAGATCAAAAGTCACCCTTTCTTGTTGCGGAGCTTTTTTTTGCCCCCAGGAGAAAATTTTATGAAACATTGTTTTTGTAAAATGATACATCGACCCATCCCCGTCATCACATCTCCTCATCACCACACCTCCCTACCCACATCATCGGAGCCCGCAACTTAGCAAATAAATATTTCCCGGGAATAGGTACCCTCAATTTTTCCCATACCCCGATCAAAACGCACAACCAGGGCCGTCCTACTCCTCATAAAAGGGAATGTCATGCATGCGAAGGAACTCCTTGATGACGCGGACGTGCACGCACCTGCCCACATTTAAAAAAGGGTAATTCGATACACGTTTCCTTACGCCGTCGGAGATTACCTCGCGGTTTACCTGGTCAAAGCCCAGGTGCAGGTGTTGCGTAGCACTCTGCATGCCGTATACCACCCCCCTGGTGTCAAAGAGAGGGCCGCCGCTTTGGCCCCGCAGGCCGGGGGTGCTCATTTCTATCCCGAAAATCCCATTCTGATCGGCCACCTGTCGTGTAATGATTCCGTCTATGGGAAAGCCGGGAGTAGCTACACGGCCTTCCTGAGACCATTCTATATCGTCGATTTCGCGGTTGAGCCGGTAGTTTGTAAACTCGGGGAACGGATACCCCAACCGGCATAAGCTTCTGCCGGGACGGACTTTCTGCTCGTCTTTCAGAAACCTGGCAAATTTCCTGTACCTGATTTCCGAGTAACCCACAAAACGGATGATTGCCAGATCATACACAGGATGCCGGTGGATAACCAGCCTGTAGTCGCCCGAAACACTTTCGGGGAAACTGTTTTTTACACGAATCAGCACATCGTGCTTCAGACCATATTTCTCCTCGAGCCGGCGCTTCTCGAGTTGGGCGGTGCGTTCCCGCTCAAACAGCCGGTATTCCCGTTTAAAGCCCAGGTACTTCCCATACACGGCTTCACCGTTTACAAGGTTCTCGGCAACGTGGCGGCATGTCACAGCACAGCCCTGCTCATTCACGAAAAACATGGTCGCTGTTTCGGGAATAATCTCGGCGCTGCCGTAATAACGTGAAATAAAATGGATGGCTCGGGTAAACTGGTCTACTTGCTCTAACGCGTCAACAAACATAAGGTATTCCTGCTGCAGGGCACAAATAAACCTCTAAGATAGGCGTTCGGAAGGGGCCGGCAAAACAGAAATCCTAGGGGCAGACAATTTTATAGAAGGTATAGCTGACATTAACGCCCAGGAAATAATAGATATCTTTCAATGCCGGGTTTCCATTTCCGAATTTGTCGGGTACCACTTCTTTTCCGCCAAAGTTGTCGAGATAGTCGGTAAAAGTTTTTCTCGCACTGAATTCCACACCCACCCCCCAGGGCCTTTTTACCTGGTATTTCAGTCCTACCCCAAAGGGGATAACCAGGGTTGACGTCTTGTAGGAGCCGTTATCCGGCTTGGGCCTGAAGAGCGCATACCCGATTCCTCCCATTACGTACGGTGTCCAATTGAGCGCTTTCCTGCTGTCCCGGTAGTCCAGGAAATTATATTCCGTGGCCAGGTTTCCCTCGAGAACCAGGGTTTTGAACGAAAGGTCACGCTGCTGCTGAAACGCATTGTCGGCATTGCGGTCGGCGGCGGCGATACCTCCGCCCAGGAACTCTGCCCGGAACGAGAATCCGTTTTTCAGGTTATAGCGCGCAAAGAGATTGCCTGCTGGGCGAAAATTTCTGATTTGCAGCTTCCTCGCTATGTCCCCGGTGTAGTTCATGCCGCCCACACCGGCCCCTACTTCCCATTTCTGCCCGAAAACTGTCGGCAAAGGGGCTATCAGAAATCCGGCAAGAAGAGCAAAGAGGAGGTATATACGGTGAAACACAACAAATATGAACTTATCTCTATTTCAAAGGCGGACATTTAACCGACGGACCGAGCACGTAAATCAGTTTGATGGTTCCGGTCATGTAGGAATCTCTCTGCTTACTGTTATTTCCGCGGGTAACCAGGCTCGGATCAGCTCTCAGTTGCGCATACGGATCTTCCGCCTCGGTCAGGCCGAGATACTCGCGGAGGAGAGCCGTCCGGTCCCGCTTCGGGAAACGCGCCGGGTTTACCTCGAACGCGCGCAAGGACATCTGCCGCGCCTGGGCCGGGTCTGCCCCGGAAGCCCATACGGACGGATCCGGGTAAGGCTTGGAAACATCATCCAGATAGTCGGTTGTCGTAAAACGGAACCCCAGCTCAGCCGCAATATCAAACTTCGGATTGATCTTATAACGCAGGCCCACACCCACCGGGATGGCAAGCTTCACCAAAGAATACAATTTTTCCTGCCCTTCTCTTCCCTGTCCTTCCGTACCGAGGGGCTGCAATGCCACCCAGCGCTGTTTTTCGGTAGATCCCGCCTCCACAGGCAGTCGCGCCTTGGGATTATGCGCGAACACTGCTATACCGCCAAAAAGGTAGGCTCCGAATTGGGGACGGCGGTCGTAGCTGCGGCCATCCGGTGTAAGCTTATAAATACCTACTGCCGCCAGTTCCTTCACATCATTCCTGAAATGCAGGTTTCTGATAAAAAAACTCTGGTTTGCATTCCCGCTTTTATTCATTGTATAATCATCGCCCGCAATCCGGATCCAGCTGAGTGAAGCCCTTGCTGCAAACCGTGGTGAAAAATGTCGCGTATATTCCCCGGTCACACTCCAGCGCATCATTCGGAATGTGGAACCAATTACACGCCTGTAAGGCGCGAAATCACCATAATAATTGGCCGTTCCGATCCCGAAACCAACCGTTGAATAGGGTACAAACTGGTTGCGATAACCCTGTCCCAAGGCTTGATTCCCTATAGCGAAGGCCCAAAAACCCACCGCCCATGCGACGATTCTCGTGAACTGAATCTTTTTCTCAGCCTTCCCAAATACTACTTTCATAATTTTCCCTGTATCCCATGGTTTGCCAAATACTTGACTACAACGATATATCCCGAAGCTCTATTGCATTGAAAAAACACAAAGTCGGGATAATCCTTTCGCCCGGGGGCATGCGGTTCTGAAAACGCTGTCCCTGCGGTTGACACGGAAAAAGCCATGCCAGAATGGCCCGGTTTATAGGGATTTGATTAATTTTGACTAGACCAATCCGAATCCGTAATGCTTGAAGCAAAAAGCCTGCAATACGCCTACCAGTCGGCGAGAAAATTCACTTTCCCCGATTTTGCGTGCCCAAACGGACAATCCTTACTCATCCTGGGGCAATCCGGCAAAGGCAAGACTACACTTCTCCATTTGCTGGCAATGCTGCTGAAGCCCGAGAAAGGATCGATTTCCGTGGACGGGCAGGAAGTTACCTCCATGTCACCCCGGTCGTTGGCAAAATTCAGGGCGGAACAGATCGGGATTGTGTACCAGAAAGCCCATTTTGTGAATGCGCTTACCGTACGTGAAAACCTGCTGATTGCCAACTATCTCGCTGATAAAAAAACCGACAGCGCCAAAGCCGAGTTTCTTGCCGGCGAGCTGGGTTTTGCCGAGCATCTCTCGAAAAAGACTTTTCAGCTCAGCCAGGGTGAGCAGCAGCGTGTTTCCATAGCAAGGGCGCTGATGAACGGCCCCTCGGTCATCCTGGCCGATGAACCTACCTCCAACCTCGACGACCTCAATTGCGAGCGGGTTATCCGGCTTTTGAAAGCACAATCGGAAAAAATCGGGGCCAGCCTCATTGTGGTTACCCACGACCAGCGTTTGAAAGACACTTTTACCGACAGGATCTTTCTCTAGATCGACGGACTGTCACAAGCTTTAATTCATTATGAACCTATTGAACCTGAGTTGGGCCAATCTTAAGGATAAAAAACTAAATAGTTTCCTGAGCACGCTCCTGCTTACCCTGGGCATTGGCATTATTTCGCTGCTGCTGCTGCTAAACAAACAACTGGAAGATCAGTTCCGCAAGAATCTGCGCGGTATCGACATGGTAGTCGGCGCAAAAGGGAGCCCCCTGCAGCTCATTCTGTCATCCGTATACCAGATTGACGCACCGACCGGGAACATCCCGCTTGCGGAGGTTCAGAAGCTGTCACGCAACCCGATGGTCAAAACCGCGATTCCACTTTCCATGGGCGACAACTATCATGGCTTCCGTATTGTAGGGACGAATGAAAAATACCCGGAGCATTTTGCAGCGGAGCTCGAAGCCGGCGATCTGTTCGAAAAATCAATGGAAGTAACAGTCGGCTACAAAGTCGCGGAGGGCGCCGGGCTGAAAATCGGTGATTCATTTGCCGGCTCTCATGGATTCGACAAGGAAGGCGAATCTCACGGGAACCACCAGTATACCGTAAAAGGAATTTTCAAACCGACGGGATCGGTACTTGACCAGTTGATTCTTACCCCCATCAGCAGCGTATGGGATATCCACGCAGATCACGAAAACCATGCGGAAGCCGATACCGCCGAAAAAGAGGTAACGAGCGCCCTGATCTCGTTTCGCAATCCGATGGCCATGATGATGCTGCCCCGTATGATCAACGAAAACACCAAAATGCAGACGGCTCTGCCCAGCATTGAAATAAACCGGCTGATCGAACTGCTCGGGGTAGGAATCGATACGCTCCGTGCACTCGCGCTCCTCATCATGATAATTGCGGGTGTAAGCGTATTCGTATCACTGTACAACTCGCTTAAAGAAAGAAAATATGAGATGGCGCTATTGCTTTCTATGGGTGCTACCCGTACCAAGCTCTTTCTTCTTCTCCTCTTCGAAGGCCTTCTCCTCTCTCTGATCGGCTTTTTTGCGGGTACAGGACTGAGCCGGCTCGGCCTGTGGCTATTCAGCCAGACCGCAGAACGGGATTTCAACTATTCATTCCGGAACTTTTCTTTCCTCCCGGAAGAGATCTATCTTTTAGCTGCTGCCATAGCTATTGGCGTAGTCGCCGCTGCAATTCCGTCTATCGGGATTTACACCATTAATATTTCCAAAACCCTGGCTGAAGACTAAAGCTGAAAAGCAAATTTTCCGGTATTTTCCCGACTCGCTTCACTGCCGGCCGGCATATCCATGTCCCTCCTATCCGGCCTTTCATTCAATAAAATCTATCCCGATCAACATAATTGGAGTGATGCTCTATGTCTTCAGGATAAACATATCGTCGGAAAAGTTCATTTTTATCGTAAGACAAATTCTACATTTTATATAAAAAACTCCTATTTTGCCTTATAATTATATAAACAGTTACATCAGAGCGTCGACGACGTTCGTTATACCCTCAAAGACATTAATTAACGACAACAACCATGCGCAAAAATACCCCGGGAAACACCCGTGATCCGGCGAAGCTGAAAATGGCTATTGTTGAAGCAAGGCCAATATTTAGAAAAGGCCTGTTGACCGCGCTGAAAGAAAGCTATACGGAGGTTTCGTCTTTTGAAGCAGACGAAATTGAAGCGTTAAGCGGGCTCGCCAAAGAACAGGCGCCGGAGTTGGTATGGATCGGCATCAACAGCCATGACCACCCGAATATCATCCAGCAAATCGCCGGCCTAAGCGCCCGGTTGCCTTCGGCCAAGGTTATTCTTTACGATTATAAAAGTGACCTGAAAACCATTCCGCGCCTGCTGCGCCTGGGTATTGCCGGCTACCTGGTCGCCGATTTTGACGTGCCCGAGCTCCTGTTATGCGTCAATACAGTCCTCGACGGGAAACGATATATCAGCAACGAGATAATATGGAAATACCTCAATAATGAGTCGGAAGAAATTGAACCGCCAAAAACAAACCTTTCAAAAATGGAAGAGGTAGTGGCCAATTACCTTACGCAGGGCATGAGCGTTTCGCGGATAGCAGAGGTCATGAACAGGCAGATTTCGACCATAAGCACGGTAAAAGCAAAGGTGTTCAAGAAAATGAACGTGGCCAATGTATTGGATCTGAAGGATAGGCTTCATAGAAGCACGACGTCGGATGAGGCAGCTGCACCATTCAATCCGGACGTGCGCTGATAATCAAAAGAACGCGTCTCCGAAAAGCCCGGAAACGCGTTCTCTCTGGTCGCTCTCTATTTCGCGTCTATTTGCCGGTAAGCATTGAGCGTAATCATTTCTCCCTCCTTCCCCGGCTTACTTGTTCCGTGCTCCATCCCGACAAAACCCCTGTAGCCTTTGTCGTAAACGTGTTGCAGGATATTTTTAAAATTCACTTCTCCTGAGGTCGGTTCGTTTCTCCCGGGTGTGTCCCCTATCTGTATGTAGGCAATTTCATCCCAGGCGTAGTCAAGTGTCGGAATAATATTTCCTTCCTGGATCTGGACATGATAGAAGTCGAACAGCACCTTCACGCTCGGGCTATCAGCACCTTTGGCAAGTGCATAAGCCTGGGGAATAGTATGCAAAAACATACCTGCATGGTTAATCTTATGGTTCATGGATTCCATCACCATTACCATACCATGCGGTTCGTAAATCTCGGCCGCACGCTTCAGCAGCTCAATCGCGTTGGCCATCTGAAAATCCCACGGCAGGTTGGGATCGGCTTTACCCAGCACATTGTGGATAATTTTGGTATTCATCCTTTTGGCCACCTCCACTGACGCCCGCATATCGGCCAGTACTTTTTCGCGGATAGCCTTGTCCCGGCCGGCGAAAGAAACCGCATCAAAAGTAAAAACGCCTACAAACTGGCCAAATTCCATGCCCAGTTTCTGTACCGCCTGGCTGATCCGCTCCTGCTCCGCCACCGGTCTCCGGATCAGGTAAGTATTTTCCCAGGCCCTGAACCCGTTGTCAAAACCCCACTTGATCTGGTCGACCACATCGTTTCCGGCCGCGTCCGCAAAAATGCCGAATTCAGGCGAAAACTTGGTTTTAAAGGGCTGAGCCACCGGCGCCTGCCTTGCAGCAGCTGCTACTTTGTCGCCCAGTCCCGTAAGTACCGCCCCACCGGCCAGCAAACCGGTCTTCAAAAATGCCTTCCTGTTCATTTGTTTAATAGGTTTGAGGTGTGAGGTTTGAGGTGTGAGGGTAAAGCTCATGCCTCACACCTCACCGCTCAAACCTCATAGCTATTTATTTTGCTGCCTGCTGTTTCTTAAAAACGCGATGAGGTCTGCCATTGCCTGTTGTTCAATCTGTCCGGCGAAGCTTGGCATCGGCGACATTTTCAGGGTCTGAATCGACTGAATATCCTGGCGGTTGACCGTTCGCTCCACACCGGGCGCCTGCCTGAGCTGGATGGCCGAGGACGTTTCGCTGGCGATGGTTCCCTGGATGGTCTCGCCGGTGTTGAGCGTGATCCCCCAGTAATCGTAACCCGGCGCCATAGCCAGTGCAGGATCCAGGATGTTCGCAAGGAGGTCTTTGGGCAGCCAGTTGTGTACTGTTCCGAGATCAGGACCGAAAACCACGCCCATTTCGCCGCGCACCTGGTGGCAAATGGAACAATGTTGCACAAATACCTGCATCCCTTTGTTCGGATCTCCCGTCAACTCCAGTGATTTCTGGTACTCTTTAATCGCTTTTTCTTTATCTTCCCCGCCGGTCAGCAAGGCGCGCGCCCTGTCCCTGAGCGCGTCGTCTGAATGGCTCATCAACCGCACGCCACGCAGGTACCCGAGCCCCGAAGATTGTACCTTCCCGGTCTCAATCGCGTCAAGCAACAGCGGTACCCGCTCTTTGTCTGTAATGAAAAGATCCAGGGCCGCATCGCGGACATCAGGGGTCAGGCTCTCCCATTTCGACAAAACGAATGCCCCGGTTTCCTTTCCCGGCACTTTGTCAAGCATACGGATGGCCGCCATCTGGACTTCAGGCTCTTCTTTTGGTTGAATCAATTTCTTGAGGAAGTCAATATGGGCGGGAAGATTTTCATCCAATCCGAACAGACTTACGGCAAGGCTTCTGTCGGCAGCGGCCAGTGAGGTATTCCCGATCACCTTCTCCGCCCGCTGGAGACTGGCAGTCAGTAACGCCTTCGGCATGGGTTTTCCCGACTTCAACACGTCCAGCGCCGCCTTTCTGACCTCGCTGACAGGATGCGTCAACGCTGCGTCTACCAGGGAAGGAAGTTCCGAAGCCAGGATATTCGTCGCATCTTTTCTCCTTTTTACCCCCTGGGCCAATCCTTCCAACACGGCGGCTTCCCGCTGCTTGCCTTTCCCCGAGAGCGCCATGCGGACCAGTTGGTGCACTTCGCCCAAATCCCGGCCGGCCGCTACCATTGCGGTCAAACGCCGGACCAGCGAACCATATGCAGGCTGGGCCGCATCGTACCTGGCCAATACTTCTTTCAAAAGCGGTACCGTTTGCGATGAATCGGCCGAAATTGCAGCGATTTGCACCCATTCATCCTGAATATCCCTGAACAAAAGCCGCTGCCGCACTGCAGCCGCTTCACCGGAAGCAACGAAACCAAGGGTGCAAAGCAACTGGAACCTAACCTTATCGCTCGGGTCTTTTTCTAGGCCTACAAGTGCCTTTTCAAGCTCAGGCGCGGTTTTCAGATGCAGCTCCGCCAGCCTGACGGCATTTTCCCGGACCCCGGCTTCCCGGTCTGCCAGTGCCGCCGCAATCAACGGCGCACTCAGCTTGTTCAGCCCCTGAAGCGTCCAGAGTGCGTGCAGTCTCCCCTCGGGAACGGTCGAGCTGCTAACCATTTGCTCCAGGTCGGGCACGATTGATACATCCTGCCTGTCGACCAGCAACCGCTGAGCATTTTGCCGCCACCAGATATTTTTATCAGCCAAATGAGCAACAAGCGCTTTGGGCGAAGACTTGCCGAGCGAGACTCCCTTGGTCCAGTCCGGCTTCCCCGTGCCCGTCGGCGTAATGCGGTAAATCCTTCCCATATCGTGTCCATCGTATAACCCGCCGGCCTCGACCGCTTCATCGGACATCCATTCGGGATGCTCGATAATTCTACGGTAATAATCCAGCACATACAGGGCGCCGTCCGGACCGACATACATGTTAACGGGGCGTGACCAGGAGTCTTTCGATGCCAGGAATTCTTTCCCCGGATGCTGGCGGCCGGCAACGAATGTGGCTCCTTTTTCCTTCAGCACATCTACGTGGACCAGGTTACTGACCGACTCTGCTACGAAAGTTACATTTCCATCGTATGGCGCTGGGAACAATCCGCCCAGGTAGGCGGTAATCCCGCTCGAAGAAGTTGTAACCCCCACCGGTGTAAATAACTGGCGGTCGGGATTGGTCGTAATCTGGAAAACTTCGGTGGCATCTCCGTGGTCAGAAATCGGCTGTGTTGCGTTTGACACAACGAGCGAAGGGTTCCTGGCCAGGTAGCGCGCCGCAATTACTTCGTGGTAAATATGGTTTTGGTTGTGGGTAAGCAGGTGGCTCCCCCAGCGATCGAAAGTATGGCCGAACTGGCTCCTGGAAGAAGCCAGCTCCAGCTCACGGGAATCCGGCCGGAAACGAACGTTGTTGCTGCTCGCATTTTTGGGGAGCTGCGGCCCGCCGGCCTGGTCTGCAAAGTGGACTTCGCTCCCGGTATCGCCAAATTCGGTGCCGTATTTCCGGGTCCCGATAGCGCCAAGGTGCGAAAGATACACCCAGTTATCCAGCCCATAGATAGGGTTGTTGACGTTCACATGCGGGTTGGAGAGCGAAAAACCGGTCAGCAGCTTTTTTCTTACGTCCGACTTCCCGTCGCCGTCGGTATCCTCGAGATAAAGTACATCAGGCGCGTCCGTAACAATTACACCTTTTTTCCAGCGCATGATTCCGTTGGGCAGCGTAAGATCTTCAGCAAACACCACGCTTTTGTCCATCACACCGTCGCCATCGGTATCGCTGAGCAGCTTGATTTTGCCGGTACCACTTTTATCAAGGGGATACCCGGGCATTTCCACCACATACATCCGCCCATCTTCATCAATTTCCATATCCACCGGGCTCGCGACCAGCGGTTCGGACGCAAGTAACTCGATCTTAAAGCCGGGTTCCAGCTCGAAGGATTTCAGGGCTTCAGCAGGAGAAAGAGAACCTTCATGTGAGGTGACCTTTTCTTTTTTATTTTCGCAGGCGGTCCAGGTCAGGGAACACACCAGGGCAAGAGGCAAGAGGTACTTCGTCATCGGACATTATTTTCTGGCAGCCGCCCGGGGAGCCCGGGCGCACCACACTGACAAATTTTGATTGAGCAACTTAACTGGGGCGGACACCTGTCAACGGAGCGAATCCGAAAGCTTCGTCAGTTCCGCCACGATTTTCTCCGAGGCCGTCTCCTCGACTTTGGTCACCGTCAGCCAGGTCTCATAGCCGCCGAGCCGATGTTGCGCCGGTGGTGCGAGGTAGCCGTAACAACCATTTGCGAGGGAAATCGTAAAGCTGTTTTTAAAAGGGCTCGTCTTTTTCAGATCCAAGCCCGTTTCTGTAAAAACTTCGAAGGGAACCGCCCGTACCCCCCACTCGCCGATTTTGAAAACCTGTAGCGGAACCGCAATTTCGGCAGGCCAGTCTTCATAAATATGAATGGCCCGGTCGGCGAAAACACGCTCCAGGGAATGTTCAAATTTTTTGTCGGACGGGCTGTCTCTTACCGATTTGGAGCGTTCATAAAGCTCCCGGGAAGGCTTCCGCACCTTTATCGGTATCTCGGACCGGACCGAACGGAGCTTTACATGCGGCCTGTATTCAATATTCTGATATACACGCAACACTTCCCGCGCCACATCTTCAGCCACGATATTCATTTTTTCATAAGGCCCGTAGGCTTTGCCCTGTTTACTGAAATCGATATTATTGACATCACCGGAGGTTCCATTGGTCAGAAAGCCCACAAAAGGCGGAAACTGTTGCTGTTGCCCCAGGTGCCTGGCCAGCTTACCGGCAAACAGTGCAAAATAGTCTGCTGAAACATGACCGGTGGGCACGCCCCCCACATAGTGCAGCGAGTAATTGGCCAGCAGGCCGATGGGCCTTCCATTGACAGACTGAACCGAAAGGAAAGCTACTTCAGGGTCGGTAGTTCCTGCCGGCTCGGTTTTGTTCGCATTGTTCACCCCGGGATTGAACATTGCTGCATCCATCTGACCGAAGGGATTCCTGACTTCATTTTTCAGTTTCCAGCGCCGGTTAAACACATGCTGCGGCACGCTTCCGCTTCCCCACCCGATCCGCGCGGGTTCGAGGTTATTAACGGCGATGCGTACCCCATCGGCAATTCGCCGCGCCAAAAATTTCTGGTAGTCGTCAAGCAAAATTCCTTTCCGGTCCTTTCTGAACCGCTCGCCGTCACCGCTGGCGGATACGCCGGAATGGGTATGGGTGGCGGACATCAATACCTGGGCCGGGTTGATACCGGTTTCCTGCCGGATCATCTTGCCGGCTTCGTCGAAAACAGGCTGATCTACGCCCACATTATCTACCACAACAAAGACAAGCTTCGTCTCCCCGTCATCCAGCACCAGGCTGCGGGCCGAAAGCGGGTCGTGGATATGGGTAGCAGGCGGTACGATAAAATTACCCACTATTCCCTGACCAAGTTTGGGTGAAACATCTACTACCGAAGCTCCCGCCCTGAAAACCTGGGCCCGGCCGGGAATCGCCATAAAAAGCAACATCCCGACCGTACATGCGAACCGCCAACGGGCTGTTCCCGCATACAGGCTCCTGATATTACTGCGCATCTTTTTCATATATTCTCTCCGGAAGCGGCCCGCTATTTCCAGGCCTGATCAATGAACTCCAATGTTTTCTCTACCAGTACCTGGCCGCCTTCGGGGCTCACAATGTTACTTTGACATACCGCGCTGTACCCACCGCCCTTGACGGCTTTATCCGTAGCGAGGTAAGAACCCGGTCCTGCCAGCTGAACCACAAAAGTCTGGAGCGCTTTGCTCCTGGCCTGAATCCTGATACCGAAATCAGTAAACAGCTCGAACTGGTTGGTGCAGATAACAGCGTCTCCGATCCGGATCACGTGTACTTCTGTTTCGTACAAAGGGTTAGGATTGGTTTTCTGCCGCTCGTAGCGTTTTACCACATCATTGAACCAGGTCATTTTTGCGTTCAGATCATCGGTCTTCTTAGGATCTTTTGCGATTGCCTCCGCACATTCTTTCACCACCAGCTTTGATTCTTCATACTCGGCGTCGGTAATGATGCGCATAGGCAGCTGAATTTTGTTAGCGAGATGGACCAATTTAACATCCGAAGTCGCCTGGCTCCTGATCACTTCGTGCGTGCGGTCTACGGCCCGGTTGATCCTCCCCGCAATGTCTTCCATGCGGTCATACTTCCCGAGGGTACGCATTCTCTCCTCTGCTTTTTTGCGGTACATGGGGTGCGGCGACTGGTCACCGGCGGCCCCGGTCCATCCGAGTATACACAGATTTGCACCATACTTCTTACGCAAAGCAGTACGGGTAGGATGCCAGAAATCAGCGTTTACAAAAGAGCGGTGCTCCACCTCCTGGGCCGGGCAGGGAACATTGATTGCCAGCCCGATCAGCTTTTTACTTTTGTCCCAGAAAAAAAGCGTATTGATATCATGGTCTTCATAACCTTCCAGGTTGATAAAATCGGGTTGGTTGGTGTTTCCGTACATCACGGTCTTTCCGCTGCTGTAATGCGCACGGCGGTTATAGGCAACGGCGGCCCTTTCGAGACCCCAGGTAACTGAACCCTGTGCCCGGCTTTTCCAGGCTTTTACCACTGCATCCGCAACACGGTCGCTGAAAAACTCTTTGTATTGCGCGGGGCTGGTGACCCCCTCCTTCGGAACTGCATACAAAAAAGAATAGTCGTCGGTTTCGTCTTCCAGCACCGGCGCGGTGTGCGTATGCGTGGCGCTCAAAACCACTTTTGAAACGTCGAGGTCCGGAAGTTGCTTTTTCACTTTTGCCCGCACCCGGTCGCGTATCCCGGCAGAGATATAGACCAGATCGCAGGATACCATAATCGAAAATTCTTCGGTCTTCCCTCCATTCCTGTTCTCCAGCGCCAGCACGCTGGCGGAAATCGGCGTTTGCGCTTCCTTCGCTATTCTGAGGTTAAATTGTCCCATCAGTGCAACCGGCAGCGGGGGGGTGATATCGACTGTAGCCGTACCTACATACAACTCCGACCCGACCAGCCGGAGGCACAGCAAACAAAAAAAGGGGAGTAAGAACAGCTTTCGCATCATATTGATCAATAAAATGGGAGATACAAATACAAAACTCTTTTTATCGGGCACTAAAAAACAACACTTACTTCCACAGCTCATCCAGCAACTCCACAGTACGGTCCACCAATACCTGCCCGCCTTCAGGCCCAATCCGGCAGCTATGAATCACTGCGCTGTAGGCGCCGCCCTTAACCGCCTTTTCAGTGGGCAGGTACGATCCCCATTCCGGGCTTCCGGCAAGCTGTACAACAAAAGTCTGGAGCGCCTTGCTCCTGGCCTGCATGCGGATACCGAAATCGGAAAACAATTCAAATTCATTGGTACAAATGGCCACGTCGCCGAGACGGATTACATGTAGCTCCATATCGTAGCCGGGTTGCCGCTCTTTCTGTTGCCGTTCATAGCGACGCAATGTCTCGCCTTCCCAGGTCATACGCCGGTATAATTTGTCGGCTTCCTTCGGATCGGCCTCAATTTTACTTTTCGCCATTTCCACCGATGCTTTGGCGGCGAGGTAGTCACGCTCCGTTACCAATCGTTCCGGCAGCGTCAGGCGCTCGGTTTTGTGCACCAAAGGCAACGTATTGTGCCGATCATTTTTTACCGTTTCATAGGACTCATCGACCGCCAGCACAATCCTTCTGGCAAGCTCATCAAGGCGGTTCAGCTTACGGAGCTCACGCATGCGGTCGTCGGCTGCCTGGCGGTAGCGGATATGGGGCGTAAGATCGCCCGCGGCGCCAAGCCAGCCCAGCACACAAACCTGCCGGCCGTATTTGCCGTGAATCTCCTTTCTGACCGCGTCCCAATAGTCGGCGTGTACCGCTGCCCTGCCTTCAACTTCCTGCGACGGGCTGGCAACTCCAATCACCATAGCTATCAACTGTCCGCTTTTGTTCCAGAAAAACAGGGTATTGATGTCGTGGTCTTCAGGACCTTCCAGGTTCCTGAACTCGGGCAGGTCGGTTTTGCTGCTCATGCCCGAGGTGCCGTCTGAATAAGCTACGCGGCGATTGTAACCTACCACGGCATAGCTAAGCCCCCAGGCCACGCCGGCCTCCTCGCGCTGGTTCCAGGCCGCCGAAATTCCATCCGCAATTTTTTCGGCAAAAAATTTCCGGTATTCCTGCACCTGCGTTACCCCGTTTTTGGGGATTGCATATTCTCCTTCCCGTAGAACAGGCGCCGTATGGGTATGGGTAGCGTTTAAAACAATTTTACTTATATCGAGTCCTTTTACCCTTTTTGCTACTTCATCGCGCACCAGTTTGATCACATCGGTAGGTATGTAAAGCACATCGCAGGAAACCATAACAGCGAGGTCTTCTGACACGCTGCCCTCCCGGGTTTCAATTACCAGTATGTTGGCGGTAAGGGGAGTTTCGGCTTCTTTCGCAATACGGAGGTGAAACTGCCCGGTGACGGCAACCGGCAATTTGGGGGTAATGTCGACACTGCTCCTTCCGACATAAAGATTGGAAGCAATCGCACCTGCCGACAAAAAGGTCAGGAATAGAGTAAAAATACGTATCATTTTTTTTTGCTTGTTAGTATCCGATTTTCTCACCACAGCTCTTTCAGCATCGACACCGTTTTTTCAACCAGCTCATTGCCTGCTTCCGGGCCGAATAAAGTACTTGCGGGAACAGCGCCATAAGCGCCGCCATTGATGGATCGCTGCGTAGGCAGGTAAGTGCCCGCACCCGTAAGCTGCACGATAAATGTCTGTACGGCAGGGCTCTTCACTTTCATCTGGATACCATAATCGAGATAAAGCTCAAAAGGATTGCTGGCAATGGCCATATCTCCAATCCGGATTACTTTCAGCTCTACCCCCAGTTTGGCACTCTTTTTTTCCAGTTCGTATCGCTCCAGAACGGATTGTCCCCGGCGAAAGCGGGTATTGGCAATGGTGATATTGGTATACCAGCGCGGCTTTTTGGTCATCTCGGGATTTGCCCGGGCCTCTGCCAGCATTTTTTCATATTTGGGCTGCCACTCGGCTATTTCTTTCCTGGCATCCTCCAGATCCTTTTCCCCCAGCAACCGCCTCGACAGCCGGACCGTTTCCGTTTTTTGGGACAAGACCGGGTTCCAGTCGATATTCGCTTTCATGTAGGGCAAAATCGCCTTCACCCCGTCGGTAACGTAGCGCGCAAGCTGGCGGCGTCTGGCCAGGCTTGAGCGCCCGACCCCTTCATTACCTATCCCCATAAGCTTCTGCATCCGCTCTTCCGCTTTGGTTTCCCACATCAGGTGCGGCGACTGGTCGCCGGCGGCGCTTACCTGCGGCAGCACATAAAGCTCCTTCCCCAGTTCTTCCCGAAGCAGGGCACGGGTTTCGTTCCAGTAATCGGCGGAGATCTGGTACATACTCTCGGTAACCTGTGAGGGGACGGCGGCGTTTACCACCACGCCGGTCAGTTTCCCCGCCTGGTCCCAGGTATAAATCAGGTTCAGGTTGTGATCTTCGTAGCCTTCAATATGGCTGAACTCGGGCCTGCTCGTGTTGCCGTACATCAGCGATTTGCCAGTTTTGTCAACCTGGAGCCTGTTGTGACCCAGCACCGCTTTGCTCAGCCCAAAGCTGATCCCACCCGGTTTCCTGTTTTTCCAGGCTTTCACGACTCCCTCTGCTATTCTTTGGGCGGCAAATTCCATATAGTCCTTCGGACTCATCACCGGCTTTCCCGATGAGATCATTTCCAGCGGGACTCCGTAAATATCGTTTACATCTTCCGCCGACGAAAGCGGCGCGGTGTGGGTATGTGAGCCGTTGAGTGTAATATCAGTCCCGGTCAGCTCCGGCGCCTTGCCTACAACCAGCTCCCGGACCCTGTCGCGCAGGTTAGAGGCATCTCTCATTCCGTCCGGAATGCCGATCAGGTCGCAGCCAACCAGGATGGTACGGGTTGTCTTTCCACCCTGACCGGACTCAAGCGCCAGCACAGTGGCGTAGAGCGGGTCCATTACGCTTTCCGACAACCGCGCATGAAACTGCCCTGCGATTAGAACCGGTTTTTGTGGTGTTATATCAGTTGAAGACCAACCTATTTTAAGCGAACCTTCTGCAGGCCGGGTAGTCGCTAAAAGACCGGTCGGGCCAATTGTCAGGACACAGATTATGAGTCTGCAGGCCAACCTGATCAAACGATCATTCATCATATACAGCATGTTAATACGCCCGCATCCGGGATGCGGACAGGTTCTGAGTTTAGGAATCGGTAAAGGTAAGAGAAATCTTCCGGAGCATACAAGTGCATGCTCCGAAAGACACCGTCTATCTTACTCCCAACCCGGGTTTTGCTTGAACGACGGGTTCAGCGCAAGCTCCTGGGTCGGAATCGGGTACAGGTACAGGCGGTCGTTCCATGTGCGGGTAAAGCCGGGGTAAATGATGCGGTAATTCCCGGTTGCCGGGTCACGCGCTCCCTGGTAGGTCTTCGGGTTATCCAACAGCTTTCCTGCTTTCCAGCGTACCAGGTCATCCCAACGTTTTCCTTCACCAGCCAGTTCTATCCGGCGCTCACGCCTGATTTCGTTAATAAGCGGCGAAACCGCTACTTCCCAGTTCGGCCAGTTAGGGTCAACGAAACCCACTGTAGCTTTCAAAGCAGGCATTCCTACTCGTGCACGAAGCAGGTTCACCGATTTATCCAGCACCGCCTGGTCGGCTTCGCCCAGCTCTGCTTTTACTTCAGCATAGCTCACCAGTACCTCTCCGTAGCGGAAGATAAAGTTGTCGATCACACACTGATTCTGGAGCCGGTCTCTTTCGTGCGGCGAGAATCCTTTCAGAATGTAGTAGCTGGTAGTTACGTAGTTGTTATCAAATTCCGGCATCGGACGATACTCGAGCGATCCGTCACCATAAATCCGGTAGATGCGGTCTTTGTTGTAAACGGACTGCTGCATGCGCGGATCACGGCCTACGAATTCGTCTCCGAATACTTTGTCGCCTTTATAAAGCGGACTCAGCGCGATAGGCAACCCGTCTTTACAGAGGTACCCGTCCACGAAGTCCTTGGTATAACCGGTCCGTTGCTCGCCCAACGCCCGAACGTCATTGTGCATGCGTTTGGCTTCCAGGAAACGCTGTACCATGATCCCCTCCGGGTTCCCTTTCAATTCGTATTGTACAAAAAGGTCAAAATAATCCTGGTCCGGCTTACCGGTAGAGTAAACGCTGAACGCGCCCGAGGTGATGATTTCTTCGGCAGCGGCGGCCGATTCCCTCAGCAAAGGGAGGAACTCCCCGCCCACCCCGTGGTATTTCCTGAAGGTACCTTCAAAAAGTCCTACATCCACTTTCAGCGCCAGGGCCGCATATTTGGTCAACCGGTCGGCGGGCGAGACGGCCGGCAGGTTTTTAACGGCAAAATCGAGCTCTTTCATGATGTTGGCCACCACCAGCTGGCGGGTATCACGCGCTTTCTGCAAATCTGCGGAGCCTACTTCAAGCGAGGTGTCCAACCAGGGGACATCCCCGAACATTTTCACTTTTTTAAAGTAGTGAAAAGCTTTAAAAAACCTGATTTCCGCCTCTGCAACCAAAAGTGCAGGACTGGGCTGCATTTTGGCGATCCGTTCGAGGGCAAAGTTACAGTTGCGAATCTGTAGCCAGTCGCCTTTTCCCCAGCCGCCGCCGCTGGCCGGCAACGTATATTCATTCCACGAGACCGGGTTGCGCGAGCCCGGAGCATTGTTATCGGAATTGTCGTCAAGCCGCCAGTTTAAGTGCGGATCCCGGAGTGTGACATAAAACTGGTTGGCGTACATTTCCACATCGGAAGCACTGGTCCAGAAACTTGCGTCATTGATCTGATCCAACGGATACCTTTCCAGGAAATCGTCATTACAAGCGCCAAGCGCAGCAGCCAGAAAAATTATCCCTATATATTTCTTCGCTTTCATGTGACTAGAGTTGTGAGCCGTGAGGGATGAGGAATGAGCCGCAATGTCGGAAGGCTTAGGCTTTCGCGCCCGGCAACTCAGACCTGTTATCTCAAAGCTATTTCATGATATTTTATAAAGTTGTCAGGTGTGAGCCGCGGTATCAGCGTATGTAGCTTTACCTGTATACCTGCTACCTTGTGGCTCATACCTTCTCTTCAAATCAAAACCCGATGTTTGCCCCTACTGAGAACGCCCGGTTGAGCGGGTAAGACATTGCGCTTGACTGCTCCGGGTCGGCAATGCGGATCATCTTTGTAGCTTCCCACATGTTGTTGCCGGAGAAATAGAGCTGCATGCGCTTCATACCCAGTTTTTCGGTAATAATCGCCGGGATCGTGTAACCAAGCGTGAGCTGCTTCAGCCGGAGGTAGGCGGCATTCTGCAAATAGCGGGTCTGCGTGGTAGTGACGTCAGTACCACCGGTGATAAGCGGGCGGGGAAAATAGGCGTCGCGGTTGGTAGGCGACCACCAGTCCGTCCCGACTTTCCCTTGTACACTCCACTCGTCGTTATATTGTCCCACAAAATAGTTACCGGCGATCTGCATATCACGTTTTGCCACTCCCTGGAAGAAGATATCCAGGTCGAAACCTTTCCAGGACAGGTTCCCGCGGAAGCCATAGCTATAGCGCGGCGTATTGTTCCCGATAATCTTCATATCACCGTGGTCGTCAAGCGTCTGTTTTCCCCGGGTAATTTTTCCGTCTCCGTTCTGGTCCACGAACCAAAGGTCACCGGCCTCGCGCTTCCTTCCGGCAATCTGGGACTGGTCTAGTTTGGCGGCTTCTTCGTCGGTCTGGAAAATACCACCGGTCTCCAGGCCCCAGATTTCACCGATGTTACGGCCCACGTAGTGGTCAGCGATCAGGCCGGCCGGGTTGCTGAACCTGGTGATGCGGGCTTTATAGTCGGACAAAAGCAAGGTGACGCCGTAACGTACCTTCCCTACCTGGTCGTTCCAGTTAAGGGTCAGGTCGAAACCTCTTGTCCTGAGGTCTGCGGCATTCGCCCTCGGTTCACCTACCGCCAGTACGGCGGGGAGCGTAACAGATTTGGTCAGCATGTCTTTGGTATCCCGCTGATAGACGTCGAAAGTGGCATTCAGACGGTTTTCGAGCACCGCGAAATCAATGCCGATATTTTTCTGCGTTACCGTTTCCCAGGTAAGGTTCGGACTGACCAGTCCCGGGGCATACACGGCCATCTGGTTGTCGCCGGACAGCAGGTAGCCGCCCAGGCCGGCTCCATAGGTAGCGATGTAAGGATAGTAACCCATCCCGTCGATGTTCTGGTTACCCAGGTTTCCTACGGACCCTCTCAATTTCAAAAGATTGAAAGTGTTCCTGATCCCGGACAGGAAATTCTCATTGTCCAGACGCCAGCCCAGAGAGATGGACGGGAAAAAGGCAAAACGGTCTCTTTTCGGGAATTTAGAACTGCCGTCGTAGCGGCCATTGAATTCAAGGAGATATTTGTCGGCGTAGCTATAGTTCAGGCGGCCAAAAGCTCCGCGTATCGCATATTCCGTTTGCCCGTCATTTGCAAAACGCTCGCCGTATGCCAGGTTCATAAAGGGCATGGTTTCAACGATCAGCTTTTCTCTGCGGGCAGAATAAAGGCGATTGGAGGCATTCTCCTGGTTGAAACCAACCATTACTTTCAGGTAGTGCTTTTCAGCAAATGTATTCGCATAGTCTGCATAAGCATTGAATACATAGTACCGGTTGTTTTTATTGGTCCTCTGGACAGAGCTCGGGTTGGTGTAAGGGTAATAACCGCTGAGACCGGCGCGATCGTACATAGGCAGCCTTCTCCGGTAATCCACTTCGAGGGTGTCCTTGAAGTTGAATGAATAATCGAGGTTAAAGGATACGTTTTTGATGGGTGTGAGCTTTACCAGCCCGGTCATCCAGGCGTCAAACACATCCCGGTCGCGGTACCCGCCCTCTTTGTGCATCTGCACCACGTTGGGTACTGATCCCAGCGAAGCATATTTGCCGTCGGGCAGATAAACCGGCCAGTTCGCCCACTGATGCACCTGGAACATGTTCCGGTTTTCATCGAAATTATTGACATTGTCGTTCGGCGGATAGTGCTTGTTGCTGGCATTTACCGATATTTTGGCACCGACACGCATCCATTTCGCCAGATCATAATTCAGGTTGCTCATCACGTTGTACCGTGAGAACTTCTCGTCAAAGTTGCGCGTAATACCTCTTGCCTTGAAATACCCGACAGACGTATAATAGTCAAACCTGTCTGACCCGCCGGATATCGTCGCGTTGTACTGCTGCATGGGATAGTTGTCACGCAGCAATATTTTAGGCCAGTTTGTGTTGGCCGAAAAGGCATACACGTTGGGCCCTTCATTGGGGTGTTGAAAAGTTTCCGGCTGGCTGGGATCATTGTAGTGCGCCCGTATGGCAGCCTCGTAATACTCGTCGAACTGGTAATAGGGGCGCCCGTTGACGCGGTTATTGGCCTCGTTCATATAGGTCATCCGTTCCATAGCGTCCATCGTCTCAAACTTCACCACCGGCGTATTGACCGAATAGTTCATGGACAGCGAAACCTGTGGCCGGGTATCCTTCTTGCCGCTTTTGGTGGTAATCAAAACGACGCCGAAAGCCGCCCTCGCGCCGTAAATGGCTGCTGACGCGGCATCTTTCAGCACGGTAACACTTTCTATATCATTAGGATTGAGCTGATTGACATCCATCGGAATGTTGTTCACCAGGATCAGCGGCCCGCCGCCGTTCAATGACGTATTTCCGCGAATATTGAAGGCAGTACCGCCACCCAGCGCACCACTGGACTGGGAAACGTTCAGGTTCGCGATAGTTCCCTGCAGGGCCTGGCCGAGATTACCGACCGGCCGGCTTTGAATTACTTCCGATCCTACCGTCGCCACCGCGCCGGTAAGGTTTACTTTTTTCTGCTCACCATAACCCACCACCACGACTTCTTCCAGCGATTTGTTATCGACCGTCAGCGATACGTCCACGCGGGTCTGGTTCGCCACCACAATTTCTTTCGTAACAAAACCCACGAAAGAGAAGACCAGGGTAGCGGTGCCATCCGGTACATTGAGCTGGTAGTCTCCGTCGCTTCCGGTGATGGTACCCTGCTGCGTTCCCTTGATAACTACGCTAACACCGGGCAATCCTACGCCGGTCTCGTCTTTCACGACTCCCCGCACCTCCCGGTCCATAAACGCGATCTTGGCGGCGGTTGCTTCCCCGGTCTTATCGAAAGCCCTTTTCCTGAGCAGGATCCTTGAGTCAAGCACCTCGTACTGAACGTGCAGCGGGTTAAGCAGCTGGTCGAGCACATTGGAGAGTGAGCGGTCAATCGCCGTCAGCGAGGCACGTTGCTGAACCTGTATACTTTGCGAGCTGTATACAAATTTAACCTTCGCCTGCTTTTCTATCTGGCTCAGGATTTTTCTCAGTTCGGCGCCCTCAACTTCCAGTGAAATCTTCTGAGAAAGCACTTCCTGGGCCTTCGAAACATGCCCCAGCGAAACACCACAGAACGTTATGGCAATTACAAGCTGAATAACAGTCAACTGCATAGCTTTCAGAATTAACCGTTGTAGCGGTATACTTTTTTTCATACTTTTAGAAGTTTTTGTTGTAAACAATGGCAAAAGCAAATCTTGCATTCCGGAGGCGCTGGCACGCTTTCGGAATGTTTTTTTGACAACAACCGGGCGATTCAGTTGTCTGTCTCAGACATCTTCTTTGTTTAAAGCATAGGCTCGGGATGGGTTAAGGTTAAGGGGTTCGTGTAATCGCTGAATTTTATTTTCCGTTATCACCACAGCCTTCGCCCCTGAGAAAATACTCGTTTCCCAGAAGCTCTACATTACCATTGATAGACCTGCAAATCAGGTTCAGTTGATTATGGAGCGGTAATCCATTTAAATCGCCGTTAAAAACGCAGCCGGCGAACGCGCTCGAATCATATTGTATCTTTACCTCGAAATGCCGGGAAAGCCGCGTCACTACCTCCGTGATGGGACTGTCCTCGAAAATAAAATCGGAAAGCCGTTCAGGCGGGTTGATAAATACGGGTTCCTCGACGAGTTCCGTATGCATGACCCTTTTTGCGGGCTCAAAAGTTATTTTCTGGTTGGGTGTCAGAATCACCGCATCCTGAAGCGACTGCTTTTTGTTATTCTCGTAGACCGAAACACTTCCTGAAACTACTTCTACCTCCACCTTCCCGCTTTTAACGGAGGACTTGACGTTGAAACTAGTTCCCAATACCCGGGTGATCAACCCTCCGCTATATACGAGAAAGGGTTTTTTCTCATCCCGCTTTACCTTAAAAAAGGCTTCTCCTTCCAGGTAAACTTCCCGTAAATGATCATCAAACTTCGCCGGGTAGCGGATACTGCTCCCCTTGCCCAGCGTAATCAGGGTACCGTCGCCCAGGGTCAGGCTTTGGGGCTTGCCTTCTGTTTGAAAAGTGATAATTCCCTCCTGGGTATTCGTCGTCAGCTCGCCTGAAGCTCCCCGATCCCCCATCTTTTCCTTCGGGTGCTGCCCGTAATAGCTAAAGATCCCGAATGCAAGCAATCCCGCCACCAAAACAGAGGCTGCTATCCCCTGAGGAAAAAAAAATAGGCGTCTCCAGAGCGGTTCTTTTCCGAGCACTTCAGACGAAATCCTTTTCCAATACCGGCGCTTCATCCGGCTTTTCTCGGCCTCATCAAGCCGTATCTTGCTATTTGATAACACATTATCAGACCACATCTCCACCTGGCGGGCCTCCTCCTCGTTGCAGTCTCCGGCAAGATATTTCTGGAGCAGTCTGTCAAAATCGTGTCTGTTCATCTAATACACCTCAACGGGTTAGTTATTTGTTTGATAGAACCTAAGCTGTTCCCTCAGAACCTTTAGCGACTGCGTAATATGATACTCCACTCCTTTTTCCGTAATGTTGAACCTGCTGGCAATTTCCTTGACCGGCAGGTTTTCAAAACGGCTCATTCTGAAAATCTCTCCTGTTCGTTCCGGCAGTTTCTTCATTACCTCGTCAACGGCTTTTGACAAATCCGAAAAAAGCACGATTTCCTCGGTTGCGTACGTTTGCTGGATTTCATTCAGGATCAGATACTCCTGGTACTTCCGGTGGGTGATGCATGACTTGATATAATTGGTCACCCGGTGTTTGATTGCCACCACCAGGTAAGCGCTCAAATTCCGGATCGTCACTTCTTCGCGCCTGGTCCACAGACTTTCAAAAACGTCGTGAAGAATCTCTTCCGCTTCCTCTTTCGTCCCTACCTCCTGGTATGCAATTCCGTACAGTCTGAACCAGAAACGGTCATAGATCGCCTCGAAAGCCCTTTGGTTTCCATTGATCAGATATGCAACCAGTTCCTCGTCTGACAGCCTTTTGTACATGGTTAATTACAGGTTTAGCAGGTAGTCTGATCCTATAGTCAAGAAAGTGCGGAATATCCCTAGTAAATATTTCATTTTTTTCAGGATCCTTCAAAAAATCCTCCTGTTACCGGACACCGCCGGCTATGAATTTAACGCTACCGGGCCGCCCCGGTCAAACGGAATAAAATCCTGAAAAAATTTCAGTCCCGATCAGTATATCACTCTAAGAAAAGGCATTAATTGTAACCTGGGTTCACCTTTCGAAGCCCCGGGTCACTAAACTCTTTCATCCATATTTCAAACATGACGTTTGCAAGATCCTGCTCACTTTTTCTTTGCGCTTTCCTGATCGGCCTCAACAGCTGCGGTCCTCAAAAACCGGGCAACACGGACGTGGGGAAGCTTGGCGTAAACGAGGAAGTTTCCGAACACCTGCGCCGGTTCGAGGGCCGCGGAGCGCTGACCGACGAGTCTCAGCCGCTCAAACCGGAGGAAGCGCTTCAGAAGTTCAAAGTAACGCCGGAGCTGAAAATCGACCTGGTATTGGCCGAACCACGCATCTTCCAACCGGTAGAAATGAAGTTCGATCACAAAGGACGTCTCTGGGTAGTACAATATAACCAGTACCCCTACCCGAAAGGCTTGAAGATAGTCGGGGTAGACAATCACCTGCGGCTGCAGTTTGACAAAGTTCCTGCTCCGCCGCCCACAGACCAGAAAGGAGCAGACAGGATCACTTTCTTCGAAGACAAGGACGGCGACGGCCACTACGAAAAATCCACTGACGCAATTACCGGGCTGAACATCACTACCAGCGTGCTGCCCGGAAAAGGGAAAATCTGGGTGCTCAGCCCCCCCTATTTACTGGCTTATCACGACCGCGACGATAACGGCATCCCGGAAGGCGATCCTGAAGTACACCTTTCCGGCTTCGGTCTGGAAGATACGCATGCAGTAGCCAACAGCCTTCGCTGGGGACCTGACGGCTGGATTTACGGCGCGCAGGGAAGCACGACAACGGCAAATATTTCTTCCAAAGTTTCTAAAAATGTCAAATTCAGCGGCCAGGCAATCTGGCGCTACCATCCCGTCAGCCAGGTCTTCGAAATCTATGGCGAAGGCGGCGGCAATACCTTCAACGTAGAAATAGACGCAAAAGGCAGGGTTTTCTCAGGAACGAACGGCTATGGAAGAGGGCCTTACTTCAAACAGGGTTCGTACTTCAAAAAAAGCTGGGGAAAGCACGGCCCGCTTACCAATCCCTATGCCTTCGGATACCTGGAAGACATGCCGCTTGAGGGAGAGAATACCCGGTTTACCCACGCGCTGATCCGCTATGAAGGCGGAAATTTCCCGGCGCGGTACAACGATCAGTTTATTGCGCTCAACCCGCTTCAGGGTAACCTTATGCTGACAGGAGTAGCCCCCAACGGTTCCTCTCTGAAAAACAAAGACATCGAAAAAATCGTGGATACCCCCGACCGGTGGTTCCGCCCGATTGACATCAAAACGGGTCCCGACGGCAATGTGTATTTCACCGACTGGTACGACAGCCGCCTTTCGCACGTAGATGCACGCGATACCTGGCACAAAACGTCCGGGCGTATCTACCGCCTCTCTCCCGCCGGGAAAACGGCCGGGAAACAAAAGCCTGTAGACTACTCCAGGATGACCTCCAAATCACTTGCAGACCAGTTTTACAGCGCCAACCGGTGGATACGTTTTACCGCTGTGGAGGAGCTGGGTCAGCGGAACGACCGCTCGATAGCCCCCGTATTGCAGGCGCTCCTGAAGTCGGACACTACCACCATAGGACTGGAATGCCTCTGGACCCTGAACTGGATGGGCCTGTTCGATGAAAAAACCGCCCTCACCGCGTTGAATCACGCCGATCCGTTCGTGCGAGAATGGGGAGTACGGCTGATAGGTGACCGGCGGAATGCGTCACTCCGGGAGAAAGAGGCGCTGCTGCAGCTTGCTCAAAAAGAAAACAACCTGTCGGTTCGCAGCCAGCTGGCGGCCTCGGCCCGCAGGTTGCCTGCGGATCTATGTCTCGGCCTTGTCAAAAACCTGGCGATTTACCATGACGACGCTGCTGACCCCGACATTCCCCTCATGCTTTGGTGGGCGCTGGAGTCAAAAGCCGAGTCGGCCCGCGGCCCAATGGCGGCGTTGTTCCAGACCTCTGCCTTTCTTGAAAGACCCGTCACCGCCAACGTGCTGCTGGAACGGATTATACAGCGCTACGCTATGCCAGGTGACGCAGAAAATTACGCCACATGCGAAAAAATTATCAACCAAAAGTTGACTGACGCCCAAAAGCTTCAGATGCTGGTGGGCCTGGAAGAGGGTCTGCGCGGCGTTCCGTTTGAAAATTTACCGGAAGGCATTAAAAAATCGCTTGCCCTTCTCAGGGCGGCGAAAGGCGAGCCGCCCCTCGCCGCCGGCCTCCGGCAGAAGTCCCCGGAAGCCGTAAAAAAAGCGCTTGAAGTCATTGCAGATCCCAAAAGCCCCGTTATCGACCGGCTCACTTACGTTCGAATGATGGGTGAAAGCGACTTCCCCGAAAGCATACAGCCGCTGCTGCGCGTAGTATCAGCATCGTCGTCAAGCGAAGCATTGAAACAGGCCGCCTTGTCTACCCTGACCCGCTACGACAAGCAGGAAATCGGAGATCGCGTCGTGCGGCTGTACCCGGACTTCCTCAGGGGGGACCCCGACGTAAAACTGGCTTCGCTTTCATTGCTCACCAGCCGACCAGGCTGGGCCAAAGCTCTGCTAGCTGCTACCCAGGGCATCAAGAGCATCAAACCGGATGATCTGCCGATGGAAATGGTCAACCGGATGAAACTCCTGAAAGATCCCCAGATAGAAAGTGAGCTCTATACAATTTGGCCCCAGGCGCGCGAAAGCAGCAGTTCCGAACGCGGTACAAGGATTGCCGCGGTACAGAAAATATTAAAAGATGGCCAGGGGAACGGCGTAAAAGGTAAAGAAGTATTTACAGTCCTTTGCGGTTCCTGCCACAAAATGGATGGAGAAGGTGCGGATATCGGACCTGAGCTGACAGGTTATGACCGTCGCGATGTCAACTATTTCATCATGAATACTGTTGACCCGAATGCCGACATCCGTGAAGGGTACGCCACCTATACACTGAAGGCCAAAACCGGTCAAACCGTAGTAGGCAGGCTGCTCGAGCGCACCGCCCAAAGTGTGAAAATCAAACCCATGGCAGGCGAAGAGCAGACTTTCTCGATGCAGGAAGTAGAAGAACTGGAGCCGCTGCCGGTTTCATTAATGCCGGAAAGATTGCTGGATGCGCTAAGCGACCAGGAGGTCCGGGACCTGTTCCGCTTTATACAGGAAGGCGCACGATAGGTATGAGGTGTGAGGTATGAGCTCACCCCTCACACCTCACCCCTCACACCCCATACCCACCCTACCAATGAAACAAATCCTGAAAATATCGGTTATTGCCTTCCTGTTGTCGATACACTCGTTTTTTGGGGTACGGGGTCAGGATGTATTTATTCGTGACCATCTGAAAGGACGCGACCTGGATTGGCGGGGAGACCTGTCCAACCGGATGGTGACGCAAATCGACACCTTTCTTTCCCGGAAGACAGAATTGACGCGGCGGGAGCGGCAAGAGCGGTGGCTGACCGCAATGAAGGGAAATGAACTTTCCAGGCACCTGGAAGTTAGTCGCGGGCAGCTCAAGAAAATCTGGGGAATGACCGGCATGCGAAAAAAACCGCACCTGGAAATTGAAACAGCGCCTGCGACGCTGAAACAGGTACGGGTAACCGCCGGCGACATTGATATTTTCCCGGTAACGCTGCAAGTCACTGAGGGGCTGGAAATGAAGGGACTTTTGCTCCGGCCTAAAGCCATAAAGGCCAGGGTGGTGATGGTCCCCGACGCCGATCAGACACCGGAAGAACTGGCGGGCATTCCTGCCGGTGGAGGTGCCGCCCCTGCTTTGCAGCTTGCGAGGCAGGGTGTGCAGGTGCTGGTGCCGGCTTTGATCTCCAGGAAACAAGTGCTTTCCGGCAGCCCTTCACTCGGAATTTACACCAACCAACCACACCGCGAATGGTTGTACCGGCAGAGCTTTGACCTTGGTCGTCATGTAATCGGCTATGAATTACAGAAAATTGCGGCCTGTATCGATTGGTTTGAACTTGAAAATGAGCGGCTCCAAGCCCCGAAACCAATTGCCATTGCCGGGTATGGAGAGGGAGGTATGCTCGCTCTTTTTACCGCTGCAGTTGACACCAGGCTATCCGGGGCGTTGATCAGCGGCTATCTTGAGAAGTCGGAATCTCTCTGGCAAAGGCCCATTTACCGGAATCTTCACGGAAATCTGCGGGTTGCCGGAAACGCCGAACTACTCGCCTTGTCGTCACATGCAAAAACGGTGATCGAATACACGGAAGGTCCGCTGGTGACCCATCCGGCACCGGTAGAGGGGCGGCGTGGCGGAGCCGCGCCCGGTGTCATCACAACGCCCCCGCTTAGCGAACTGAACGAGGAAATTGCGCAGGCTGTAAGTTATGGCGCACAGGCGGTCAAATTGGTCACCAATGACGGAAAACCTTTCCAAAAGGCTTTTTCGACACAAGCTCTGAAAGAACTTGCCGATGTGCTCCGGCTGGGTGCGCCCTCCCGGATACCTGAAATACAACACCCCGGGTATTGGGTCGAATCCGGAGCGCGCGAAAAAACGCTGTTCCTGCAAATGGAAAATATCTCGCAACAGACGCTTGACACTTGCGAAAAAAACAGGAACCGGTCATTTTGGTCCGGCATCCGGCATCATCCCGAACGGGACATCGCTTTTAAATCGGACCAGAGGGAGCGGCTTCACCAGTTAATCGGCAAAATAAATGACCCGCTGCTTGCTCCCTCGCCACGCGTCAGGCTACTGGAAAGCAACGATAAGTGGCGGCAATATGAAGTCGTACTGGATGTTTGGGAAGGTGTTTTTACCTGGGGAATCCTGACGGTTCCGGTTTCTGCCGGAGAGGGCGCCCCCCTTCCGGCGGTGGTGTGCCAGCATGGCCTTGAGGGCTTGCCCCGCGACATGATCACACGAGATCCTGCAGACCGCCTGTCAGGCGTTTACAAGGCGGTAGCCCTGGGACTTGCGGAACGCGGCTACGTCACTTTCGCTCCGCATAATCCTTACCGCGGCGAGCACCTTTTCAGGACATTGCAGCGAAAAGCCAATCCCATCGGCCTCTCTCTTTTTTCGGTCATCGCCGGCCAGCATCAGCAGATAGTCAATTGGCTGGGCTCCCTTTCCTTTATTGACAACAAAAATATTGGCTTCTACGGCCTCTCCTACGGGGGTAAAACCGCCATGCGAATCCCCGCCCTCGTAGAAGGATACGCGCTTTCAATATGTTCAGGCGACTTTAACGAATGGATCCGGAAAGTGTCCACTACCAGGGCGCCGTTCAGCTACCAGTTCACCAAGGAATATGAAATTTACGAATGGGACCTGGGGAATCAGTTCAATTACGCCGAAATGGCTGCGCTTATTGCACCGCGTCCTTTTATGGTGGAGTATGGCTACAAAGACGGGATCGGGACAGCGGAATGGATCGGCTACGAGTTCGGGAAAGTGAGAAAGCACTATGACATTTCCGGCCTGGGCGACCGCCTCGACATAGATTTATTCAACGGCGTCCATGAAATCAATGCCGTGAAAACCTATCCCTTTCTGGATCGTCATCTAAAAAAACAAAAGCCGTGATCGGCAAATCACCGCAAATGATATCGAATACAGCTGTGATCCGGCTTCAGCACCGGCCCCTGCTGCCCAACCGGTAACCCGGGTTTACATTTAACGGTTAGCCCGGGGAGCGTCGTAACCGGTAACCTGATCGCCCGCCCGGATAAAAAAAAGGAAATTGTGAGTATGAAGGGCGATTCCCGCGGTTCTTATGTCAGGGACAACCTTGTCCGAGATTAACCTATCCCTCCGTCGAACCTGCCTCTGTATTTGTGGTTTCGCGGAAAGAACCGTTCTCTTACGCCGGTACAAGGAATAGAAGTATATTTGTTTTCCGCCCAGCGACGCTGTGCGATTATATCGACCACGTTAGTACTACTCATGAAAAATCTGAATCGTCGCAATTTTGTCAGACTCTCCGGGGCGCTCGGGGGAATTAGCTTTTTAGGCGCCGCTCAGGGTTGTGCCCCCGAGCAAAAGCAAGCGGATGAAACAACATCGGACAAACCGGCAATAGACAAACCTGTGATGAAAGGGAAAATCAAGATCAAGGAAGTAAGCTCAACCTTTGAAAGAGAGCCGTTACATCCCTACCGGTTCAAAGGAAGCGCCGTTACAGAAGCCTGGCAGGCACTGGCGTTGCTGGAAAGTGAATCCGGTCACCGGAAAATAGGTGTCGGTACACAAAGCGTATTATGGTCTGACGCAAGCGTTTTCTTCGAACACTCCGAAACCGGTGGGAACGCACTGATGTACGCCCTGACCACCCAGGCTTTGCGCATGATGAAGGGCTTGTCGTTCAACGACCCGATTGAGCTGCTGGATTATATTTTCCCCGAGGTATGGGAATACGGCAAGAAAATAACCGGTCACGAGAACCTCCGGAAAACATTTGCGCTCAATGCTTTGGTGGCAGTCGATAACGCCGCCTGGTTGCTTTACGCCGCCGAGAACAATATCAATTCTTTCGACGACCTTATTCCGACAGCATTCAAAGAAGGACTCTCCAACCGGAACAGCAAGGTGGCGGGTATCCCGTCTTTTGCCACCGGAACGCCGGTTGAAAAAATCAAAAAGGCCGCTGATGAAGGATATTTCATCATGAAGCTGAAGACCGGTTCCCCCGGGACCCAGGCAGAAATGCTGGAAAAAGACAAAGCGTTTCTAACCGGAGTACATAAGGAAATCGGTCATTATGAAACGCCGTACACTGAAAATGGCAAGATCCCTTATTACTTCGATGCCAACGGCCGCTACGAGAAGAAAGAAACCCTTCAGCGCTTCCTGGATCACGCCAAGGCAATCGGCGCGTTTGACCAGCTTGCCGTCATAGAAGAACCATTCGATGAAAGCAACGAGGAATTTGTCGGCGATCTTGGCGTGCGTGTAGCTGCTGACGAAAGCGCTCACACGGTAGAAGACGCAGCACACCGCATTGAACTCGGCTACAGCGCCATTGCGGTGAAGGCCATTGCCAAAACCCTGAGTATGACGATGAAAATCGCGCAGCTCGCCTACGAAAAGAAGATCCCCTGTTTCTGTGCAGATTTAACGGTGAACCCGATCCTGGTTGAATGGAACAAAAACGTGGCAGCACGCCTTCCGGCCTTCCCGGGTATGAGCACCGGTCTGCAGGAAGCCAACGGGCGGCAATACTATAAGAACTGGGCCAAGATGGCTTCATTCCACCCCTACCCCAACGCAGGCTGGGTAAACCCCAAAAAGGGTGTATTTGAAACCGACGCCGACTACTACCAGAAAAGCGGTGGTATATTCGAGCCGGTGAAGCATTATGAAGAGTTGTTTAAGAAGGTGGAGGAGTAGGGGTGAGGGATGAGGTGTGAGGTGTGAGGTGTGAGGTATGAGGGGTAGTAAGTGCAAAAAAGGGCCTGTTTCGCTGAGGAACGGGCCCTTTTTTGCATATTGTTTGCGGCTAACATGTGGTTCAGGATTTCGCCTGTTTCCACTTTTCTTAAATCTAGTTATTTCTGTTCACAACCGGGTTATACAATTCCATCACAACTGCGCGGTCACGAACTACCAATTCGTCTTTGGCTTCGTAAATATTCACTTTGTCCGAGACCTTGTATTCCAACGTAATCCCGTTGCGTTTCTTGTTGCCCCACTCGAAGGCCCCCTTTTTAAATTGTCCCGTGCCGGTAATGACGTAATTGGTGTCGGCAGAGGTAACGGTACACTGGTCTCCGTTGAAGGACAGCAGCATTTTTATCTCGCCCGACATCACTTTCGACTGAAGGTGCGTGGTAAACTCTACCTGGTGGCGGGCGGTTGTTTTCAGGAGCTTTACATCGTTGATTTCGGTATAGGCCTTCTTATAAGTCTGCTCGTCCAGGCGGTTGCCTGCTGCATCGGAAGTATTGGCCTGGCCGTAATGGAAATAATTGCCGTGAAACTCGTTGATGTACTTTACTGCGAACATCGTAAAATCTTTGGGGACTTTGATCCAGTCAGAAGTTATCCGGCGATCGGGGTTGGTCCGTCCGGCACTGCCTGCCAGGATCGAATCCACGTCGTTGGATCCCGTCAGCACCAGGGGGACCACATACCCGAGGGTAATGGATTTGGGGTCATCGAAAAACGCATCCGTCAACTGCACTTCCACGCCGCCGTTGATTTTCCCGCCGGGTATGACAATCGTGCCCGGAGAGCTGAGGCTGTAGTACCCCGCAGGAAGTGGCTGTATGGCGGCTCCTGCCGCGCCGAACGATACGTTGTTACAAAGCGATTCGTCCACGCTGAAAGTGAAGGACCGGTCTCTTTCATTTTCATACACCCCGCCCATAGTCGCCGAAATGACGAATTTATGAGCATTGTCGTTCGTATTGTCATAAATATCCTCACCGAGGATCAGTGTTCTGACCGGATATTGGTAGGGAAAATACCCGGTCGTATAGTCAAAATCCGGGTGGTCAATCTCTGCATTTTTACAGCCGTGGAGTACGGCGATGACAACCAATGCGCTGAATAATCGCTGCGTATAACCTTTCATGGTAGTTCGTGTTATTAATTCCATCCTTTGTTCTGGACCAGTTGAAACTTCGTGATTTCCTGGTCGGGTATAGGCCCGTAGTGCATGAAGTCATTGTTATAACTCCGTGCTTCCACGTCGAAATACTCATAGCTACCAGCCTGTATCCTGACGCCCCTTACCGGTTTGGTAAGGTCCAGCTTCCATCGTCTCATGTCCCAGAAACGGAAACCTTCAAAGCAAAGCTCCAGGCGCCGCTCATTGCGGATCAACTCCCGCATGTCTTCTTTGGTCAGCGTTGCGGCAAGATAAGCGTCCGGCTGACCTATCCCGGCCCTTTTCCTGACCGCCTCTATCACGTTTCTCGCGGAAAATGCGTTGGTTCCCGTGCCATCCGGTCCCCAGGCTTCGTTCGCAGCTTCGGCATAGTTGAGGAAAAGCTCCGTATAGCGGATATGGGTATTGAAATGCCGCTGGTTGGAAGCCGATGCCGGGTCGACATTGACATCTTCGCGGAGGAGCTTTTTTAGGTAATACCCCGTCCTGGTAGACGTCGGCAGTGCATCAATGCCGTTGTCGCCGGTACCGGGACCCGTTCTGATTTCCGTATTCCTGAGCTTGCTGCCGTTGAACACGATGTACTGGCTCAGCCTGGGATCGCGCTTTGCATAAGGATTTGCCGGGTCAAACCCGGAATTGGGATGGTCGATCGGGTAGCCGTTCGCCATGGGAAAAGCATCGACCAGGTTTTGAGAGGGGTTCACCCGGCCCGTGCCGTAGAGCGAAGGCGGATAGTTAAGTGTTTCCCTATCCCGGTCGGTTGTAAACGGCCTTCTCCACATGATCTCCGACAGATCTTTTTTGTCGCCGGTGGTAATGTCGGCCTCGTCGACCTGGGCTTTCAGGTAAAACAAATGCCCTTTGGGGTGCAGCCCGCCAATACCGTTGACATCGTTCAGCAAGGCTGCCGAAAAATTGGCGGCATCGGTCCAGAGCGTTGCATTACCGGTATTGTTGAAGGCCGGACTGGCAGCAAGCAGTGCTACCCTGGCCTTAATAGCCAGCGCGTGCCGGCCTGTCATACGCTGTTGTTGAAAATCGCCGAAAACATCGTTGTAATCCTCCACCGAGAGAACATCGCTGTAAGGGCCGCCCGAAAGCTCATCAGCCGAGGATATATTCCCGAAGTCGAGGGGTAAATACTTCAGAGCTTCGTCGATGTCGGCGTAGATACTTGCTACTGATTCCGCAAAAGAAGCTCTGGGAATCGAAAAATCCTCCCTGTTTTCGAGGAATTGGTTGTAAATGGGTATTCCAAGGGCGGCGCCGCCACCATCCATCCCGCCGTGATGGCGCAGGAGATAATATTTGAAAAGGGCCCGCATGGCCAGCGATTCTCCCCTGAAACGGCGCTTGTACAGCTTTTCAACATCGGCATTTGTCCGTTTCCAGGGGACTTCATCCAATATTGAAATAAACTGGTTGATGTACATAATGGCCGAATTGGCATCCACCCACATACTCTGAGGATCAAAACGGGCGGTCCACTCGCCGGTAGCCATCCTCAGGTACTGGTCGGTACGGCTGTTGGTCACCGCGTCGTCGGTAGCGACTTCGTCGTATGCATAGGCATTGGTAGGGATCAGCGTGTAGGCGGTCAACAGGAGCCCCTCAGCAAAGGCCGGGTCGCGGAACATCCTGTCTTTCGTGTTATAGTTGTCGTTTTCCGGTTCCAGCATCTTGCAGGAAAACACGCCAAGAACCAGGAAAAACGCTGTTGCTGTCGTTAAGTTCAGTTTCATCCTTTTTTCGATCTTAAGAATTAGAAATCAGCCGTCACCCCTACCGAAAAGGAATGGTAGGCGGGTTCTGACTGTATCCTCATTTTCCGGATTTCCTTGTTGGCCGCAAACTGGAACAGGTCGCCCGCGTTGACAAAAGCCCTGAGGTTGCGCATACTCAACTTGCCGGCGAAAGCCGGGCTGAAGTCGTAGGTCACCTGCATCCGGCGCAGTTGAAAGTAATTATCGCTGTACAGCCAGTAAGTGGACCGACGGTGATTGTTACTGTTGGTAGCTGAGCTGAGCCGCGGGTGTTCGGCGGTTTGGGCAGTTTCAGGCGTCCATGATTTGAGCGCCATTTCCGAATACTTCTTGTTTCCGTCCAACCAGAAATAGCTGCTTTCACGGAAATTTTTCACCCCGAAACGCGCCTCACCCAGCAAGAAAAAGTTCAGGTTTTTGTACCCGACCCTGAGCTGCAATGCGCCTGATACGGGCGCCTGGTAGCGGCGCAGGTATACCTCGTCGTTGGCGGTAATAAATCCGTCGCCGTTCTGGTCCTTGTATTTGATATCGCCCGGGCGTACGGTGCCGAACATCTGGCGGGGACTATTGTCGATTTCCGCCTGGCTCTGGAACAAGCCGAGCGCTTCAAGGCCAAAAGTTGCATCTTTCGGAAGGCCCTTTCTGTTGAGGTATTCGTAATCGTAGGTCTCGGCCACGATCATGCGCTTCGAAGTAACCAGGAGCAGGTTTGCCCCGGCGCCGATGCGCCAGTCGCCAA
Organism: Ravibacter arvi; assembly: GCF_039540405.1. Lineage (NCBI taxonomy): Bacteria > Pseudomonadati > Bacteroidota > Cytophagia > Cytophagales > Spirosomataceae > Ravibacter > Ravibacter arvi. The sequence goes on from NZ_BAABEY010000032.1 coordinate 153,553, forward strand.
AAGATTCGTCGTAAGTGACGTTCAGGTCGGCGCCCGTATAGCGGTCCGCCTCAAAGTTCTGGTACGAAATAAAGTCGTTGTAAAAGCTCGGAAATTCCGATGTCGGTCTCGTAACCAGCTTGTTATAATAGCTATAGAAAAGATTGGTCTCAAACCCGAACCGGTTGTCGAGCAGGCGTGTCTCTATCCCGAGATTGAGCTCATCGCGGCTGGCAAAACCGAGGTTCACGTTACCAAACATGGCGGAACGGACGCCGCTGCGGCTCCTGCCGCCCTCGAACCAGTTGTAGCTGCCGGAAGTATTGTAACGGCTGTCGTAGTAAAAAAACCCGCCTATGGGCTGGTCAGACTTCAGCATCCCGGCTGACAGCCGCACCTTAAGATAGTCGATCACAGAATTCCCGGCGAGAAAGTCCTCCGAAGACGCTATCCAGGCCAGTCCGACGGTGGGGGAAAACCCTATCCGGTTTTCCTCGGCAAGCTTAGTGGAATTCACCAGTGCCCCGCTGAAATCGATCGAATAGCGCCGGTCAAAGGTATAGGCTGCCTGGAAACCAAGGTGCGCCTGCTTCACGCCCTGAAAATCGCCTGTCTCTTTGAACTGGCTGCCGAAACCGACGATCCGTCCGCTGAAATGGTGCAGGTCGCTGAAAGTACGGTCGTAGACGAGCTGCCCGTAAAAGCCGAAGCGACGCCGGAAAAAGGCGTTTCCCACCACCTGTGTCCCGGGACGCGTGTCCTGGCCGTGTTGCGTAAGACTTACGATACGATCTTCGGTATCGGACCAGGTCGGCGTATAGACAGAATACTGGTTGGGCACGGTCTGGTTGTAGCCTGTCAGGTAATCAAAACTTACGTTGGTCTGGGCCGATAGTCCCGGCGTTATCTGAGCGAGGTCGAAATTGACCCGGTTGTTAAAAGAAAATTTCCTGTAAATCGCTTCGAAACTTCCCGCCGAATAAGAATCGGCGATAGCATTTGAAAGGAAATTAGTCGTACCGCCCAGGAGATATTTGCCATCTACATCGTTTTTCCTGCCTTTCAGGAGAACATTTTCGGGATCAATCAGGTCAAACGGGATCAACGGCGCAAATTCATGCGGGCGCACTGTGCCGGCAGCGGACCAGTAATTGCTCCGGGAATCTCTTCTCCTGCCGAAAAAAGCCGTAGCGTCAATAGCGGTGCTGATCCAGTCGTTGACTTTGAGGTCAACGTTCCCCCGAACGTTGAAAATATCGTTCCGTCCCTTGCCGCCTTCACCGAAATTCATCAGGCTGCCACTGGAATTCCACCCGACATTGGCATAAAAGCGCGCATTTTCATCTCCCCCGGAAAATTCGGTCATAATGTCTGAAAATGCTTTCCCGGAACGGAGATAATCGCGTGAGTAATAATCGACACTCGGATAGCGATACGGGTTCCCGGTACGGTAGTTGTTGATCATCTCGGCGCTGTACTGGGGGCTCAGCCCGTCGTTGGCCCTGGCGATATTGAAATACTCCATATAATCGGCAGAATTCAGGTATTTGGGCAACGATTGCGGGACGCCTACGCCCCGGTTGATGCTAACCGTCGTTGACGGCTGGTTGGCCTGACCGCGTTTTGTCGTGATCATGATAACGCCGTTCATCGCGGCGCTGCCATAGAGCACGGCGGCATTTACGTCCTTCAGTACTGTGATACTCTCAATCTCGGAAGTGCGCAGTCCCTCGATGTCCCGCGGAAGACCGTCCACGATATACATGGCATTTCCCGACAGCAACCCGCTTCCGGTCAGGTCGGCAATATCGATCCCGATACCGATACCCCGGATATTGTTGCTTCCGATCATGCCCGGTACCCTGCCATTCAGGAAGTTTCCGACGTACGGCACATAATCCAGGCGCGTGGCGGCTGTTGTATTGACAACACTGACCGAACCCGTAATTTCCCGGAGGTTTTTCCTCCCGAATGCAACGTTCACCAGGGAGTCCGGCGCGATACCATTTGCTGTACTGAGGCTATCGGTCTGCGCCGGGGAATCGACGGTATAACCCAAACAGGCCAGCATGAGCAACGTTATAACTAGTTTCATTTTTTCCTGTCTTAACATGTAAAATTCTACCAGCCGAAATTCTGCGGAAAACCCTTGAAGATCCGGGTATCGCCCACCTGTATCGGCAGCCAGTTATGCTTTTTTTCGACCGAACGCCGAACGATGAGCCGTTCCGTGATATTGATCGGCTTCCCGTTCGGCCCCCTGTCGAAATCGATGGCGGTCTTGTCGAGAAAGCGCGGATCGCCATTCAGGTTCCAGCGCCGGAGGTCACAGAACCTGGCGCCTTCAAAGGCAAGCTCAACTGCCCTTTCCCGTATGATTTCCTCGAAAAAAGCTTCTTTTGACGCAGTAAACTTGGCCGCAATGTCCGGAACCTGGGCCCGGTTGCGTATGACATTGATGGCGTCTTCGGCAGTCATCGTGTAATTGGAAGCGGCCGCTTTGGGTCCGCCACCGGTCGAAAAATTGACCGCTTCGGCATACATCAGGTAGATATCTGCCAACCTGAGATAAGGTATATACGCCTGCAGCCCGTTGGCCTTTGAAGTGGTAAATTCCGGTCCGATCGGGGAATACCGCTTGTGATAATAGCCGGTCACGCTGGGTGGGTTAATTTGTGACCTGTGAAAGCCGCCGGTATAAAGCTGAGCAAACTTATCCTGGCCGGAGGCGTTGTGGATCTGGTCGCCGTCAACCGCAATATCCTTGTAGAAACGCGGATCCCGGCCGGTCCAGGGATCAGCGGGATTGTAGCCGGAAGCAGGGTCGCTGATCGGCAGCCCGTTGGCCATTCCGTAATTCTTGGTAAAGCTATGGGTAGGCACGTCGGCGTCGCTTCCGCTGTTCATGGCAAAAGACGAAGGAACGGTAGCACCGAGCGTAGACCACCTGACACGTCCGCGATCAAAAATAATCGGCACCATAATGCATTCCGTACCGCCCGGCCTTTCGTTGTTCCAGCGCCAGAAATTGTCGGTCCAGCTTGACCAGCTTTGGAGCGAATAAATCCTGGTTTCGTCGGCCAGTTTCAACAGCTCCCCGAAAGCCTCCGCGGCCTGCTTTGCGAGTTCAGGGTCAAATGCGGCCGAACCTTTCGCTTCTTCGTTGATCATCGGGCTGGCGGCATACAAGAGGGCCTTACCGAGGTAACCGAGCGCATGAAATTTGTTGATCCGGTCGCGGTTGTGGCCGGACGTCGCCTGTCCCGGCCCGGAATTGTCCCAGTGATCGGGAAGAAGATCGGCGGCGGCCCGGAAGTCTTCTGCCATCTTGAGTGCCGTGCCCTGGAAAGTCAGCCTATTAAACTCTTCCAGGCTCATGTCCTCGCTGGGGTCGAGCGCCCTTGTAACGTAGGGCATCCCGCCCCAATAACGGCAGATCTCGAAATAAAACCAGCCCCGGAAAAACAGCGCCTGTCCCTTGATATGATTTTTTTCTTCCGCCGTTCCGTCAAACAAGCCCGGTTTGTCAATTTTCTCCAGCGCGGTATTCGCTTTCCGAATCGCATACCAGGCATATTCCCACACCCTTTTGGTCCTGGAATTGTTATCGGTGGTGTTGACGTTCTGCCCGTAGAAATAGCCTTCGTTTCCCCAGTAGTTCCCGTTGTCGAAAGCATAGGGGTAATTGTTCAGTGTTTCGTCGGCAAAGAGATATTTGTTCCATGCACCGCCTTTATTCGGGTCCATGATACAGTTGTACATTTCTTCGATGTATCCCTGGAAACTAATAAAATTGCCGAATGCGTCCTTCTCGCTGACATCGGTCTGAGGTGCTTTATTGAGGTAATCCTCGCAGGAATTCAGTGGGATGATCAGGATGGCCAGCGATAAAAGGAAGGCCCTGTGCGACCATGATTTCTGAAAATATAGCATTGGTATCTTCTTTTTTAGAATGAGAAATCGATCCCGAGGTTAATTCTCCTCATGGTCGGATAGGCGCCCTGGGTTGCGCTTCCGCCCGAATAGGTGGTTTCCCTGTCGTCCGGAAGCTTCGACCAGAACATCAGATTGGTCCCGTTCAGGAATACGCGCATATTGGATATTTTCCTTTTGGCGAAAAAGGGAGATCTGTCAAAAGCATAAGACACTTCCACATTTCTGAGTCTCAGGAAAGAGGCGTCATAGACATAGTAGTTGCCTACATTTTCTCCCTGTGTTTTCCAACGCGGCAGGAAAGAAGTAGCATTCTGGTTGTCTTTGGACCAGTAATCCATTGCATGCCCGAAAACGATGTCGGTGTCGTTCATAAAGTTGTTGAACGCGATCACCCGGTTGGCGTTGTTTACGCCGTAGAGCTGGAAAGAAAACCCGAGGCCCTTTCGATTCGCGCCGAGCGTAAGTGTCCCTGTGTTCTGCGGCACTTCGGAGTAACCGTAGGGCGCCACATCGTCGGCAGACTTAATCACGCCGTCCCCATTGAAATCGATCATATTGTAATAACCCGGAAGCTTCTGCGCATCGTTGGTTTCTGTCGGTACGGAGGCGTACACTTCGTCCCAATTGTTATAAAAACCGGCGCTGATAAGGCTCCGGGTCTGGTTGATCGGGTACCCCGCCTGCTTGAGATAATTTGCCTGGAGCGGCGCGTCGTCACGCGCGATGATTCTGTTGGTATTCCTCGCATAGGAGGCATTTCCCCAAATATGCCAATCGGCGCCCAGCTGCTTGTTGAATTTCAGCTCCAGTTCGAAACCCTTTGATTTTACGCGGCCCAGGTTGGAGCTGGGCGGGGTTGCCCCGAAAAATGACGGGATAGCGCGGCTACCGCCCGACATCAGGATATTGGTTCGGTCTTCAGTATAAAAGTCAAAATTAACGTTGAGCGCATTTTGCCAGAAACCCATTTCCAGGCCGTAATTTGTCTTCAGCGCGGTCTCCCAGTGTATGTTGGGATTGCCCACCACCGACTCCCTGTAAAACCGGTATGGGCTGCTTCCGTTCGACTGGGCATTGAGCCGGGAAGTACCGCCAAAAGCATATTGCGATGCATACAACCACCTCCCGCCGCTGATATTGTCATCTCCGACTTTACCGACACTATACCGCAATTTCAGGAAATCGAACGCGCCGGCTTTAAAGAACTTTTCGTTTGAAACGACCCATCCCACCCCCAGCGAAGGGAAAAAATCGAAGCGGTAGCCAGGTCCGAATTGTTCCGAACCGTTGTAAGCTCCGTTTACTTCAAGAAGGTAGGTGGTCTTATAATCATAAGTCGCACGGAAAACCCAGTCTTCCCGGAAATTTTTGAACATACTGCCTTCGGCAAATTCCTCACGCTTCATCAACCCCATCCCGGTAACGTTATGCTGGCCGAATTTGCGGGCATAATTAAGCTGGAACTGGTACATCAGGCGCCTGCTCACCGGGATTTTGGTATCCCAGTTGGCGGCCTGGATATTTTCCTGGCGGATGGTCCACGGCCTGATGACCCAGTCGTACTCATCGTCACTGATCGGGAGGTAAGCGGTGTACTCGCTCGGGTCTTGCTCAGGCCCCTTGTACAGCATCGGATAAATTTGCTTGAATGCAACATTTGTGGCTGCCTCCGCGGGACGAACGGAATTGGCATTATCGTAAATCCCTCCTTCCGAACGGATGGTATTGTCATAAAACAACATACCCATCGCTTTGAGCCCTTTCGTGAGGAATCCAAGATCCTGCTCGAGCGTAAAATCAGAATTAAGCTGGGTCGAGCGGGTCTGCCTGATCCCGATGTTGTAGATCACGACGAGCGGATTCACCGTATTGTTGGCCCCTTCCTGGTAGGCCCCCCAAAAGCCGTCGCTGTATTTGGGCAAAAACAGGTTCGGAGCAAGGAAATACGCCGATGACCACATCCATTGATCGGCCCGGCCCGTGCTACCTTCGTTGTTGAAATTGGTATTTTTCTGACTGTAATACCCGGCCAGGTTTACCTTGAGCTTGGTGGTCTTCGTAACCTGTACGTCTATATTGCTCCTGAAATTAAACCGGTCAAAATTGTAGTTGGGCGTATACCCTTTGCCATTGTCGTAGTCCCTGAACATATCTCCTTCATGCAGATAAGCGAGAGAACCAAAATACTGGACTGCCTTGCTCCCGCCCTGGGCGCTCAATGTCGCCCGGTGGGAGAAACCTACATCCTTGAAAACTGCTTTGGTCCAATCTACATTGGGATAGATCTCGGCATACTCTGCTGATTGCGGCAACTTATACCGGCTAATGATATCGAAGGGCACATAAGCGTTCCACGATGGCTGGTTCAAAACCCCTTCCCGCTCAATAATCTCCGATTTAAGGCGCATCGCCTCATAGGAATCAAGCTTTTCGGGCGTCTTTGATACCATCTTGGCGGTCGTAGTGTAATTAACGCTAAGCTTTGTTTTCCCCTGCTGGCCGCGTTTTGTGGTGATCAAAATGACTCCGTTGGCGCCTTTTACACCGAATACGGCTGTTGCCGAAGCATCCTTCAGAACAGAAATTGTTTCAACCTCATTGGGGTCAATGTTGTTCATACTCCGCTCCACGTTATCGACCAGTACCAGGGGTTGTCCGCCGTTCCAGGTGTTCTGCCCGCGGATAAAGATATTGGTGGCGCTCTCACCGGTAGTAATCCCGCCCGGCTCGCCCGAAGACGTCAGAACGTTGATTCCCGGCAACTGTCCGGCCAGTGCCTCGCGAAGGTCTGTTACGTTTCCATTTCTTTTGATCACATCCTGCGACATCTGGACAATTGACCCTACAACACTTTGCTTTTTCTGAGAGCCAAACCCCACCACCACTACTTCTTCCAGTATTTTTTCGTCGGCCTGAAGCACAATGTCGAATACGGTTTTGGTATTTACCGGAATCGATTGCGATAAATAACCGATATACGAAACTTTTAAAACCGATTTACTGGAAATCCTGCCAAGGGAGAAGCGCCCTTCTACGTCGGTGGTCGTACCATTTGTGGTGCCTTCCACCATAATGTTGACCCCTATAAGCGCCTCGCCCTTGCTGTCTTTCACCGTTCCTTTTATTTCGGAAACGGTGTCAGCCTGCGCCCGGAGCTTTTCCGATTTTCCGGGGTTCGTTTTAAATGCTTCCGCAAAACCGGACGGGGGATCGGCAGAATAGCCTGGCAGATGAATTGCAAATGCAACCATGACAAGCAAAAACGTAAATTTTCGTGCCATCTTTTTTGGGTTATAGAATATAAAATCCGATTCCCCCGAAGCGTGCGTACACACAGACGCATGAGCCGGACGGGAAGTCTGATCAGTTAAACTGAAAGAATTATTGGTATTTTAAGCTTCGGAGAGCGTACTCCTATTTTGATCGCGAAAAGCAGCAGACTGCAGGATCAGGGAAAGTAAATAGTTTGTCCATAGGCATGAGTCGTATCGAATTAGGTTAATAAAGTTGGCCGGGAATGCCGGCTTGTCTGTACTATTCAAAGCAAAGAACTCCCTATTCTACTTGTTACATTCAATTATTTATTAAAATTATCCCAATACAAGCCAGAAACGCCTAAAAAAAATGTAGACCAAAGAAAAAGGGCGCTGTATGGCAGTCGTGGTCGGAAGAAATTCCGACCTTTTTTTATGTTTTAAAGACTTTTTGTGGATCTCCTCCAG
>NZ_BAABEY010000033.1:0-237946 GCF_039540405.1 Ravibacter arvi
CACTGGTTTTTATTTAACCGCAAAGGACGCGGAGTACGCAAAGGTTTATCGCCTCTGTGTTCTTGGTGCCCTCAGTGGTTTTTATTTAACCGCAAAGGGCGCTGAGTACGCAAAGGTTTCGCCTCTGTGCTCTCAGTGGTTTTTATTTAACCGCAAAGGACGCGGAGTACGCAAAGGTTTATCCCCTCTGTGCTCTTGGTGCCCTCAGTGGTTTTTATTTAACCGCAAAGGACGCGGAGTACGCAAAGATTTATCGCCTCTATGCTCTTGGTGCTCTCAGTGGTTTTTATTTAACCGCAAAGGGCGCGGAGTACACACAGGTTTCGCCTCTGTGCTCTTGGTGCCCTCAGTGGTTTAACTTCTGTCTTCAGCCTTTTGTGATTTTTGGTCCTTCGCTCACCGGCGCGCGGATTATGTCTAAAAAAAGATAAAGCCATCTCACTCGAGATGGCTTTATGCTGACTATTCCTAAACCCTTAACCTTTTCTAAAGAAAACTTTACATTAGAATTACATTTCTGCGCTTCTCTTGTTATGACGTAAAGTTGCAGTCGAAGTCACAATCTTTTTTTCTTCCTTTTGTTCCGTTCGCCTCTTTTGTTAATCGACATTACAAAGGTAGGTATATTTTTTTAATTATCATGGTTTTGTTCAATTAAATTTCAAGAAATAGTTTTTGTATAATTTGTTATGCATGCATATCTGTGTCTTATGGAGGGGTGTTTTTGGAATATTATTTGTTATTTTTATTTTTTTATTCAATTTTATTTCTTAAATCCATCAAAAATCTATATTATATATTTTTTTAATAATTCTGGTCGTATTAGCGTGTTTTTTGTAAATTCTTCTAAAAATACAGCTAACGATTGAAATTATTCATGGTTTGTTGCAGCCCCGCAAAGCAAAATGACCGGATTAAATCTCCGGCCCGGTCGAGATGTCCTGGTAGGTCCATCATTTCGTCATTCGAAAATGTCCCCAATACATAATCCACCTGCCTTCCTTTCGGAAAATCGTTGCCGATACCGAAGCGTAGCCTGGCATAATCCGCCCCCCCAAGGCTTTCCTGAAGACTCTTCAATCCGTTGTGGCCGCCGTCCGAGCCCCTCGGCTTAATCCGCAAGGTACCGTAGGGGAGCTGCAGCTCGTCAACCAGCACCAGGAGGTTTTCTTTCGGGATACCGTACGCATTCAGGTAATAGGCAACCGATTTGCCGCTCAGGTTCATGTAAGTGGTGGGCTTAATAATATGCACGGTACGGCCTTTGAATTTCCATTGAGCCGTGTAGGCCAGGCGCTCAAACGTAAACCCGAACCCTTCCTGCGCGGCAAGACGGTCTGCTATCATAAAACCGACGTTGTGACGCGTAAGCGCGTATTCCGGCCCTATATTTCCCAGTCCGGCTATCAGATATTTCATACATTTGTACAGTTAAAACTATTTCTCGGGTTATATTGACGCCGAAATTCCAACTTTTATTTGAATGGCCCAAAAACGTCTGATTCTTGAAAGTCCCTTGCTTGAGATCATGACCAGCAGGTTTTGTCAGCAACTGATAGAGAATCACCAGGATTTTAGCGAATCGGTGATTTTAGGACTGCAGCCGCGGGGAATTCACCTCGCCGAACGAATAGCGAGAGAGCTTTCCGTTATAATCAGCAAGGAAATCCCCATTGGCTATATTGATGCCACTTTTTTCAGGGACGATTTCAGACGCCGCGAATCGCCGCTCGTGCCCAACAAGACACACGTCCCGTTTATCATTGAAAATAAAAAAGTGATTTTGGTAGATGATGTAATGGCAACCGGGAGAATGGTAAGAGCTGCACTGGATGCCATGACCGCTTTTGGCAGGCCCAAGCTGGTTGAGCTGCTCGTGTTGATTAACCGGCAATACAACCGCGATCTCCCGATTGAACCGGATTATGTAGGCATGAGTGTTAATACCGCCGAAGGACAGAAGGTACAGGTTGAATGGAAGGAGCAGGGATTTGACGGCGACAGGATTTGGCTGGTAGGCTAGCGTCTCATAAACAGTCCGCAAAACCAGGCAGGAGTAAGCGATGGACAGTCAGACAGGTAAGATGTTGATTTTCGCAGGCATAGCCATCGCGCTTATTGGGGCGGTGGTTTATTTGGCCGGCGATAAACTGAGCTGGTTCGGGCGGCTCCCCGGCGACCTGCGTATCGAAAAGGGAAATTTCAGGTTTTATTTCCCCGTAACCAGCCTCGTTCTGGTCAGTTTGCTGTTGAATCTGTTGATCTTTTTTGTAAAGAGGTTTTTGAATTAGCCGCAGTATCCGACAGCGGAATGCCCGTTACCGGATCTACCTGGTAGGTGAGCTTGGTGAGGTAGTAGACTTCTTTCTGGCTGTTTGGTGAAGCATTTTCGGGTTTCTGCCGCCCAAAAGCAAGAAAATACTTGTCGTACCACGCCGCCAGTATTGCGCTTTCGTTAAAAAACAGGCTGCGCGCCCGGGGCTGCAGTTCGTGTTTGGTACTTTCAACCACTACCTTTTCTTTTTTGATGACCTCGGTGTGTATGTTGCCTTCTTCAGGGTAAGCCAACACCCAGTATTCCCCGAACCGGCTCAATTGTACCATTTCCTGCAGGTCCTGGCTGACCAGGTTTTTTATTGCAAAACTGTTGTCCCACTTGTAGCGACCATTCTTGTCGAAACCGCAAACGATTGCGTGGGTATAGCGGAAGCCGTCCTGTGCGCGAAAGGAGCTTCCCCTGTAAAACGAATTGATGCCGGTAGAAGGAGGATTGTAGTTGCGGTAATTGGGATAATATACCTCCGCAACCAAAAGAATTTCATCTTCGGTTTCTATCAGGTTGTGCAAGAGAAGCCGGTACCTGAAGCGATTTTCCTTGCCGAGCGATTTGCGCCTTCCAATCCGTTCAATCATCCTGGCCTTTCGCTTCGGGCTCATATAGTTAAAGAAATTCCGGAGTTCGGAAAATTCAATGTACTCCAGGTTTTCCGGCTCGGTATCCCGGATTTGGGAAATGTACAGACCTTGCGAGAAAGGGGTGCAGCCTATCGAGTAATTCCCGATAAGGTAAGAATCACTTTCATTCAGGGGAATGATCTGGCCTGAAATAATGCTGTAGTCCTGGTCGGTTAATGTCGTCGTTTTCATATGCCGGCCTTCGTAGTTGTAGGTCTTGATCTCGAACAGGCACTGACGTTTCCTGAAAGAATAGGTCATAACATTGATCAGGCCGTCTTTTTCATTGAGGTCAATACCGTTCAGCTCCGAATTCTTTTCATACAGATCGGGGAGTACGCGCGTGGTTTTGTCAAAAAAAGAATGAACCATCACTACGGGCCGCCCACGATGGTAGCCGGCCAGGATGGCCTTGCTTTCCATCACCATGAATTGCTGCAGGTCAATGTTGGAAAGCAGTTTTCCCTCATGTACATCCTGGAAACCGGTCTCCAGGTTGACCTGCAGAAATTGGAACCGGTCGGTATCAGGTTCGGCGAAAACCCAGTAAGCATGGGTGTGATTCTGATAGGCCATAACCGGTATGAACCGGAAATTGAGCCGGAACGAATTGTTCCAAACTGGTTTGAGGTCCTCGCTCAATTTGACAAAACGCCACTCTTCCCCGTGTCCCTGGTACATTCCCGACCTGGTCAGCACGAGCGCGCCCTGTTGGCCGAGCGGAAATACTTCAAAGTTTTCATCCAGACTTGAAGATACCGCGAACTCAATGTGTGCGGCTTTTTCCAATTGAGCCGAGACAGGCAGACCGCAGCCCAGAAAAGCAATTAGCGGACTCAGGACGCGAAGGTATTTCACTGTCCGGCAGCAGGCCGAAATCAAGAAAATGATGCGCTGCTTTTTTACTGGTCGTAACTTATGCATGGCCGGCACTTCATTTAATTACAGGGGTACTACGGAAAGTTACAAAAAAATGCAATTGCCCGGGAGAAGTATTCATTTAATTGAAGATACTGCTGTACCGGGTGGGGTGGGCGACTGGTAATTTCTGTTAATTTTGTCGGAATAATAAGTTAAAATCCCTTATGCAATTAGAGCAACTAATCAAAGAAGATGTACAAAAGGCGATTGCTTCGTCTCTCGGAATGCCGGACCAGGAAGTTTCACTGCAGCCGACGCGGAAGGAGTTCGAAGGTCATTTTACGTTTGTAACTTTTCCGCTTTCGAAAGCCCTGAAGAAGTCTCCCGCTGAAATCGCCAACACGATCGGGGCGCATTTGTTGGAGAATAGTGCTCTTATTGCCGGATTTAACGTTGTACAGGGGTTTCTCAATCTCAGTGTGAAAGATAACGCCTGGCTCGAAGTGCTCGGAAATGTGTTCCGGGATGAAAACTTCGGCAACAGGCCGGCTACGGGGAACAAGGTACTGATCGAGTTTTCTTCCCCCAACACCAACAAACCGCTCCATCTCGGGCATTTGAGGAATAACTTTCTGGGTGATTCCGTTTCCCGGATTCTGACTGCGAACGGTGACGAAGTGGTGAAGGTTTGCCTGGTAAATGACCGTGGCATCCATATTTGCAAGTCGATGCTGGCGTACCGTGAGCTCGGAAATGGTGAAACACCGGCATCTTCCGGTTTGAAAGGAGATCACTTTGCCGGCAAGTACTACGTGGAATTTGACAAAGCCTATAAGCAGCAGATTGCTGAGCTGACGGCACAGGGACAGCCGGCCGACGAAGCTGCGAAGAACGCGCCCTGGATGGTCGAAGCACAGAAAATGCTGGTAGATTGGGAGAATGGCGACCCCGGAACGGTGGCGCTATGGAAACAGATGAACGCCTGGGTTTACCAGGGTTTCGATGAAACTTACGGCAAAATCGGCATTTCCTTCGACAAGACTTATTATGAGTCCGATACCTACCTGTTAGGCAAAGATATAGTTGAGGAGGGGCTTTCAAAGGGCGTTTTTTATAGAAAGGAAGACGGTGCCGTATGGATTGACCTGACCGAAGAAGGTTTGGATCAGAAGCTGGTACTGCGGGGTAACGGTACCTCTGTTTATATCACGCAGGACCTGGGTACTACTGAGCTGAAATACCGTGAGTATGACGCTTCCCGGATGGTTTGGGTAGTGGGTAATGAACAGGATTACCATTTCGAAGTACTGTTCGCCATCCTGAAGAAACTCGGCCGCTCTTATGCGGAAGGCTGCTATCACCTCAGCTATGGCATGGTGGATTTGCCGACCGGGAAAATGAAATCCCGTGAAGGTACGGTGGTGGATGCTGATGAACTCGTAGCGGAAATGGAGGAAACCGCGGAAAACCGCACGCGCGACCTGGGCAAGGTAGAAGGTTTTGGAGAGGATGAGCTGAAAAAGTTGTTCAACGTACTCGCACTTGGCGCGCTCAAGTATTTCCTGCTCAAGGTCGACCCCAAAAAGCGAATGCTCTTTAATCCGGCTGAATCGATTGATTTTCAAGGAAATACCGGTCCGTTTGTTCAGTATACGCATGCGAGGATCCGTTCGGTAATTCGTAAAGCCGCCGAAAACGGTATCTCCGGTACGCTACCCGGAGCCGGATATGAGCTGAAACCCGCTGAGCGCGATGTCATCCACCTGCTGAGCCAGTACCCCGACAAGGTGGCGGATGCGGCCAGAGGTTTATCGCCTTCTCTGATTACGATATATGCCTACGACCTGGCCAAGACGTATAACCAATTCTATGCGGAGCATTCCATTTTCTCGGACCCCGATCCGGATGCCGTAGCTTTGCGTGTTGCGCTGTCTGCCAGTGTTTCCAGAACCATTGCCCATGCTTTTGCGTTGTTGGGAATAGAAGTCCCGGAAAGAATGTAACAATAGGTCGTTTTCACTCAAACCAACCTTTAAAATGGACTACATTAAAACAGTTTTTATTATGCTCGGTAGCCTGCTCAGCGGCCTGTTTGCTGACAAAAGTGAGATAAATGCCATCACCAGCCATGATGTGGCGAAGGGTTCGCTGTATGAGTTTAAAATGACGCCCCTGGACGGTGGAAAGCCTATCGATTTGTCAGTTTATAAAGGAAAGAAAGTCGTCATTCTGAACACCGCCTCCAAATGCGGTTTTACAAAACAGTATGCGGATTGGGAGGCATTCTATGAAAAACACGGCGATAAAGTGGTAGTGCTCGGGTTCCCGGCCAACAATTTCGGTGGACAGGAGCCTGGTTCCAACCAGGAAATTGCCGAATTCTGCCAGAAAAACTTCGGTGTATCTTTTCCGATGTTCGAAAAAATCGATGTAGTAGGAGAGAACCAGCATCCCTTGTATAAATGGCTGTCGACCAAGTCGCTGAACGGGTTTAACGATAAGGAGCCGACCTGGAATTTCTGCAAGTATGTCGTTGATGAAAAAGGAAACCTCACTCACTTTTTCGCCTCCAAAATAAAACCCGATGACAAGGAGTTTCTTAAAGCGGTAGGTTTGTAGTGTAGCCTTGAGGTGTGAGGCGTGAGTTGCTAGCTGTAAGCTGATTTCCAATTTCACCCCTCACTCCCAGCTCACCCCTCACGGCTCACACCTCATACCTTTTTTACACATGAACCATTGGATTGCAGCGGCTAGGCCGAGAACTCTCCCGCTGGCGTTGGCCAGCATTATTATGGGCGGCTTTTTGGCGGCCGCAAATCATAAATTCAGTTGGCCGGTCGGTATACTGAGTGTGGTTACGACGATTTTGCTCCAGGTACTTTCCAATTTTGCCAACGACTACGGCGATACGGTAAATGGAAAAGATACTGACATCCGGCAGGGCCCGTCGCGTGCGGTGCAGCGGGGCGATATTACCCCGGCCAGGATGAAGTCGGCCATTGTGCTGTTTTCTGCCTTGTCGTTAATTGCCGGTCTTTCCCTGCTTTTTGTAGCGTTGCGCGACGCGCCCATTCAGACTTTCTGGGGATTTCTCGGTCTTGGCGTGCTTTGCATCGTCGCAGCGATAACGTATACCGCAGGGAAAAAGCCGTATGGTTATGCCGGCCTGGGGGATCTTTCCGTATTTATTTTTTTTGGTTGGGTCGGCGTGCTGGGAAGCAGCTACCTGCATACGCTGGAGTGGAACTGGGCCAACCTGCTGCCGGCCACAACCTGCGGGTTGTTTTCCGTGGCGGTCCTGAATATCAATAATATCAGGGATATAGAGTCAGACAGGGCAACGGGAAAGAATTCAATCCCCGTTAGGATCGGCCGGGAAAAGGCGGTTGTTTACCATTGGTTGATCCTCGGAACCGGCATGCTCCTCGTGCTCGCTTACGGGCTTTGGTTCCGGGACGGTTCTAACTGGAAATTCCTCTTTCTCCTGAGTTTTCCTTTTGTTGTAAAGAACGGTCTGGCCGTCAGTCGGGTGCATTCGCCCAAAGAGCTTGACCCGTACCTGAAGCAAATGGCTTTGTCAACCCTCCTGTTTGTATTGTTATTCGGAGCCGGTTTTCTGATCTGATCCGCAAACTTATCGTTGTATTTCCTTTATTACCCATGTTTCCGCAATCTGCCTACGCCGCCGCTCCATCTCCCTGTTTTGTATTGGAAGAGCCTCTGCTCCGGGAAAACCTGGCCCTGATAGATTCTGTTCAGAAGGCTGCCGGCGCGCAGATTATTCTGGCATTGAAGGGCTTTTCGATGTTCAGCGCATTTCCTGTCGTGAAAGAATACCTTTCCGGGGCAACCGCCAGCTCGCTCAATGAAATCCGGTTGATCAACGATTTTCTCGGCTACAAGGCGCATACCTATATCCCGGCTTACCTGCCTCATGAGTTTCAGGAGGTGATGGAAAGAAGCAGCCATATTACTTTCAACTCGCTGGGACAATGGGAGCAATTCCGGGAAAAAGTATTTGCTTATAACGAGGCTCACCCGGAGGCGCGTATTTCCTGCGGGATAAGGGTTAACCCCCAATATTCAGAGGTGGAAACGGATATGTACAATCCCTGTGTACCCGGGTCAAGGCTGGGGGTTACGCGGGATAAGCTGGGTAATAGCCTGCCGGAAGGAATTGAAGGTATCCATTTTCATACGCTTTGCGAAAATGATTCCCATACGCTCGGGAGAACCCTGAACGCACTCGAGGAGCGATTCGGGGATTTGCTTCACCGGGCAAAATGGCTCAATATGGGGGGCGGACACCTGATGACCCGCGAAGGGTACGACATCCCGTTCCTGATCGAATTGATTACCACCATCCGGGAGAAATACGGCGTTCATGTTATCCTGGAGCCCGGGTCGGCCGTTGCGTGGAGAACCGGCGTGCTGGTGTCGACCGTTCTCGATGTTCTTGACAGCCAGGGTATTCAGGTTGCAATTCTCGATACCTCTTTCGCGGCGCACATGCCCGATACGCTCGAAATGCCTTATAAACCTGTCATCCGGGGCGCTCATCAGCAACCGGTGGCGGGCCTGCCTACTTACAGGCTGGGTGGTATGACGTGCCTGGCGGGTGATTTTATGGGTGATTATTCATTTGATCAACCTCTGAAACCCGGAGACAGGGTTATTTTTGAGGATATGATCCACTATACGATGGTCAAAACGACCACTTTCAACGGCGTTAACCTGCCGTCGATTGGTATCCTGAACCAGGAAGGCACTTTCCGCCTCGTGAAGTCGTTCGGGTACGAGAGTTTTAAAGACCGGCTCTCTTAAGACCGGAAACCTTTGATCATTTCGTCAGAAGTGACGGTATATTGACCGAACATTTCGAGCTGAAGAATCGCGCCATTGGTCTGAGCCAGTGTGGCCTGGCTTTCCGATGACTCCATTCCGGTAGTACAATCCCGGACGAGAAGAACCTGGTAGCCGCGTTTGCCCATTTCGATAGTGGCATAATCCCGGCTCAGAATGCAGGCATTGGTGTTGAACCCGGCGAAAAAGAGGAACAGGATTCCTTTTTGCCTGCAGTATTGATGCAGCTCGTCGCCGGTAGCGATTACAATTTCATCGCCTTGCGGCTCTGCTTTCGGGTGAATACGTAATGCCGGCAGGCGCTGACGTTCAGCTTCACGGGGTTCAGTCGGGCGCCTGTATTGACTGTACGACCCGGAAAGACGGCGGAAATCTTTCGGTGGCCATTCTCCCGCCTGATCGTGGACTTTCGCGGTTTCAGGCAGGTTGATCCACCGCGGGTGGACGCGCGCTGCCTCCGGAGCAGGCGCGTGTATAATTTCAAGCCCGTTCGCGCGGCAGGCGGTCATAAGGGGAAGGAGATGGTCATCAATAATTTTTTCCGCGCGCTCCTCCGGTTCTTTGATATAATGACGCTGCCACACATCGACCAGCACAAGTGCTGTTTGGGAAACCGGGATTTCCCAGTCGAGCCGGGCATGACCGGTGTTGGCTTCCGTCCACGCTTCGCCCTCGTCTACATGCCAGCGGTAATAACGCGGTTTGACATGTAATTTTCCCTTCTCCATTTCACTGCCAGGACTTTCTGTTGTCACCAGATCACCTGCCAACAGCAGGCCGCCCAGGGTGTTGGTTTTTATAAAGTGTCTTCGGTTCATTGGGGGTAGGGGTGAGGTATGAGCGGTGAGGTGTGAGGGATGAGGTTTGGGGGAGATTGGAAATCGGAAATTGGAAATTGGAAATCGGAAATCAGAAATCAGAATTGGAAATTAGAAATTAGCAATCTGCTTACGGCCTACAGCTCATGACTCACGCCTCACAGCTCACACCTCACAGCTCACCCCTCATCCCTCACCGCTTTTCCCAACTAAACGCTGCCGGGATTTCGAACGTATCGCCGGGGCCGACATTCGATAGCCAGAGCACATCGCCTTTGTGCACGGCTGATGAAGGCGGCTGATCGGTGCTGACCTTGCCATCGGCAATTTTCGCTACCCGGGCAATGGGCTGGTAGGCAGGATCAAGCAAATATACACCGTTGTAATGCTTTTGGAAAGTCAGGCTGGTTTGAGTCCGGAGATTTTCCTTGTCTGCTTCGTCCAGGCGTAATTTGCCTATAAGCAGGTCATCTACTGTCGTGATGATGAGCTTCCGGTTTTTTAAAACAGCTGATTTTACCGGATGGGCGGTCCGTTTACCCGCATTGGCAAAAAAAGCGATTTCATTGGCGAGGTCGTTCGGCCGAATGCTGTTTTTGGATGTTATCTGTACAACAAGCTCGCTTTTTTGTGCGTCAATTTTCTCCACTTTACCCTTTATTGAGGAGGCTTGGAAGCGCTTGCCATAGGCCTTGAGGTAGGTGCCGCCTGCGAAAAAAGCCCGGGTTAATTCCCCGTTTTTGTTGGTAGTTATTACTGCCGTGACTGCATCTGTTTCAATGGGATAGGTTCCGAGTCTTTTTACAGAAGCAGTAGTGTCATGCAGTACAATATCGGTTGCTTCCGGCCTCTCAACCACTACGTAATGGCCGTTTCCGGAAGAAGGGGTTAGCAGATTGGCCTGGTTGATCAGGAAGTGCTCGCCCTGATAGGGTTCCATTACGCTTACGAATGTAGATTTTAGCGGGGAAGCCGTCGCGGATTTTCTCCTGGCAACCAGGTATTTGAGCACATAGGCTTTGGCACGCGGCCGGTCATAGGCGTCAGCCATGAAGAGGCCGTCGAGGTCAGGCGTAAGCGTGTGCAGGCGCAGCCGGGCAGAAGGATCATTCTGGTGCCGGTATTCAATTTTCCCGGTGCCGGATTGCTTTTGCCGGACATTAAAAAGGTGCTGAAAGCCGGATCCGCCATAGGTGCCGTAGCCGACCTGGCTGCCGCTGGTTTTGAGCTTTTCGTCATCGTAAATTTCTTCAAGCGCTACATCCGTTCCGGCAAAAGTTCCCTTTGCCGGTGGCGTCCATTCGTTTTCTGACGCGATTACGGCTCCAGGAGGGCCGTGGAGTGCATAGTCGTGCTGGTTGCCGCCCGCCACATGAAAAAAGTCAACTACATAGCTCTGGTTTGGGTCGGTGTCTACCATCACCAGGTTTCTACGGTAACGCGTGACCGCCTTATAAGCAGGAGAGGCGCCGTCGATTACCCGGGCAAATTTGCCGTCGTTGAACAAATGCAGCTGTCCCGGCAGGTTCAGATTCTGTTTCTTTTCGTCTACGACAGTCGTATTATGAGAAATCGTATTGCTTGACCAGGTATAGACGGGCGCTACGTAAGCATTCATGGCGTCGGGATAGCCAAGATCGGGCATCATTTTTTGGCCGTTGGCGAAGAGCTCTATGTTCAGAAAATCCCAATGGTAGTGCGAGTAGTGCATGCCGTAGGTAAATGCGAGCGCAGTTTTGTCGGCCTTGTTGTTCAGAACGCCCAGGCCGTAACCCGCGAATAAGCGGGAGGGCTGAACCGGTACAGCCCTGCCTTCGGGAAGCCTTGCGAATTCCGGCAGTGCTTCCATAAAAAGTGAGCCGAAGGAGGTAAAGCTGCTGTCACCCGATTTATCGATCCAGTACAGGTAACGCGGATCGCGGTATTGGCCGTAACCGACGTGGTAAGTTTCTGGGTACCTTGCCGAAAGCTTGCCGACTGCGTTTCCGCTGTCGCCCCAATCTGGTGTAAATTTGCCGGTTACGGCCAGCTCAAGAGGGGCGTCCAGGAGTTTTCTCATCCTGTTCATTTCGAAAAGATTCCGCCCGCCTTTTTTGACTACGTCAGCGATATTTACGAGATCCTTGAGCCAGTGGGAATTATAATCCGGCGATTCCAACGGCATTCCATCCCTGAATACCTGGTTATAAAGGGCGTATTCCAACCCGTTATTAGCCATTGTTTTGGCTGGGGTAGCGATCAGTTTTTCAATGGCTGCGTCTTTCCCGGCATTCTGCCTGACGAGGTGCAGGTAGAGCATCGCGTTTTGATGCATCCCGAAATTGCCGGAAATTTTCCCGCTTTCAATGGCGTCAAGCCCGTCTTCCAGAACGTTGGCTTCGATAAAGGCCCGTATTTCCTGTCCGCTCTTCCCGGCATATTGCTGGAGGGAACGGTTTTTATCGATATAGTTCCAGACGTGGTCGTACGATTCGGCTACATTCCTGATCAATTGTGTCTCCCATATCCGGTTCAGAATCTTCCCGGAATAACGGACTCCTTTCATTTTCTGCATCAGGCCGTAGCGGGACTGGTTTTCATGGTCCATTGACGGGTATACTTCCGCCAGTCGGTACAGCATGAAAGTCGCTCTTTCCGCATATCGCTCATCTTCTGTGAGCAGGTAGGCGCGTGACAGGGCCAGTATGCCGGGGATTACATGGTTGCACCACAGCCATTGATTGGCATAGGCAACAAACCAGTAACGATCGCCCTGGGGAGAGACCCAGCCGTAGCCGTCGTCCTCGTACTGACCGCTGAACTTCCGTTCGGGCAAGCCCGCTTCGTAGTGACCCGAAAAGTCATTATGCGGGTAGGTTTCGCCGCCAATCGGACATTTTACCTTAAACGGCTTTTTGGGATCAATAATCCAGGGATAAAAACCGCCGACCTTAAAAACCGAATCTCCGTGGACCGGGCATCCCTTAGCGCATAGGTCGAAACCTCGGGGAACACGGGCATCGGGCATTACCCGCAGTATTTCCGCGTTGGAAAGCCCGAGCCAGTAGTCGGCGTCCTTCAAAATCCCGTTCTGGATTTCCGCGGCCGACGCGTATTTTTTAATATTCGATCGGGCCGTGAGCACTTCTTTCTCCTGGTACAGGCTTCTTTCCGTTTTCAAGGGAAAAGCCGGTTGTCGCACCGGAACAGGCTGGAACGGAGGGATAATCAGGCCGTCGGTGGCCTGTTGCCCGTGTGCCGGCGATAGGAACACAGTGAATCCGATCAGGAAGACGGGGATAAGACGACGGTGCAAAATGGAGTGCAGGTTAATAGTCGGGAATGCTTAAATGATTTTGGGGGTATCTTCTCCGTAGAGGTTGTCGAAGGCTCGGGTTTTTTCCTCTCCGCGAACGGCTCCAGCCGGCGTGTCGTGATAGACAAACCAGTTTTGATAGACTTCGCAGGTTTCTACAGGCTCGCCCCGGATCACCACTGCGCGTTGTTGGGGCACATAGAAGGTATTGCCATACACCCGGATATTTTTCCCGGCAATATTGGTGCCGTCTTTCCGGTCACGCCCGCCGTGCATGTCAAAACAGTGGCTGGATGCAGTGCCCGACTCCACGTTATAGCGCGCTGTATAGGAACTTTCCGCGGCGCCGGTCCCGGCAATCGAGTGCCGGTTGGCATCGAAAAGATTGAATTCAATAATCGATTCTGACTTGTTGTGCGACACGCCGTAACCCAGTCCGTGGTACTGGCAGTGGTGAATGTAATTGTGGTGGAGGTGATGGCCTACGCCGGATTTGAGGTAGATGCCGGAATGGGCAAACGCCGTAATTTCGCAGTTGTCTACGGTAAGGCGATCCGTGTCGCAGACAATCCCGTTGGAGGTCGGAAATTTATAATAGTAGGAGCTGCCCCGCTTTTCTTCACCGAAAGCGCGGGTATGGTGCCGCATGTACCGCTTGGGGTTGGGACCTTTCAGCCTTATCCCGGTAATTCTTACGCCCGGCCCCAACGGCTTTATCATCTGTGTAGTTTTCAGCGCGTCGCTGGTGATGATAGCCCCGGCTGAGCCGTTGTGCCCGCGGTTTCCGGCCAGCGTGACACCTGCGGGAATTTCGAGGAAAAAATCGTCGATGTATACGTCGGCGGTAAGGTCTATTTCGGCCTCGCCTTTGATCAATACCGTTTGCCCGGGCCCGGCCTTTTTCAAAGCGTTTACAAGGCCGTCAAAATCGTCTACTTCGAAATCTCCTTTTGTTACTATATCCAGGTAGCCGGGTCCACCGCCGACGGGGCCTTTATTATCGGGCTTGGCGCCATATACTTTACCGCTACGTTCTATCCAGGAAGGTTTTTCAAATAAGCTGACGGCCTGGGATGCGGTTGTTTCGACCGACAAGCCGGTGGCTCCCAGTGCCAGTACGGAGTTTTTCAGGAAGGATCTTCTGTCACAATGTTGGGTCATCGGATAAGCGTTAGGAGTTTATCTTTTATATCAGATTTTCCTGAAATTATACTAGGGATGGAACGGTCAAAAAAAATCCCGGGCTGGAATAAGCCCGGGAATATGCTACATTTTACGCGCTTTTCAGCTATCAGTATTCAGGGTTTTGCGCAAAAGGTGCATCGATGTTAAGGTCAATCTGCGCCTGCGGAATAGGCCACAACACGTTATGAGGCTTCATGTTGGCGCCTTTACATAATGGATTGTCATTATACTTGAGCGTTCTTTCCAGCAGTTTGCCGGTCCGGCGAAGGGTAACCAGTCTCCATTCCTCACCATACAGCTCGCGGACGCGTTCGTCGAGCAGATAGTCGATGTCAATCTGCGCCAGTGTAGCAGGTTTTGCTTTGGAACGGCTTCTTACACGGTTGATGTCGGCAAGGGCCGATGCTTTATCGCCGGCGGCAAGGTGGGCTTCGGCGCGCAGCAACAGCGTTTCCGCGAAACGAAGCGCATACCAGTCCTTGTGCGTGATACCACCGCCGGAGCGGTTCGGCTGCAGGAAGTAATTCTCCGGATCGAGAAATTTGGTGTGAACCGGGAACCAGTTTTTGGTGGTATCGAGCATCGGATTGGGCCTTGCCGGCTTGTACAGACTGAAATCTACTTTCTTACCGTGGTAGGCAGATTTGGGGTTGTCATAGTAGAAGTCGCGGACAATATTGTGCTTGGCATTCCGCTGGTCTTCGTTCCAGTTGTCTTTCCAGATGTTGTAGTAAACCAGGTTGGTACCTCTTACGTTGGCAGTTCCGCGGCTGAATATGTCGGAGTAGCCTGTGTGCGCACCATTAAAGGTTGCTCCCAGGAAAGCCTGGAAGCCGTCCGGTGTAAGACCGATGTCGAAATAACGTGGCCCGAAAATGTAAGCGGTTGCAATTTGCGCGCCTCCCTGGGGCATATTGGGTTCGGTTTGAATCACCCACATCGCCTCCTTGTTTTCCGGAAGATTTTGGTTGCGGTAGCCGAACAGGTCATAATAAGCGTCACCGGAACCGAAGATATCTCTTGCCAGGCGGGTACCGAAACGCTGTGTCATCAGGTCGTATCCCTGGTTGTTGATCACTTCATTAAGCGTAGTGATGGCAAGATCCGGTTTTTTCTGTTCGAGATAGACTTCGGCCAGGTAGTGCAGGGCCGGGCCTTTCGTGATCCGTCCGGGAGCAGCTTCGCGTCCGTGGGCCGGAAGGTGTTCTGCGGCAAACTTGAAATCAGCCACCATCTGCTCATGAACGGCAGCAACCGGGTCACGGGTGAAGTCTGCTTTGGCGGAAGTTACCGGTGTGGTAATGATTGGTATGTCACCATAGGTAGACACGAGATAGCGGTAAACAAAAGCCCTGAAAAAACGTGCCTCTGCGAGATAGACGTCCTTGCCTGCCTGCCCGTCTTTGAATTTCGATGCCTCTACTTTTTCTACCTTGTCGACCACCAGGGTAGCCCATTGAATGATTTTGAAGCCCATGGTCCACGTATCTACCACATACCGCGCCACCGGTGTAATGTCGAGATAGCTATTGAGGTACAGGAGCGAGCGGTCGGGAGTTTCTCCCAGGTAGGCTACATCCGAACCGTGCGATTGCCAGTTCATCGTGCCGAATTCGCCAAACGTGTAAAATGCGGCGCGAACGCGGTCATGCAAAGCGGTTACCCCCTGTAAAGCGCCTTGTTCTGTAGAATAGGCATTGTCCGGAGAAAGAAAATCCTTTGGGGTTTCCTCCAGGGAGTCGTTGCAAGCGGCGAGCGACAGGAGCGAACAGAATGCTGCTCCGGATGCCAGCCTGAAAACGATTTTTTTTATGTTTTTCATTTCTAAATGAATGGTTATATCATCTTTTGATCTTGAGACGGTTCAGCCGTTCTGCCTTTTTACGAGCTGCTGCCAGTCATGTGTTAGAAGCTGAACCTGAGACCGGCCACAAAGCTCCGCATAAGAGGTTTGTCGGTGAGGTCTGTATTTACAAGTTTTACATCGGTATCTCTGTAACCGAATACTTCAGGATCCCATCCCTGCCATTTGGTCCAGACATAAGGATTTTTTGCTGACAGGTACACTGTGCAGTTGGCGAGCTTAAGTGTTTGCAAAACTGCGGGACTCAGCGTGTAGGAAACCGATACGTCCTGCAACCTTACGAAGCTCCGGCTTTGGTAAATACCACTCTGACGGATCGGGTTGTTGTAGATACCGGTGGTATTGGTAGTAGGGGCATCGGGTCTCCAATAGGCGTTGATTGCCGAGTTGTTCATCCGTTGCGACATGTAGTAGCGTGGGCTGATATTTTCAGCATTGTCACCGAGGAAGAACCCGTTTCCGCCCTGGATAGAATTGAGCATAAAGCTCAGTGCGAAACCTTTATAAGAGAAGTTGTTACTGATGCTGAAACGGTAGTTCGGCGCCTTGCTGCCAATTACCTTCCGGTCTTTGTCAGGCGTGATCTGGTTGTCACCGTTGAGGTCTTCGTAACGGAACTGCCCCGGATACCAGCCAGCATACGGAATTTGCTTATTGAACAACTCTTCTTCGGTCCATACGCCACCACTCATTTTGTAGTCATAGATCGCCGTAATAGGCTCTCCTACGAACCATTGGTTACCAGGGTCGGCATCGTTGCCATTGCCGTAAAGTCTGGTGATTTTGCTACGGTTAAGCGAGAAGACGAAACCGGTTTCCCATTTCAGCTCTCCAGTAAGGTTTTTGGAGTTGAGCATAATGTCAATTCCTTTGTTCCGAATACCGCCAAGGTTCGCCCATACATTCGGATAGCCGGCTGTGGGAGGTAATTGACGTTTAACGAGCACATCATTAGTGTTGGATCGGTACATATCCACTGAACCGGTAATCCGGTTATTCAGAAAACCAAAGTCCCAGCCGAGGTTGAGGGATTTGGTTGTTTCCCAAATGATTGAATTATTACCTAGCTGAGAAGGGTAGAGGCCCACATACGGCGCCTCGCCATACACATAATATGTGGATGCAACTCGTGACAAGCTTGAATAGCGACCAATTCCCTGGTTTCCATTTACACCGTACGAAAGACGAAGTTTCCCATAATAGTTGCCATTGCCTTTGGCAAAATCCTCATCCGAAAATACCCAGGCAAACGACAGCGAAGGAAAGTTTGCTTTCTTGGAAGTCATTCCTCCGAATCCTGTAAATCCGTCTCTTCTGAACGTACCGGTAAAAATGTATCGTGAGTTAAAACTGTAGTTCAAACGGGCCATATAGCCAATGCTCATTTCATCCCAGGCTGTACTGCTTACTTTGGGTAAAGTACCCAAGCCCATATTGTTATATCCGAGCACTTCGTTGTCAAATCCTTCCGCGGTCAGTGTAGAGCTGCTTCCTGTGCGTACTTCTTTTGTGTAAAGAAGTGTTAAGTTGACGTTGTGCTTGCCGAAGCTACGCTGATAATTGACAATATTGTTCAAAATCCAGTCTCTGGTCTGCTCCGGTAGCTTAATGGCTTTCCCCTTATTGTTAACTCCTTCCGGAGTGTTATAGTTGTGATAAGTATTGTTGTCTTCGAAAGACAGGCGGTTCGAGTAATTTAAGTCATACGTAAGCCCTTTTACCCAGGGCACCTCGATTTTCGCACGCCCCGTCAATTGAAGCTGGTTGGTCTTGTGCGAATTGTTAATGTAGGTATTTACCAACGGGTATGGCTGGAACAGCTCACCGCTCAGGAAAATGTCATAGTCAGGTTGGCCGATATGGTTATTGGCAAGCGGGCTTGCTACCCGTGCGCTGGTGAGCGAAGCGGGGATTCCGGACTCATCAGTGTGTGAATACGCCGTATTCATTGACATCTTCAGCCAGCTGTTGACATTAGTTTCCAGGTTGCTTCTCAGCGTCAATCGTTTGAACTGGTCGTTGATCTGGATACCGTCGACATCCGTATAACCGCCCGAAACGAAGTATTTCAATTTATCCCCGTTTTTGCCGGAAATGTTCAGGTTATAGTTCTTCATGGATCCTTTACGAAGTACGGCGTCCACCCAATCAATCGAACGACCTGCCAGGTAATTGTCGCGCTCTTCCTGGGTAAGCAGGTTGCCGGCTACCACTTCGCGGTTGGAAGCGTCGGGGCGTACGGGCCTGTTCTCAGCGCTGGTCGGATTGGTAGCGTACCATTTGTAGAGGTTGCTCTGGTAGTTCCAGTCGAGGAGGCGTTCTGCAAATTCGTCGCCGTTCATGACCCGCATGGGGTTGTTGGTCATCGTCTGGAAACCATGGTAAGTATCAAAGGAAATCACCGGCTTGTCGGATTTTCCGCTTTTCGTGGTGATGATGATCACACCGTTTGCAGAGCGTGAACCGTAGACAGATACCGCGCTGGCATCTTTGAGAACGTCGATGGTTTCTACGTCGTTTACGTTGATGTCATTGATGGAGCCGTTGTAAATGATATCGTCAATAACGATAAGCGGGCTGGAACTGGCCGAAAGCGAATTCTGGCCACGGATTGAAAACGAAGGTTCTGCATTGGCGCCGCCGCGGGCTTCGATGTTGATACCCGGAGCTGCACCCGACAGGGCCTGAAGCAGGTTGACGTTAGGCTGGTTTTGCTTTTCTGCCAGGTTCAACCTGACTACCGAGCCGGTAAGATCGCTTTTCTTCATGGTACCGTAACCTACTACCACGAGCTCGTCCAGTGCTTTGGTGTCGGACTCAAGCTTTACATTGAGCTCCGATTGGTTGGCAATGGCGATTTCCTGGCTGACATACCCCACGAACGAAAAAACCAAAACGGGATTTTGTTGCGTAAGGTTGATCGAGAATTTCCCGTCAATGTCGGTGGTGGTTCCGGTCTGTGTTCCTTTTACGAGAATGCTTACTCCCGGAAGAGGCTCGTTCTTCTCGTCAGATACAGAGCCGCTTAACGTTCGGTTTTGGGAGAAGGCTGTCCCCGAAAAGATCATGAGCATGATCATCAAAACCCCCATTGCCCAGGTACCCCTGGGACGCGCGGGCTTTGGATTTTTCGAATGCAACGCATAGGTTTTAAACATAGTACTCGCTTTGATTAAAAATGGGTTTTGTTGGTTAAAATGTCAATGGCCTTTACCATTGGGTTACCCATCTATAATTGCCGGAAGGAATAGCGGATACTCAGTTTTGAAGAAGGAGTTAAGCCTATTTTAAGAAGAGGTTAAGATAAAGCGCGGGCGATGCAGCACCGGAATATTTTTTGAATGCTACAGCTCAGCGAACGCAGGGGCAGGGAGTAGACGGTTACAAAAGGGGCGGCGCCCGGACCATGGTCCGGGCGCCGCCCCTTTTGTTTATTCTAATCAGACCGGTCTTAGTAGCCGTCGTTCTGTTTGATTACTCCCTGGTTGGATTGGTCGATCTCGTTTTGGGGAATGGGGAAATAACGGAGAAATGGCTTTGGAGTCAACGTGACCTGGTGAGCAGTTTGTGTCACAGGGTTATAGCCCCATTCCTGCTGAGCCAACTCCTTTTCGAAGCGACCGGTGCGTACGAGGTCAAACCAACGCTGGTTCTCGAGGGCAAATTCAAGTTCGCGTTCGAGAAGAAGTACATCCAGGAACTTTTCGGGATCAGCAATATCCGCAGCCACATAATTCTTACTTATACCTTTGAAAGCTCTTGACCGTACTTTGTTCAGTTCTGTGAGCGCCTCTTCTTTCCGGTCAAGGCGATAAAGCGCTTCCGAACGAAGCAATATTACTTCTGCATACCGGATAACCGGGATGTCAAGTCCGGAAGCACTGGCGGTTTGCGCCATAAACTTACTAACAAATGGCTTCCATTCGGGCGCATTATTCGTGCCCGGCGAGCGCCAGTATTCTGTAATGGTTGCAGCCTTACGACTGTCTTCTTTGGCGAATTTTTTATGAAGACTCCAGGCTACAAGTGCAACTTCTCCACCAGTAGAGTTGGATACTCCCTCTACGCCGAAGTAGGGCAGGAAATCAAGGCTGAGGCGCTGTCCGTTTGAGCCTGAAATGTACTTCATGGCAAAGACGGTCTCTTTGTTGTCTTCGTTGGATTCCTTCCACAGATCTGCATACTCCGGCAACAGATCATAGCCCATACCGGTAATCTGATCGAGCGTAGTCAGGGCGTTCTGCCAGTCTTTCTGATAAACATACACTTTTCCGAGCAGCGCCAGGGCAGCACCTTTGCTTGCGCGCCCGTAGGCAATCTTGTTTTGCAAAGGGAGAATTTCAACCGCCCTTTTCAGGTCTGCGACAATCAGGTCATAAATTTCCTTTTCGGAAGCTCTGGGCACCGCTTTTGACTGGTCTACTGAGAGC
The DNA here is from genome assembly GCF_039540405.1 of Ravibacter arvi. Taxonomy (NCBI): domain Bacteria; kingdom Pseudomonadati; phylum Bacteroidota; class Cytophagia; order Cytophagales; family Spirosomataceae; genus Ravibacter; species Ravibacter arvi. The sequence goes on from NZ_BAABEY010000033.1 coordinate 20,272, forward strand.
GGCCCCTCTACTTTGGGGACGCCACCAAATGAGCGGACCAGGTCGAAGTAGAACAGCGCCCGCATGAACCGTGCTTCCCCTTCAAACTGCTCTTTTTTACCTGTAGTATAGTCAGTGGGGACATCTAGTTTATTCAGCACCATATTCGCCCGGAATACACCGTTGTAGGTGACCTGCCAGAACGAGCTGAACATATCGTTCTGGGCCTGGAAGTCAAGGTTTTTTACCGCTTCAAGTCCTCCGATAAAGCGGTAAGCCGACATGTATAACTGGTCGGTAGGCATGTCGAACAGGGACCAGTCGCGCGGCAGCCGTTGTTGATACCGGTTGTAAACTCCCAGTACGGCGCGGTCCATATCATCGGCTGTTTTGTAGAAGTTGGATTCCGTGAGTGAAGAAATCGGATCCAGGTTTACGACGTCGCAGGAGGCGATCCAAAGGGACGAGCAAAGGAGCGAAAGTCTTAAAAAGCGTTTCATCTATGTCGTTCGTTTTAATACTAAAAGTTAAGATTCAGACCCAGTGCAAAGACCCGGTTGATCGGTTCGGAGCCGTCATTGTGTCCCGGTTGGCTGTTGATGCCGTTGAGACCCGCTGAAGTATATCCTTCCGGGTTATATCCCTTGAAATCCTTGCTTGTGAATATCCATGGGTTGCTTACAGAGAAATAAAGTCGCAGGTTATCAATCTTGGCTCTCTGGGTGAGGTTGCTCGGGAAGGTATATCCGAGGTTGATATTGCGAACCGCTACGAAGGAAGCGTTTTCGAGATAGTAATCACTATTACTGACAAACTCAAGCGATGCAAGAGAAGTCGCGGGGTGCTTGCCGTCGCCAGGTTCCTCCTCCGACCACCACTGTCCGTCAATTGCCGGTTTGTAAAAAGCGGAAACAGTGGGTCCTTGATAGTAAAGGTTTTCAAGGTTCCACATCTTGGCCCCGAGGGAAGATTGCATGGCAATTGTGAGATCAAAATTGCGGTATGCAAAGTCGTTCACCATACCCATAATGATTTTTGGCATGAAACTACCGAGGATTACACGGTCATCTGCGGTGATTTTTCCATCATTATTGGTGTCTTGGTAGCGCACTGTTCCGATCCGCTGGTTAGTCATGAGTGGATAGTCAACCATATCCTGCTTGGTCTGTAATACCCCAGCTTGCTTGTAGGCGTAATACGAGAACATCGGTACACCTTCCTTCAGGATCCAGCTCATACCCCTAGAGTGAGAATTGATGACCTGTTTAGCGCCGCCGCCCAGATTCTTCACTGCATTCTTGTTCCAGGTGAAGTTGAAAGACGTCTGCCATTTAAAATCGTTAATAAAGTTGCGCGTATTCAATTCCAGTTCGATCCCTTTGTTAACGATGTCGCCTACGTTGACAATGGTGTTGGTAAAACCGGAAATAGCCGGGATGCTGACATTGTACAACAGGTTGTTAGTGGTTTTGTTGTAGTAGTCAAGAACAAGATTAACACGGTTATCCAAGAATCCTACTTCTACACCGAAGTCGTAACTGGCAGTTTTCTCCCATTGCAGTTTGGAATTTCCGAAAGAAGAAGGAGCCTTTCCTTGAATTAGTTGACCGCCCGGTGCATAAACCGCATCTCCGATAGTTCCGAGATACGCGAAATCTCCGATGTTGAAGTTCCCTACAACGCCGTAACTGGCACGTAATTTGAGCTCATCTATTCCGCGTATGGATTTAAAGAACGGTTCTTGGGAAACACGCCATGCCACGGATCCGGAGGGGAAATAGCCCCAGCGGGCATCCGGTCCGAAGCGGGAGCTTCCGTCGCTTCTGAGAGAGGCCGAGAGTAGATACTTTTCATCAAAGTTGTAGTTTACACGGCCAAAATAAGAGGCGAGCCCCCATTGAGATTTAGAGGTGTAACTACCCGTTGGAGAGATGATTGCGTTGTTGAGGGTCCAGATAGTGGGATTTGCAAAAGATCCTGCCTGGATAGCAAGCGCTGAAATTCTTGAAAGATTGTATTGATACGATGCTCCAACCAAGGCGTTCAGATAGTGTTTGCCAAATTGTTTGTTATAGTTCAACACGTTTTCGTTAATCCAGTTAAAAGTGCGATCGTCTCTGGCGCCTCCGCTTGCAAGGTTAGCAGGACCTGTCATTGGTTCGGAGTAATTGTCGGTCGTGCGATAGTCAATGTTAAAGCCGAATGAGGTCTTGAAATCGAGGCCGTCTACCAAGGTGAATTTTGTGTAAACTTCGCCAACATTGTTAAATGAATGCACAAAATTGTGGGTCCCAAGCATGGTCGCCAGTGGGTTTACGCCACCGGAAACAGTCATACCCCAATAGTCGCGAGGAGTCAGGTACTTGCCGTTTTCCTGCTTATCCGGAGAAAGAAAGGGTGGCATTTTGATCAGGTTTTGGAGTGATCCGCCGTAAGAACGCTGGACGGAATAGTTCGGACTGATCATCAATCCCGCCTTGATACGTGGTGAGATGTCAAGCCCGATGTTCGCCCGCATGGAATATTGCTTGAACCGACTTGTAATCATTGTACCCTTTTCGTCCTTGATATTAGCAGAAATGTAGTAGCTCGCATCGTTTTTCTTCCCTGAGACAGAAAGGCTATAGTTCTGAATCGCCGCAGGTTTGATCAGAATTTCTTCCCAATTATGATTTCCCTGTTTGATAACCGGATTAACGCGGTAAGCTGCCGGCCTTCTTTCGTCATCCCAGAGCGGCAGAGTTGGGTCCCCTCCTGACCAGTAAAAGTCGCGGTTGATATAGCGGGCCGTATAGTCATAAAACTCCTGACCTCCGGGAATCCATTTGTCCCGACCGTGCAACATCGGTTGGGAGATGCCGACATAGGTATTGACATTTAGTTTTGGTTTGCCCTGGCTTCCACTCTTGGTAGTAATGATGATTACCCCACCCGATCCCCGAGAGCCATAGATAGCGGCCGAAGAAGCGTCTTTCAGAACTTCGATAGATTCTACATCATTCATATTGATATTGTTGAAGCTACCGCCGGGAAAGCCGTCAATTACGATGAGAGGCTCATTGCTGGCAGAGATTGAACCCGGACCGCGAACGGTGATTTTAGGCGCACTTCCAGGGGTACTACGGGTCTGCGAAATATTGACACCAGCCATACGGCCTACCAATGCTGCTTCCGGGCGCCCAGCTGGCATCTGGTCGAGCTTTTTGTTCTCAACCTTTGAAATGGCTGCGGTAACCGAAGTCTTTTTCTGCGTACCGTACCCCACCACTACGAGTTCCTCAAGGGTTTTCTGATCAGTCTGAAGGGTGATGTCGATTGAGGAACGATTCCCGACTGTTGTCTCTTGTGTGAGAAAGCCCACAAATGAGAAGGTCAAAATCGAGTTTTCGGAAGGGACGACCAGTTCGAAAGCGCCGTTAATATCCGTAGATACTCCTTTTTGAGTTCCTTTGATGATGACGCTTACGCCCGGTAGCGGCTCACCATTTTCATCCTTTACTTTCCCGACAATACGGTTTTCGGCAGCCTGTACAGCAGCAGCATCCGGGACAGCAAGTGACGCGTCCGGCGAATCGGAAAACGACCGGCCCCGTTTCAGCAGGATCTGGTTTTCATAGGCTTCAAAAGCGATATTCAAAGGGTCCAGCAACTGATGCAGTACCTGGTTAAGGCTTTGGCCCTGAGCAGAGATCGACACATGGCGATCGGATTGTATGAGCTCCGGACTATACATAAAGCTGGCGCCTGAAAGCCGGCCTAATGTTTTCAACACCTGCCCGATTTTTTTGTTTTCCAGGTGTACCGTTATCTTTTGGTTCAGCATCTCCTGGCTGAAACCCGGATTGGCGAAGGCTACCGTGGCCAGCCATGCAGTCAGGAGCATTTGTATGGCCGTTGCCTTCATGGCGAGTTTGAATAGTTTAGTTCCGTTTAGGCACGAATACATAACTTGAAAGGTTTATTGGAATTATTGGAACAATACAAAGTTGGTCTGACGATTCTCCTGTCGGCATGACTACAGGTGAGGTATACCGTCGGGGCGAACCGCGGGGGCGTTTTGTCGGTTTAGGGGTTTTCTGGCATAGGCATGTTTTTGTTTGGTTGGCAAGGTTTGCCTGAGATTGAAATCTTGTTGTCGTGGATATGGTAGTCCGCTTCCAGTATGGAACAGATCCATTTTATTTTTTTCGAGAGCGGTTCGTCTCCCAGCTGGGCAGTGAGGCTGCAGTCGGACATTTCGTTTCGGTTGTAGGAGATGCTAACGCCGTAAGCGGATTCCAGTTCCGCGAATACCTCGTTTAGCGGTGTGTTCTCGTACTGAAAGCTGATGTTTTCGATGGAAAGCCTGATCGGGATATCCACAGTTTCAGCTTGCTTGCGAAGCTCATCACCCGATAGCTTGAACAAAGCCTTTTCATTTTGGCGAATCAGGGTAACCCTGGATGACGAATAGTTATCAAGGTTATCGCCGGCGTTGATTTTTTTATTGAACACCGCAACAGTGCCCGACTTTACGTTAAGCTCGAGGAAGGGCTGGTCCGGTTTGGCTTTGATCCTGAAACTGGTGCCCACTACACGCGCTACCATTTGGTTGGCTATGACATAAAACGGCACTTTTTTGTTCTTGACGACTTCAAAAAAGGCCTCTCCATAGAGCCTGACTTCACGTTTGTCTGAAGCAAAACCGGCGCGATACCGTATCTCGCTTCCCGGTTGAAGCACAACGGAGCTGCCATCGGATAACTGGATATGCCGGGGGGAAGTTCCGGAATTGACGATACGTTGCAATTCGTTATCGTGACCGGCCGTTTGCGATATTTTTACCGTTTCGGACTCGCTTATTTGCGGGCGGCTATAAAAGTAGGCGGTGATGCCTATTCCCGATGCCAGCAAAATCATTGCGGCTGACTTTAATAAAGTAAACGACCATCGCCTGGCAGGTTTTTCGTCATATTCGGAGGAGAAATCATGCTCGCGCCAGCTGGCGGCCGAGATGGCCCGGGCTACCTTTTCCTGGATATAAGCCTCAGAAAATGCTTGTGTCGAATTGCTGTGGAAATACTCCGACCATTCCCTGGCCAGGTCAAGTATCTGTTTCCGGGCCGGATCGCCCGCCGACCATTCTTCCCAATAGGTTTCAAGATCCGGGGCATTCCCTGCGGCCCACGCTCCGAACCGGGGGTGAGAAAGGATTTCTTCTAAAAGTGCGAGCTGTTCCTGTGTCATTGTTGCCGGTTGATAAAGGACCGTTAATATTCCCTTTACACACCAGGCCTAATGGCTATACTCAGTTGAAGATTTTTTTAATCGGGCCAATTGAAAGAAAGGACCCAAAGGACGGCTGTAATCCCTATGTCCAGCAACAGTGTGGTTGCCTTTGTACGGAGTTTGGTGAATGCGCGCTGTATGATGTTGCTTACCGACTGTGCATTGATGTCCAGCAGCACCGCTATTTCCGGGGTCGAGAGGTTTTGATAGAAACGCAGGTACAGAATTTCCTGTTGCCGGGGAGTAAGGTGCTGCATCAGGTTGGCTACCTTCTGACGGAGCAACAGGTCAGATTCATTTTGTATCAGGAAGTCTTCGGCTGAAACCTGGTCCATGAGATTGTCCATCTCGTCGGTTTTTTCACAGAAGATTTTGGTTTGTCTGAGGCGTCTGAAAAGAAGATGCCGGAATGACTTCAGCAGGTAGTATTTAACGGACTCAGTCGGGTTGACCACACTTCTTTTTGACCAAAGCCTGATCATTAGTTCCTGCACCACGTCTTCAGCCAGCTGCTGGTCGGCGGTGAACTTCATACCATAGTGTGCCAGCATGCCGTAGTAGCGCTGGAACAGTTCGGCAAAAGCATTTTCATCGCTTTCCCGGTACAGTGCCCAGAGCGCTTCATCAGCAGTATGTTTATATGGCGCACGCAAATTAAGTACAGTGGGATTAGAGGCTTCCGGATTGGTAATCTGCACAGGTATTTCACACAGTGGACCTTACTAATTAGCCATTTCGAATCCGGTTATACTCAGTTTCCGTAAAACGTGCACGAGAATTTTACTGCGTTTCTAACGGATCATACCATACCTGGCCCTGGCCTGGGCTTTGGACATGCTGTCAAAATGCCACCATTCGGTTGTATTTACAATGAATCCGGCTTTTTTCATGGCAGACCTGAGGATTTCGCGGTTGTCTACCTGCTTTTGGGTGAGTTTTCCTTTTTTCAGCATTTCCTGCTCGGCGCGCGGATAAGCCAGCGGACCGAAGAAGTCGAAAGGGGTTCCCATATCCAGTGGTTTTCCGTGGTCGTCGACAACGGTCAGATCCACTGCACAACCAAAATTATGATTGGAGCCTATTTTGGGGTCGGCAACATATTTTGTCTTGTCTTCTTTCGCGATTCCCATTTCGTCCAGCCGGTTCCAGAGATGGTATTGAACCGAATTCGGCCGGGCCGCATCATAGATTAAAAAGCGGTACCCAGGGTGTTTTTCTTTCAAGAATTGATGGGCGGCTACCAGTTTTTGTACGGTTTCCTTTTGTAAATAGGCGCGTTGCAATTCCTGGTAGACCTTTTTCTTCATGAAATTGTCGTCAGTAGCATATTTGAGCTCCACGCGTATGGTCGGATCGGCTTTCTGAACGTCTGTCAGACCTTTGGCAATCATATCCTTTTCAACTTCCGGAAGGTTCCGGACGGATTGGGCATACCCCAAAAACGGGGCCAGGAGAATAAACAAAAACCGGTACGTCTTCAATGGTTGTGATGATTTCTTTTTCTTCAAGATCGCGTATTCCAAAGATATAAACGATGAGTTTTTTTTGCAAACGCTTATCGGGCTCGGAGAAAGCCTGCCGGACGGTCACTCCGAGAAAGAAGTTTTTTGTGAAAACACCTTGTAGCGGAGATGACAAATAGGTGTTGTCAATGGAAGCGCATCTGCCGGATGGTCATCCTGAATGGAACGCAGTGGAACTGAAGGATCTCCTGTTGCAAGAAAAAAGTCCTCTAAAAGGGATTGGGTGGAGGGAGCGGGAGATCCCTCCACTGCGGTCGGGATGACCCTCCGGTTGGAGCGGCACCAAACTTGTTGTTGTCAATGGTAGCGCAACGCAGAGAAGTCGAAGGATCTCCTATTGTTAGAAAAATTCTATTTAAAGGATAGGGTGGGGGGATGGGGAGATTCCTCGGCTCCGCTCGGAATGACCGTCCGGACGGCGCCTACCGGATGGTCATCCTGAATGGAACGCAGTGGAACTGAAGGATCTCCTGTTGCTATAAAAAGTCCTCTGAAAGGGATTGGGTACTGTGAGCGGGAGATCCCTCCACTGCGGTCGGGATGACCCTCCGGTTGGAGCGGCACCAAACTTGTTGTTGTCAATGGTAGCGCATCTGCCGGATGGTCATCCTGAATGGAACGCAGTGGAACTGAAGGATCTCCTGTTGCTATAAAAAAAAGTCCTCTAAAAGGGATTGGGTACTGGGAGCGGGAGATCCCTCCACTGCGCTCGGAATGACCGTCCGGTGGGAGCGGCGCCAAACCTGTTATCAAGGGTAGCGGCCCAAATCTGCGATAGCGCTGACGACCTCATACCACACCCCTTAGACCTCATACCTCACACCTCACCCCTCCCCCCAAAAAAAAGCCCCGGCAAATTCATGCCGGAGCTTCGTTCACAGTTAAGAGAGGGTAAATAAAAAGTTGTAATGCTATTGGTTACTTTTCCGGTGCAGAGATCACGCCGAGGTAGCGTCCCAGCCAGTAGGGAAGCAGCCATATATCGCCGGCGCTCAGCTCGCTATCGCCATTGCCGTGGGTCATGTCCGCTGTGAACATATTGCCGTTGTGCCGTTGCGCCCGTCGTTCGTCGGGCGGCAGCACTTCTTTCGTGGACTGATTCCTGAAGTTCGGCGCAATCAGGTCGATGTCTTTCCGGTGGCTGTTCTGAATGGACCAGTTGATCAGGTCCGTCGGATGTTCCTGGAGGTACCATATGGCCTCTTTGAGGTCGAAATCCCGAACGCCGGTAATCGCGGTAAAAATGTTCCAAAGCCCTTCCTTTTCCGGTCGTTCTGCCTGCCAGTGGTCTACGATAGCGTCTTTGAAATGAGTTTTCAGTGTATCGTTGAAAGCGTAGCGGTACAAACCCCAGTAACCGAGGAAATACATTTCGTCGTCTGAGTGGTTCCACCGGTCGGAGAGCAGGCTGCTCAGATCGCCGGCGCCGTCTGTTTTCCCGATGTTTTCGATAGGGCGCATCAGGTTCTCGAAATACCCGTGCTTGTCCATAAGCTCGAAAGCTTTCGCTTTGTACTTTTCTTTTTTGGTGAAATGATAAGCCGTCTGAAGCATAGCCACGATATTGGAAGAGTTCAGCTTCCTGTCGCCGACCGATACCGGAAAGCTGTTCACATATTCCGGGTGCCATCTTCCCCATTGAGTAGGCTTACCGTCATAATCTATCAGGTACATATTGTTGCGGAGGATATGGCTCATGAGCGTGTCGATCAGCGTAATGGATCGGCTGCGGATGTCCTCGTCGTCTATCAATTCAGCCATCACGCCGAACACAAATATGTGCCCGATGACTTCGTCACTGCTGGTGGTGGATTTCCAGTCCCAGTCAGGATGTGCGCTGTGCTGCCACCTTTCAGGGTCGGCAAGCTCCTTGGTATGACCGGCACGCTCATAGGACCGTGCCGGAAAGCCGGGAACAGGCGTGATCGCGTAGAGGCGCTCCATGGCGTCTAGTGATTCACGACAGTTCTTCAACGCTTCCGCGTCTTGTGTAACTACGAAACGGAAGGCTTCCCCGCCCAGGTACATGGAAGTCCAAAGACCGTCGTTATCGGAATCTGCCAGGAACCCCGTGTTGACATTGCCGTTCTGTAGCCCGTCTAGCGTCGAGTTGAAACCGTTCCGGATATGGCGTGACCGTACCTGCTTGTCAAAGAACGCCGCTTTATCCCGGAGGGTCCAGTCCTGGAAAACCAGTTCTGTCAGGCCTTTTTGTGTCAGGAGCAGGACATTTTTGCCGGGCCCCGGGAATACCCCGCTTATTTGGTTGTCAAGTACCCAGCGTTCTCCCTGGTAGTAGTCGAATTTGCCGTCCGGCCTCAAAGCAAATGCACCGTTGCTGCTTCCAAACCAGGTTTTTTCGCCGATCTGGCAGACACTGGTGATGTCGTTCACCGGGAGCCTTTTGTTAATGGCGCCTTCCTGCTCGCCTGTACTGATGTTAAAGGTAATACAACCGTCTTTGGTCCCTATCAGGACATGATTTTTGTGACTGTTAATATCAAATGCGGTAAAGCCATTTCCCTTGAACACCTGGTTCAGGTTTTGCGTGGCTGGTGAGAATACACTCAGGCTGCTTTTTCCCAGGATCCAGAAGGCATTGGCGTTTTTCTGGTAACGAACATCCACCACCTCGTCGGCTTTGAGCGCTCCCTTCCAGGTAATTTTGCCGTCTTTCACCAGGTGCAGCGACTTGCTGTCGGCAACCAGGAATTGAAAATCCTTTCCGCCTGCGAAGACAGATGCATTTTTCAGGCCGTGTTCCAGGTATACCTCACCCGCCCAGGCATTGCTGAAAACAAGCTTGTCGGTCAGGTAAACCAGCTGATCTTCGTACCGGGCGATACTGCGGATCGTTTTGTCTTTCATAAACCGGTACACGTTGTCGCGTACCAGGTCGCCGGGAAAGAGAAATTGGCCGTTGTTCGGCTGGAGCAGGCCCGAAGCTCCCACGAGCTGGATTTTCCCGTTGCGGTCAGCGGCGGCAGCTATAAGCTTCTTGTCGGCCTGACCTACCCGGTACTTGACCGCATGTTCCTGCTCAAACGGTCGGTCGACGTGAACCGGCTGCTGTGCAGCGGCAGTTTTGAAGAAGCACGCAATTACAAGCGCACAAAAAGAGAAACGTCTCATTTAAAATAGAATGGTTATTGGCCTTTGGAGATCGGAAGTCGGGATCGGAAGTCGGAAGTCGGAGATCGGAAATCGGAAGTCGGAGATCGGAAATCAGAAGTCGGAAATCGGAGATCGGTTGACGACGGGTCAGCGGATACGGGGAATTGGCCCGGGCTGATTGTCGATTTCGGAAGGCGCTTTCATGAACTTAATATAATAAGGATAGAATATGGTTACTGTTCAATGCCGGTCAGCGGGCTTTGGTGATTGCTTCGGGGTTGACCACTACATATTTGATGGACTTGGTTTGGTTGGTGGGGTGCGAAGAATAGGTGATGCGCACCGTGCCGTCTGCCGCCAGAATCATGGCAGGGTAGGAGTAACCACCCTCATTTTTCTGTTTGTCTTCCAGCCTTACTTTCCATTTCCAGGTGGCTCCTTCGTCATCCGAGATATACAAACTGAGTTTATACCGGCCGTCTTCGATATCATTGCCGAGGAACGCCCACTTCCCGTCTTTCAGTTGGAGCATTTCTACGCTGGCGGTGTTGGGTATATCGGTTTTGACAGAAGGCGTCCACGATTTTCCCAGGTCTTTTGACTCGCTCTTGTGAACCCTCACCGGAGCGTCGCCGCTGTCACGCATATAGGCCACCAGCGTGCCGTCTTTTTTCCTGATCAAAGCGGGCTGAATGGGGCCGCGGCCGACAAGCGGCAAACCAGGAGTCCAGGTGTCACCGAAGTCGTCCGATAGCGCCATAAGGCAGAAGTTGTAGCCGTCCGAATAAAGCGGAAGAATGATGCGTCCGTCGTTCAGGAGAAAAGGTTTGATGCGGGTCATCCATCCGGTTGTCCTTTTCTTGCGGTCTTTGGAAGCTTCCACAATCATTTTGTCATATTCCGGAGCGTAGGTAGACCAGCCCCGGTGGAGGTCGGGCATTTCTTTGAATTGTTTCTCTACTTCTTCCTGGAACTCTTTGCCGGGATTAAGAAGAATATTGTCCTGCCAGCTCCATTTAGGGGCGCCGGCGGAAAGAAAGTCGGTAGAAGTGCGGTAGCGGAGAATGGAGGTTTCCCATTCATTGGCCTGTACTGCTATCCAGACCAGGAACAGTTTTCCTTTTTGGTTCAGGAACAATACCGGATTGCAGTCGGGGAGATTGGGAGTGTCGGCCATCAGGAACGGCTTGCTCCAGCCGGATGCGCCCTTTACAAGCCGGGCGCCCATAATCCGTACGTCGTCGGCGCTTCTTTCGCCACTACCTTGAAACCATGCTGCCAGTACGTCTCCGTTGGGGAGTTCAACAATACTGCTTCCGTGGACATGCTGGGGTTGTTCAGGAAAAATCAGGTTTTCCCGGATGATAAAACTCTGTTTTTGTGCACTGGTTATTAAAGGGGCGATACCCAAGCTGATGATGAAGAGTAAGGCGCGTGTTTTTTGCATGAAAAGAAAATTTAAAACATTAAAAATTAAAGTTGGGGAAGTGACAATTGCCCCAATAATGAAATCCGGCGCCGGTTTGCGTTTCTATAGCCATTGCCGGGAAGATCGGGGAGCGAAGCAGGCATGGCCGACCAGCCGCACCCGGATGTTCCCTAGCATTACGTCTTAAACCTGCGTCCGGGCTATTCCAGGCCGAAGAAAATCCGGCCGAAGATTGCGGAGATGTTAAATATCAACTGTTTGCGCAAAAGGAGGTTTTATTTACGCAAAAAGCGAAAGGAATCCTGAAGATGGCTAGTAAATTTATATCCGAAATACAAATCGTACAATATTGATTTTGGCTTTGAGCGTACCGATAAGACAGATGGGGTAGTGAACGAATGAAGTCCGCGCTCCCTGTTTAGCGGGAGTTTCGGGTGAGAAAGCGGTGTCGGTGCAGGTACAAACTGGTTAGTTCCAACTCCTTAATAAAATATATATGAACGAAGTAATTCTACAACAGGTAATTAAAGGTGATCGGGCGGCCTTCTCAGTTTTGTTCGACCATTACAAGGGGCCTGCTATGCGGTTTTGCCATACGATCGTAAAAGACGAAGCGGAAGCTGAAAATATGCTCCAGGATGTCTTTATTAAGATTTGGGAACGAAGACATCAGATTAAGCCTGAGCTTAATTTCAACTCCTACCTCTACACCTGTTTGAGAAATGTTTCATTCGATTTCCTGAAAAAAATGGAAAAAGAACAAGTGCTCAAGCAACGCTATTTTGAGCGCATGGGGGAACAGGAGCAGGACGAAAGCTACGAATATGAAATCCGCATGTCGCATCTTGACTCGGCCGTAGAAAGCTTGTCTACGAAGCGGAAGCAGATACTGAAAATGAGCCTGGAGGAAAATAAATCATACCAGGAAATCGCATCTTCCCTTAAAATTTCTAAAAATACCGTCAAAAACCAACTGGTGAAGGCCAGGCAGTTTTTAAAAGTCCAGATGGAGGCAAAGTACTCTGTGGGGTGAAGCGGGAGCTGGAAATCGAAGATCAGAAATCGGAAATCAGAAATCGGACTCTTAAGCTAACGCCCGATTCCCGATTTCCCATTTCCGATTTCACTTATTTTTTTATTTCGCTTTTGCCAGCACATCGGCCAGTTTTACGGCTTTCCCGCCCTGGCGCTTGCTCTCGTCGGCGGCTTCCATGAAGGCGAAAATCTCAATGGTTTCTTCAGGCGTAACGGGCACGGAGCCGTCTTCGAAATACTTGATGATATCATCCAGAAGTGGTTCGTAGCCGCCGTAGGGACCGAGCGTACGGTTTCCTTCCGTGGTGTAAACGGTACCGCCATAATTATGTTTCCCGGTACGGGTTCCTCTGAAAGTTCCTACGCGGCCGTCCTCCCATACACCTACTACGATGTCGGTACCGGGGGTATGCACCCGCGTCACCTCTTTGCAGCCTTTGCCCATTACGGTGTACAGTGTTTCCACACCATGCACTCCGTACCAGAACAAATCCGGGTGAGTTTTCTCAAGCGATGCAGGGCTATAGGCGTCGGCACCCACTACCTTGCTCCTGTCAAGCCCGTCGAGACCTTTAATATAACGGAGCGATGACGCGGAGAAAATGGGTACTTTGTATTTTTTTGAAGCTTCAAAGATAGCCAGCGCATCTTTCAGCGAAGCAGCGATGGGCTTATCTATGAAGACGCGCTTACCGGCCTTAAGAACGGGCAGCACCTGCTCCAGGTGAAGACGTCCGTCGTTGGTTTCCAGCAGAACCACATCTACCTGTTTGAGCAGATCGGGAATTGAGTCGGCAATTTTGACATTCATTTTCTTCACCTGCTCAATGTAATCCGGGATCCGGCTGACGCTCGTCTGGATGTCCTTGCTGCCGTAAGGGTAGGCCGCAACTACTTTGTAACCTTTATATTGGGGAGCAGGGTTTTCCGCGTTCAGTAATTTGGTGAAAGCAATACTATGCGAGGTATCGAGCCCTATGATACCCACTCTTTTTTTATTGTTGTCAGCAAAAGAAAAGGCTTCGGCCTGGTTCATGAGGCCGAGGCCCACTGTGCCCGCAACAGCACCTGATAGAAATTTGCGGCGATTTAGGTAAAAATCCATGTTTACGATAGTTTTTTTTAATATCTGCTTTCGGTCAATTACTTAAGTATATCACGTTAGGCAGGACCGGATACTAGTTCCGGTAATATTCGTGATTCTCTTTTGTGATAATGTCGATGGGCATGAAGTATTCTTTCGGCACCCGTTGCCCCAGCACCAGGTATTGATAGAGCGACATAGCTGCCCGGTAGCCCTGGTCTTCCGCCTGGTGGCAAATCAGGAAGTCGATGGTTCCGTTCCGCAGGTAACGGATGTTTTCGGGCGTGTAGTCATAGCCGATGACCGCAACATGCGATCTCTTGCTGTTGTAAAGGAAAGACGCCACGGTCGAAACCTGTGAGTTGGTAACGAAAACCGCTTCAATCTCGGCGTGGAACATGAAAACATATGTCAGGTACCTGGCCACCGACTCGTACTCCGTTTCCCGGATGTCAATCCTGGTAATCTCGCAGCCCAGTTCAAACTCCTTGAAATATTTCCTGAAACCATTTTCAATCTGCAGGTAATTGAAACTGTCGGATTCGGTTGCGATATTGACTACCAGTAATTTGCTGGTGGGCTGAAGCCTCCTGGAGAGCAGGTTAGCCGCAACATAGCCGCTCTGGAAGTAAGGCGGACCGATATAGGTAAGGTTGCTTTGATCCGGGATGTTGGAGTCAAGAAAAACGAACGGGATGTTTTTCCGGGTGCATTCGTCCAACAGCTTTTTACTTTCTTCAATAAAAGACGGCGCCAGGATAATCCCGTCGTACTCCGATTCCATGATATTCTTGGCGATGGCTTTGAAGCTTTCCCGGTCACTCGGGTTGAATAGAAAAGGGTCAACTTCAATGCCGAACTGCCTGATTTCCTTGTCAGCCCGTTTCAGCCCGTTCAGGGGAGCGAGCCAGAATTCAGATTCTTCGGTTACCTCCGGGATAATGGCGGCGAGCCTGGTGGTTTTCCCCAGCGCCAGCCTGCTGGCCATTAAATTGGGGAGGTAATTCAGCTCCTCAATAATCTGGTTGATTTTTGCTTTAGTTTTCGCTGAAACCCCCGACCTGTTGTGTATGACCCGGTCAACCGTTGCAATAGAAACATTCGCCCTCTTGGCGATTTCTTTCACGCCGGAAAGGTTTTTTTGCTGATTGTCCGGTTTGGGAACTTCTTTCACAAGAGCGGGTTTGCAAAGTGGTTCAGACTGAAACTGTTTGGGAAGTGCGCGGGAATTCCCGGCAATTCTACGCTAAAATCGGCAAAAACGACTGGATACAAGTTATGTTCAAGGTTTTCTATAGCTAACATTCATCCCAACTTATTGAACTACTCACCATTTGTCAATTGTTTCCGGGGTTCGGGCCACACTTTTTCAATCACCGCCGCGAACAGGATCACCAGCACGCAGCCGATCAGGTTGAGCCAGAGGAAGGCCGTAAGGTCGGCAATGTGGCTGACGACCACAAAGAGCTCGCCGATAATCGCGCCCAGGAACACGGCTCTTCCGCCTATCTTCCTGAAATAAAAAGCAGTAAGAAAAATGCCCAGGGTTACTCCGTAAAACAGTGACCCCAACACGTTGACCGCTTCGATCATGCTGCCGAACCGCGAAGCGTATTGCGCCACCACCATACAGAAAATGCCCCAGAAAGCGGTAGCCAACCGGCTTGCAGTCACATAGTGTGCTTCCGACTTGTTTTTCGCAATGCTGCGCCGGTAGAAATCAACCACGGTCGTGGATGCCAGCGACTGATAGGCCGAGGCGACAGAGCCCATACAGGCCAGGAGGATAACGGCAATGAGCAGTCCGACCAGGCCCGCAGGCAGGTAGTCGGTGATAAACCGCAAAAAAATGTAGTTCACGTCATTTACCACAGTGCCGGTGGCTTCGGAGAGCAGGCCGGCCGATTCTTTGCGAAGGCTTTGAACCTCTTTTTCTGCCTCGGAAAGTATTTTCCGGGAGGCGGCTATTTCTGTTGCGTCCCCGTTTTCCAGTCTTTCATGAAGTTTGATGACTTCCGCTCTTTTGGCAAGCTGCAGTGCTTCATGCTTGCTTTCAAGCTCCCTGTATTGCCCGGCGAACGGTGTTTGGAGGGTCTTGTTGACCGGAATTGCGTCAAAATGAAGCGGTGGCGTGGTGAACTGGTAAAATGCAAATACGAGAACGCCTACGAGCAGAATCAGAAATTGCATAGGGATTTTAAGCAGCCCGTTCATTGCGAGCCCGAGGCGGCTTTGGCCAACCGAACTCCCGGTCAGGTACCGCCCCACCTGGGATTGGTCTGTCCCGAAATAAGACAATTGCAGGAAAAACCCTCCAATGAGCCCCGACCAGACATTGTACCGGCTATTGAGGTCAAAGGTAAAATCGATGGCGTTGGTTTTGCCCATTTTCCCGGCCACGTTCAGCGCATCCGTAAAAGAAACCTGGGGCGGAAGGAGGTGTACGACCATCACTCCGGCCGCTATCATACCCAATGTGACAATGCCCATCTGCAGCAAATGGGTGTAGGACAAAGCGCGGGCGCCGCCCACAACGGTATAAAGCAGAACGGCAGCACCGGACAGAATATTGGTATAAAGGATGTCCCAGCCGAGAATGGAGGAAAGAATAAGCGCCGGCGCATAAATGGACAGGCCCGTTGAGAGTGCTCTTTGCAGGAGGAAAAGAAAGGAAGTGAGTCCTCTTGTCCGGAGGTCAAACCTTTTTTCAAGGAATTCGTAAGCGGTGACCGACCTGAACGTGTGAAACTTCGGGACAAAAGTGATGCACAGCACCACCATAGCCAGGGGCAGGCCGAAATAGAACTGTACAAACCGCATGCCATCGGTATAAGCCTGGCCCGGGGCCGACAGGAAGGTAACCGCACTGGCCTGGGTAGCCATGACGGAGAGCGTGATATGGTACCAGGGAAGTGATCGGTCAGCCAGCAGGTACGATGAAATCGTCCTGTCTTTTTTGCTTTGATAGATCCCGTAGCCTACAATGATTACCAGCGTGAGAAGCAGTACAATCCAGTCGATCCAGTTCATTCAAAACTAACGGTAAACCAGTAAAACAAAGCGATCAGGAGAATCAGCACGGCGATGATCAGGTAGTACAGCTGTGTCCAGCTTTTTACAAATGGCGGCAAGCCGTCTTCGGATTTTGTCATGCGTTGATATTTTGGATACTACTGACTTAATGACTTTGGATACTATTTGCCGGCGTTAATCGGGGGCGTGGCCTTACAAAGAAAAGGGATTTCTTAAAAAAAGCTACAGTAATGTGCCGGGTTTCCTGTCGTTAACGCCTTGATTTCCTACTTTTGTATCTTAATTGTTCGGTAAAGCGTAAAACTAAGACATGATTGTAGTAACAGGCGCCGCTGGGTTTATCGGGAGTTGTCTCATCAAGCGACTAAATGAAGACGGCTACCGGCACGTGGTAGCGGTGGATGATTTCTCTAAGCGGGAAAAGCTGATTAACCTGGAAGGTAAGACGATCAGGGAGAAAGTAGACCGGCGGGATTTTTTTGACTGGCTTGACCGGAATAGCCGGGAAGTTGAATTTATTTTCCATATCGGCGCCCGTACGGATACGACCGAATTCGACCGGGCAATTTTTGACGAACTCAATGTCAATTATTCAAAAGAGGTTTGGAAGCGCTGTATAGCCGGGCAAATTCCCCTGGTGTACGCCTCTTCGGCGGCTACCTATGGTTTGGGAGAGCTGGGCTACCGGGATGATGAGACATTAATCCCGCAGCTGCATCCCCTGAACCCTTACGGTGATTCGAAGAACGAATTCGATATCTGGGCATTGGAGCAGGAGGAAAAGCCTTTTTTCTGGGCCGGACTGAAATTTTTCAACGTATACGGACCCAATGAATACCATAAGGGGCGTATGGCTTCCGTTATTTTCCACGCTTTTAACCAGATCCGGGCATCCGGCCGTATGAAGCTGTTCCGTTCGCACCGCCCCGACTTCAGGGACGGCGAACAGATGCGCGATTTTATTTATGTCAAAGACCTGGTGGACGTGTGCATGTATCTGATGCATGAGCGCAAACACTCCGGCATCTACAACCTGGGAAGCGGTACGGCCAGGACTTTCCTGGACCTGGTAAAAGCCACTTTTGCCGCGTTGGAAAAAGAGCCTTTGATCGATTTTATTGATACTCCCGCCGACATACGGGACAAGTACCAGTATTATACGGAGGCTGATATGAGCAAGCTGAGAAGTATTGGGTACGACAAACCGTTTACGACACTGGAAGCGGGGGTGAACGACTATGTGCGGAACTATTTGAACAGCGGAAAAACGTGGTAAATGCCGCGTAATTGCGGTTTTTGAATTTATTTCTTATTTTTGGTGTAAATCAAACTCAAACGACCGGGCTTTTGTTGTAACGTCAAGGGATCAGGTGTTTTAACAACCTTGATACGTTTCTGATAACCGATTGATGATATTATGGGAAAGGAAGTAGAATTGCTGGAAGAAATTACCAGTTCGGAATATAAATATGGTTTTGTTACGGACATCGAAGTGGATGAGGCGCCTCCGGGTCTGAGCGAAGATATAGTACGTTTTATTTCCGCCAGGAAAAACGAGCCGGAATGGATGCTGGAATGGCGCCTGAAAGCTTTCAGAAACTGGCAGAACATGACCGAGCCTACCTGGGCCAATGTGGCGTATCCGCCGATTGATTTCCAGGCGATCAAATATTATTCCGCGCCGAAAAAGAAAAAAACCGTAAAAAGCCTCGATGACATAGACCCCGAACTGCGGCGTACATTTGAGCGTCTCGGGATTTCGCTCAGTGAGCAGAAGCGGATCGCCGGTGTGGAGGAAAGCGGGGAGGAAGGTGAGACGCCGGCAGAAGCGCCGCGTGTGGCCGTGGATGCCGTGATGGACTCCGAATCGGTTATTACCACCTTTAAAAAGGAGCTTCAGGAAAAGGGCATTATTTTCTGCTCGATCACCGAAGCCATTAAGGAACATCCGGACCTGGTGAAAAAGTATCTGGGTTCCGTGGTGCCGCCCAAGGATAATTTCTATGCGGCGCTCAATTCCGCCGTGTTCTCCGACGGGTCATTCGTGTATATACCGCAAGGGGTAAGATGCCCCATGGAACTCTCGACTTACTTCCGGATAAATGCAGCCGGAACCGGTCAGTTTGAACGTACACTGATCGTAGCCGATGCCGGGAGCTATGTGAGCTACCTGGAGGGTTGTACCGCCCCCATGCGCGACGAAAACCAGCTTCACGCTGCGGTGGTAGAAATATTTGCGCACGAACGCGCTGAGGTAAAATATTCGACGGTCCAGAACTGGTATCCCGGAGATAAGGACGGAAAAGGAGGGATCTATAACTTCGTGACGAAACGCGGTATTTGCGACGGTGATTCTTCAAAGATTTCCTGGACCCAGGTGGAAACCGGTTCTTCGATCACCTGGAAATACCCTTCTGTAATTTTGAAGGGCGACAATTCCATCGGAGAGTTTTATTCGGTTGCCGTCACCAACAACATGCAGCAGGCCGACACGGGAACCAAAATGACGCACGTCGGTAAAAATACCCGCAGCCGGATTGTTTCGAAAGGGATTTCGGCCGGGAAGAGCCAAAATTCCTACCGGGGCCTGGTCGACATATTACGGCGCGCCGAAAATGCCAGGAATTTTTCTCAATGTGATTCACTCTTGCTTGGCGATAAATGCGGGGCGCACACCTTCCCGTATCTGGAAGTAGCCAACACTTCGGCAACGGTCGAACATGAGGCCACTACCTCTAAAATTGGGGAGGATATCCTTTTTTACTGTAACCAGCGGGGGATTCCTACAGAGCAGGCAGTGGCGCTCATTATCAATGGCTATGCCAAAGAAGTATTGAATCAACTGCCCATGGAATTTGCTGTAGAAGCACAAAAGTTGTTGGAAATCAGTCTCGAAGGAAGCGTAGGCTGATCGTTCTTACAGGTAACGAAGTGCCAGCCGGTCCGGCGCCTTACTACAGGGCTCCGGAAATAATCAGTTCGATATAAATAAAATAAGAACCATCGGCGCAATAAACTTTTAGATTTACGGGTTGTCTTAGCATAGATTTCGGGTTTGAAATCCGTGCTGAGACTTTTACCACAAACTAAAGAAAAACACGATGAGAGCAATTGCAATAGTCCTTCTGATAACAGTAAGTGCATTTCAGGCACCAGGACAGGCGATAACCGCGGATTCTATCTTTACTAAATTCTACGAAGTCACTGGCGGGAAAGCCAAGTGGGACAGCATTACGACTTACAACTTGAAACGTAAATATGTTTCAACCAATGTTGCAAGCTATGATGCTGAAATTAGCGGTTCCCTTGCAGAGAAAGCCCTTTACAAAAATGAAATTATCAAAGGAAGAGGGTTTATCTACGGGATTAAAGGAACGGATGCATGGCGAAAAGTACCGCTGGGCAGCGCTGATAAAGTAACCAAATACCAGGTCAGCAACCTGAGCGCCGACAAGCAGGGAAGTATGAGACTTGAATTGTACGATTTCCTGATCCCGTTCCTGGATCATGAAAAAAGAGGTTTTATCGCTTCTCTGGTCGGGCCCGATCAATACAATGGCAAGCCGGTCCAAAAGGTAGAATTGCACAACAAAGAAGGGCGCTACACACTGTTGTTTGACAACGCCACAGGTTATCTCGTTCAATCAAGGTTGCTTGCAGGGGGAGAGGAAATTATCTCGGACTTTTCCCAGTATGTTAAATCCACTTACGGTATTCTTTACCCGTCCAAAATTGAGCAGAAGGAGATCAAGCGAAAAGCTTCCTATGTAATAACCTCTCAATTGGCCGTCAATGAGCCGATTGAGCCGGCTAAGTTTAAAAGATAGGATTCAGTATAGATTCCAGGGGGCGATTTCGCCCCTTTTTTACACCCACTGAAAAGGGACTTCAACTAAGCGCATTTTTTGAAAAGAGTAGTTTCCATACTTCTTATCCTGCTGCTTGCCATTTTTTTATTGGTTGGGGTAGCGCTGTTCGTTCTGCTGACCCCTACCGGCCAGGAGTTCCTGACCGCGCAGGTAAACCGTTACCTGGCAAACAAGCTCAATACCCGGGTAGAGATAGGGCAGGTCAGGTTGCAATGGCCGACGCAAGCCGGCATTGACCATATTTATATCGAAGACCTTAAAGGGGATACGCTGGTAGCCGCGATGAAATTGCAGGCCGGGATTGATATGTGGGGACTGCTGAGAGGAAAGATTGCACTTGATGAAGTTGTGCTTGAAAATGCGCGTGTAAAAGTATACAGGCGTGCACCGCAACAAGACTTTAATTATCAGTTTATTGTGAACGCCTTCGCCTCCCAGGACACGGTGCCGGACTCCGCGGCATCTCCGCTTGACATGAGTTGGGACAAAGCCACGCTGAAAGCCGTTCATCTTAGCTATTATGATGATGCCGCAGGCATTGATACTGATCTGAATATCCAGGATGCCGGCGTAGGGTTCAGCGCGTTTAATCCTTCCTTTTCCCGGTACCACCCGACCGACATCCGGTTGGAGCGGGCGGCCTTGAAAGTAAATCTCTTTACGGGAACAGACCCGGTTTCGCCGGCCGAAACACCTTCAGCCTCATCGTCTGATACACTCGACCTGAAATTTGGAAAGATCGATTTCCGTGATATTACCGTGACTTACGACGATGCGGCCGGCGGAATGAAAGGCGCCTTTTCTTTTCCGAAGCTCCTTGCTTCGGTTGATCATGTTTACCTTGACGGGCAGCGGGTGGCGGTGAAAGAATTGACGTTGGAAGGGTCGAAGAATGTGGTTGCTTTTGAGAAAACGGAGCAACCCAAGATGGCAGCCGGGCAGGAGCCATCGGAGCCGGACAAAGGCTGGACGGTGACCCTGGGCAGGCTGAACCTGGACCGGAATGATGTTCAGTTTGATGACGCGAATTCGGTCCCGCAAAAAACGGGTGTGGACTTTTCGCACCTTCAGCTGACCGACCTGGGCGGCCGGCTCACTGGTTTTGTCTACTCGCAGGACAGTACGGCCGGTAAACTGGAAAGCTTGGTATTTGCCGATAAAAGCGGTTTCCAGGTGAATAAAGCAGCTGCCGAGTTTGCCTACACAAGCAGGCAGGCTTATTTAAAGGAGCTTTTGTTTGAAACGCCGAATAGTACAATTGGTGATCACGTGCAGCTGGATTACGCCAGCCTGTCGGAGCTTACCGGTAATCCCGCGAATGTGCGCATCGATATGAACCTGGTCAATTCACGACTGGGATTTAAAGACCTGTTGCTGCTCGCGCCGGATCTCGCCAAAACACAGCCTTTTGATACCCGGCCGACCGGCTTCGTCCAGGGGAGCGCAAAACTGTCCGGGAAAATCGGGGATTTGCAAATCCGTGACGCGCTCTTTACGATGCCGGAAGCAACGCGGATGCGCATTTCAGGAGGAATTACCGGCTTGCCTGATACAGGGAAGCTGGGGTTGAACCTGACGGTCGACGAAATTACCACCCGTCAACAAGATCTTCTTACCCTTATTCCGAAAGGAACTCTCCCTGATTCGATCAGCCTGCCGGAGACCATGACCTTAAAAGGGAAAGTAGAAGGAAGTCTCCAAGCCCTAAAGGTGGATGCCCATCTCGAGACTGATAGGGGAAATATACAGTTGGCCGGAGATTTTCTTAATATCACAGACTCCCTCAAGGCCACTTACAACGGTACGCTTTCAATGGAGAGTGTGGACGTTGGTAAGATCCTGATGAAACCTGCGGCTCAGCTTGGGAAGGTTTCCCTGACAGCCGACTTTTCCGGAACCGGCCTCACCGCTACGCAATCGGACGCCAGGCTCCAGGGGGTAGTGGCGCAGGCGGAAGTAATGGGTTACAATTATACCAATTTGAAGCTTGAGGGTAATGTCAAGGACGGACTGGCCGGCTTTAAGGCTGCAATGGACGACCCTAACGCAGCAGTGACGTTGAACGGAACCTCCGACCTGAACCTTGATTTTCCTTCGGTGAACCTGGAAGCAGGCGTGAAAAACCTTGACCTGTTCCAGCTCAAGCTGTATTCCGACAGCGTCTCGGTTGCCGGGAATTTCAAAATAGACCTTGCTTCAACCAACCCCGACAATCCGCTGGGAACCATCGTGGGCAGTAATGTGGCATTAAAGAAAAATTCTCAACAAACCCCTGTTGGAGATCTCCGGTTGCAGCTTCAAAGTGAAGGTGCGCAGAAATCGTTGAAGCTTGAGAGCGCCTTTGCCGATGCAACGCTGCAGGGTGTTTTCGATTACACAGCTCTGGGTGACATTATTGCCGGCGAAATAGATCGCTATTTCCAGGTCACCGATACCCTGGTGCCGGTCAGCAGCCGCCCTTACAACCTTGACCTGAAGGCATCGGTGAACATGCACGATGCGCTCCGTGTTTTCGCACCGGCATTGACCAAAATGGAGAGGGTGGATTTCACTGCGCGATTGACGAACACCGTCGACACTACCCTGCGATTGGAAGCCGCCGCCCCGCTGATCACTTATGATTCGACCAACGTCGAAGGGCTGGTGTTAAAAGCCTACGGAGATGGTCAGAAACTTGTTTATAATGGAAATATCAACGAAGTCCTTTCAGGTAGTTTCCGGGTCAGAAATTTCAATCTGAACGGAAATGTAGCCGATAATGTGGCTGTTTCGAAATTGACGGTCAAGGATTCGCTCGGAAAGGATCAGCATACCCTGGGCGCGAAAATCCGCAAAGAGGGTGAGAATATGGTGATCGGTTTACAAAACCGGGTTCTCTTTAATTACAGACCCTGGCGGACTGATACCTCGGGCTACGTTAGCTATGGAAAAGACGGTGTGCTGGTTAAGAATTTTACCCTGTTCAGAAACCGTTCCAGGGAACGGCTGGTGATTAATTCGGTGGGGGATAATGGAAGCGGCGCGCCCTACCCGAATGGTCCTATCCGCATTACGGCCGATAGCGTGG
Organism: Ravibacter arvi; assembly: GCF_039540405.1. NCBI lineage: Bacteria > Pseudomonadati > Bacteroidota > Cytophagia > Cytophagales > Spirosomataceae > Ravibacter > Ravibacter arvi. The sequence continues at coordinate 43,673 of NZ_BAABEY010000033.1, forward strand.
CCATTGGCCCGCTTGTAGAGCTGTTTACCCGCGACGCAAAGTTGGCTAGCGGTCGTCTCGACGGTGATATCAACGTCCGCGATTACATGGGCGAAGCCCCGGTGTTCAAGGGCGACGTATCAGTAGAAGAGCTCAGGTTGATGGAAGTGGCGATGGGTGACTTTAACCTGAGCGCAAAGAGTGACCGATCCGACCGGATTGACCTGCTCATGACCCTCAGGGGAGAAAATAATGACCTGAGCCTGTCCGGGATTTATGCTTCGGGGGCCAGGAACCCGTTTGACCTCACCTTTGATATGAAGCGATTGGATGCGAAGCTTATCGAAGCTTTTTCAGGGGGGGAGCTGAGGAACGGAGGCGGTAACCTGGCAGGGAGCCTTACCATCAAGGGAAATACGGAGAACCCCGCGCTGAACGGGCAGGTAGCGCTGAACGAACTTGCATTTCATGTGAAGCAGATGGGAGCGAGGTATACCTTCGAAAATGGGGAAATCAAGTTTGATGCACCATTGATGAAGCTTTCGAACCTGACCATATTGGACAGCCTTGGCCAGAAGCTGGTGGTAAATGGAAATGTTTCGCTTGACCGGATTCCGGATGTGGGGTACAACCTGACGGTTTCGTCGGATCGCTTTATGCTGCTCAATGCCAGCAGAAAAGACAATGAACTGGTATATGGGAAGGTTTTTGCCGGTACGCGGTTGTCTGTTAAAGGTAGAGGATCGGAAAGTATTGTCGATGGGTCGGTAAAGATCCAGGATGGCAGCAATGCAACCCTTATCCTGCCGGATGAGGATGCAGGATTAGACCGGGGGGATGGCGTCGTGGAATTTGTGAAGCGCAAGGAAGAGGAAACCGCGGAGGAGGCAGGCAAAGAAACCGGTGTGGTGGTGGATTTTGCATCTGAGCTCTCGCTTAATATTGAAACTGACCCGACTGCGGAGTTTACCATCGTGCTCGACGAAATGAACGGCGACCATTTGAAGGTACGCGGGAACGCCCGGTTGAATACGGGGCTGGCGCCCAATGGCCAGCTTTACCTGTTGGGCTCGTACGAGGTAGAAGAGGGGGCTTACGAACTCACCCTGGAAATCCTGAAAAAGCAATTCGACATACGGAAGGGAAGCCAGTTGATCTGGTCGGGTGACCCCATGCAGGCCGAGTTGGATATCACCGCGGTTTACGGGGTTTTAGCCGACCCGTCGGCTTTCAGCCCGACCAATTATGCGTACGGGAAAATTCCTTTCAACGTGCTGCTCCGGATCTCGGGTAACCTGAGCAATCCGCGGATTGCCTTTGACCTGGAAGTAGACGCGAAGGCAGGCAGCGCCATTAAAAATAAGATAGATGATGAGCAAATCCTGACCGCATTCCGGAACGATGCTTCCGAAATGAACAAACAGGTTTTTGGATTGCTGCTTCTTAACAAGTTCATGGCAGAGACGTCGAACGTTTCGTTCGGAGGGTTTAGCGCGGAGGCAATCGCGAGGCAAAGCGTGAGTAAAATGTTAAGTGATCAGCTTAATAACCTGGCTGCTGATTTGATCAAAGGGGTACAGCTTGATTTCAACCTGAATTCTACTACCGGTACGGCCGGTGCACGGACCGACCTCAACGTAGGCCTTACCAAAGGTTTTTTGAATGACCGGATAACCGTCTCGGTAGGCCGGAATTTTGAATTGGAGAACAGCGGGCAGTCTGCCCAGTCCTCGGAGATTTTTGACAATATTGCGGTAAACTACCGCGTTACCCGGGACGGCAGATACGTAGTAAGGGCCTACCGGAAGAACCAGTTCCAGACTGTTCTGGAAGGTTTTATTGTTGAAACCGGGGTCAGTTTTATTGTCACGCTGGACTATGACAAAGTGAAAGAGTTTTTCAGATAAGCAGCACAACAGCAGTTCGGAAAGTGAATTTTTTTAAACGATACGGGATATTGATCTGGTGCCTTGCAGGGCTTATGACCGGCTGCAATATATCGCGTCATATTCCGGAAGGGGAGGTAATGCTCGTCGGGAATACGCTCAGGGTAAAGACCGATACCGCTGTCCGCGTAAACCCTCACAGCGGTCTGGAGACCGAGCTGGAAGGACTGCTACGGCCTGTAGCCAATCGTACGCTATTTAAATTTCCGTATCGCGTATGGTTGTATTACCTGATGGGGGAACCCAAAAAAGAGCGTGGTTTCCGGCAGTGGTTTAGGAGTAAACTGGGCGAGCCGCCGGTGCTAATGACAGCCCGCGCACTGGAATTGAACAAGCAGGCTTTAGAGGGGTACCTGCATAACGAAGGTTACTTCAGGTCCGAGGCTTCCGGCGAAATCGTGGCGGTAAAAGAACGTTGGGTAAAGGGAAATTACCAGGCTTATGTTCGTCCGAGGTATACAATCGACTCGATGAATTTCAGGCCTACAGGCGTTGCCGAATTCGATTCCGCTTTTCTGGAGTCGGCAAAGGCATCCTACCTTCAGCCGGGCCTTCCGTACCGCCTGTCGGTGATCGAATCCGAACGCCTGCGCATCGACCAGTATCTGAAAACAAAGGGGTTCTATTTTTTTAGCCCGGAGCACCTGATTATTAAAGTGGATTCTGCCCTGGGCGCCCACCAGGTAGCGATGTCGGTAGAGTTGAAGCCGGATGTGGCGCAGACTGCGCTCAAGACCTACTATGTGGCCAGTGTAAAAGTGTTCACTGATTATCAGGGCGCGAGTTCTGATTCTTTGGAGAATTTCCATAGAATGAAGAATGGAAACCTCTTGTACGACCCGCACCGTTTGTTCAGGCCGCGCGTGTTTGAAGAAACGATCGGCTTCCGGCCCGGCAGCAGGTACAACAGCGAAATACAGAATATTACCCTTTCCCGGATTGTCAACCTGAAGAACTTTAAATTTGTCAGGAATAAATTTGAGCTGGTTCCGCGCTCTGATTCGGCTATGCTTGATGTGGTGTACCAGCTAAGCCCGCTGAAAAGAAAATCAATGCGGGGCGAATTCAGCGGCCTGACCAAATCGAATAACCTTGGCGGTATACAGGGAAATGTGTCGTGGAATCACCGTAATATTTTCCGGGGAGCAGAGCAGCTGCGTATCAGCGCCGATGCCGGGCTCGACTGGCAGCTGGGAGGTGGGAAAGCAGTGGCCGGCTCGAATTTTTTCAGATATAAATTTGAAACCGAGTTGTCTTTTCCGCGTTTCATTGTGCCTTTCTGGCATCATAACCCGGAGATAGACCAGACACTGCCGCGCACCTCGCTTTTGCTTAGTTATGAAAACCTGGTACAAGCCGGCTTGTATACGCTTAATTCTATAAGAGGGCAGTGGGGCTACACCTGGCAGCTTCACAGAACTACGCACTCACTTTCTCCGTTTGGGGTCAACGTGGTTCGGCCACGAAATATCAGCGAGGCTTTCACCGAGCTTATCTTCGATAGCCCCAATGAATTTGATATCGACCGGTACATGCGTATCCTTGAAAACCGGTTGTTGCTTGAATCGTCCTATTCTATCAGCTATAATCCTGTGCAGAATCCCTACAGCAGGCACCAGATGATGCTGAGCGGGGGGCTGAACCTGGTGGGGAACCTTGCCGGTCTATTGGTGAAAAGTAAATCGGAGGGTGGGAAACAGCTGTTCGACATACCTTTTGAGCAGTTTACGCGGGTAGATGCGGAAGCTAAACACTATTATACCATTACACCTAACATCAAATGGGCCAATCGATTTGTGGCCGGGGTTGGGATACCGTACGGCAACTCGCGCGCACTGCCGCAATTCAAACAGTACTTTGTGGGCGGAAGCACCGGGATCAGGGCTTTCCAGGCGCGAACCATAGGCCCCGGAGCTTACTATGCCGATTCAGTAACCCGCGCAATTTTCCGTAACACGCAATTTGGAGATATAAAACTCGAATTCAACACAGAGCTCCGGATGAAGATGACTTCGCTTTTCCACGGCGCTGTTTTTGTCGATGCCGGAAACGTATGGAATTACCGTGAATTGGCTGAATATGGCAAAAACTCGGTATTCAGAAAAGATTTTTACAAGCAGCTGGCCATTGGCGGCGGGGTAGGCTTGCGTCTTGATTTCACCTACCTGGTCCTGCGCCTTGACCTCGCTACCCCTTTCCGAAAGCCTTGGTACAAATACGAGGATGAGCCGCGAAACCCCTGGGTATTCAAAGAAATTGATTTCGGAAGCAAATCCTGGCGCAAGGAAAACCTGGTACTCAACATTGCCGTGGCTTATCCTTTCTAACTTTAACCGCAGAGAACGCGAAGTTCACAGAGCTTTTTTTAATTGTCTCCGTGCTCATTGTGCACATTGTGGTTTTATTAACCGCGGAGAACGCGAAGTGCACAGAGCTTTTTTTAATTGTCTCCGTGCTCATTGTGCACATTGTGGTTTTATTAACCGCAGAGAACGCGAAGTTCACAGAGCTTTTTTTAATTGTCTCCGTGCTCATTGTGCACTTTGTGGTTTTATTAACCGCAGAGAACGCGAAGTTCACAGAGCTTTTTTTAATTGTCTCCGTGCTCGTTGTGCACTTTGTGATTTTATTAACCACAGAGTGCGCAATGAACACAAAGTTTTTCGTGTACTTCGTGGCTTTCCAGAAAATTGCCTATGCATTTTCTTTCGTATTCTGACGCCTGCGCTTTAATTTGGTTTGCTCTACCGGGTGATACAAGAGGGGTACTTCTTCAACTGAAACGCTGGTTTTATCAAGGCCGAATGCATTCTCGTCGCTCTGGGCCCATCGCTTGAAAAAGAAATAAGAATTCAGGATAAACCCCTCACGGAAAGAAAATTCATTTTCGATCGACAAATATTTTTCTATCACTACAAAGCGATAATCCAGGCCCGGGTTGTATTTGGTAGAGCCATTGTGCTTCAAATGCAGGTTCAACTCTTTTTTGCTGATCAAATCGTCAATGATGTGCCTGAAATAGACCTCTGTCCGCGGCTGAATCCTAAATCCGATATTGACGACTATTTTGATAATCTTATCGTCGACCAATTCTGAAACCTCATAATCAAGTGTATACGGATGGTTGGTCCGGTTGATGTGGAAAAACCAGTATACATCTGCCCGTTTAGGTTTTTTTGCGAAAATGGAATCGATGGTAATTTCTTCGATCTGATCCCTGCGGTCGGCCTTGGTCAGGTAAATAAGGTGGGTTGTAAATTTAGGGATGCTGGTGTCTTCGCTCAGTTCGACAATCTTTCCGGAATACTTTCCCAAATGTGCAAATTTGGTATACCGGTTATTGATTTTCCTGCCGAAATAGGACGCATACATGACAATGAAAAACAGGATTCCTACCAGCACGGTGATATAGCCGCCCTCCTGGAATTTGATCACGTTGGCTACGAAAAAAGAGAGTTCAATCGTGAGAAAAACGACCAGGGCTGTGGCAACCCAGGCTTTATGCCAGCGCAGTTTGTATCGCAGAAAATACGCCAGCAGGAAGGTGGTCATCAGCATGGCTACGGTTATGGCCAGACCATATGCAGCTTCCATTCTGGCTGAATCGCGGAAGTGAAGGATGACCAGGAGACACCCGGCCCATAGAATGACGTTTACACTGGGAATATAGATCTGACCTTTTTCGTCGGTAGGCTGTTTGACGGCAACACGCTGCCAGAAGTTGAGGTTGATAGCCTCGTTTACCAAAGTAAATGATCCGCTGATCAGGGCCTGCGAAGCAATGATAGCCGCAAAAGTAGCGATTACGATTCCCGGCAAAAGAAACCACTCGGGCATCATTTCGAAAAAGGGGTTTCTTCCTTCCAGGAAGCGGCTGTCCTGGTGCAGCAACCAGGCCGCCTGCCCCAGGTAGTTGACGACGAGGCAGATTTTTACATAAATCCAGGTGATGCGGATGTTTTTCCGGCCGCAGTGCCCAAGGTCTGAGTAGAGGGCCTCGGCTCCCGTAGTACACAGGAACACGGCTCCCAGTATCCAGAAACCTTGCGGGTACTGGGTAAGCAGCCGGTAGGCATAAAGAGGATTGAGGGCTTCTATGACACCGGGAAAACGGGAGATCTGGCTTAATCCGCTCACCAGCAGTACAAAAAACCAGACCGCCATTACCGGGCCGAAGGTTTTGCCTACCTTTTGCGATCCGAACCTCTGGAAGAAGAAAATGCCGGAAACGATCAGGATGACAATCGGAATATGGGAAATATGCCCCAGGCCGTCTATCATCGCCAGGCCCTCTATGGCAGAGGTTACCGTGACTGCCGGGGTAATGATGCCGTCGGCCATCAGCGCAGCTGCGCCGACCATGGTGGGCATGATCAGTTTGGGACCGTGTTTTCTGACCAGTGAATAAAGCGAGAAGATTCCCCCTTCTCCTTCGTTGTCCGCCTTGAGTGTTATCCAGACATATTTGATGGTCGTTTGCAGCACCAGGGTCCAGAAAACGCAGGAGACGCCGCCTAGTACGAGGTGGTCCGTTATTTCACGGGGACCTATAATCGCTTTAAATGTGTAGAGCGGACTCGTTCCGATGTCTCCGTAGATAATACCCAGCGCGATCAGTAAGCTGGAAATAGTGATTTTGCTGTCCGACAGTTTCTGATACTCCATTGCGAGAGATTAACTTGAACGGCAAAATTGTGGAAGAAACCGTAAGGGTGTTGTAAATAAGAAATCGGGAAGTATAAAGTTTTTATAAAAAAGTGGGGCCGGCCCACGGTCGTTTTTACAGGTGCTATGCTACTGAAAACGGTACCCGACACCACTTTCGGTCACGATGTGCCTGGGATGATTGGGGTCGGGTTCGATTTTTTTGCGTAGCTGTGCCACAAAAACACGTAGATACTGGGTTTCCGTCTGGTAGGCTACTCCCCAGATTTCTTTCAACAGGAAGTGGTGGGTGAGCACACGGCCTTCATTTTTTGCCAGCAGGGCGAGAAGGCTGTATTCGGTTGAAGTAAGCTTGATAATCTGTCCGCCCACTTTGACAGTGCGGGCGGCGAGGTCAATTTCCATATCGCCGGTTTCCACCACCATTACGGGGTCGGCCGTAGCTGAAAACCTGGTCGCAGAGCGTAGGCGCGCCATCAGTTCTCCTACCCGGAAAGGTTTTGTCAGGTAATCATTGGCGCCGTTGTCGAGTGCGGTAATAATGTCATCCTCGCTGTTTTGGACGGATAGTACAACAATCACCTTTCCGTACCATTCGCGGAGTTGCTTGAGAATCTCTTGCCCGTCGATGTCAGGTAGCCCCAGGTCAAGCAGGATAAAATCCGGCTGGTAGCTGGCCGCGAGCATAAGGCCCTCTTTACCGGTCGCGGCCATCCGTACGCAATATCCGGCGTTGGAGAGATTAATTTCCAGCAACTTGCGGATGGGGGGCTCGTCATCAACTATCAGGACGGAGGGTTTACTCATTTTTCAGACTGTTTAGATAAGACACATCGGCCGGTAGGGTAATTTCAAACTGAGCGCCCCCGGCCTTCAGGTTCCTGACACTTATTTTTCCTTCATGCGCCTCCACAAATCCTTTGGCGATGGACAAACCCAGCCCTGTGCCGCCAGTGCCGGAATGCGGCAAGCGGTAAAATTTCTCGAAAATATGGTGAAGATGCTGTTCCGGTATCCCGGTCCCGTTGTCACTGATGGTAATGGCGAGAAACCCGTCTTCATAACGGGCGTCGATCATTACGGTTGCCTGCTCCGGCGTATACCGCGCGGCGTTGTGTAAAATACTGTAGAGCGCCGTTTCGATCAGTCCTTCGTCAAGTTTGAGGAGCGGCAGTTTATCGTCCGGTTTAAAAATAAAGCGCTTGAGATGTTGAGCCGGAATCTTTCGGATGCAGCTGAAAATCATTTCGTTAACGTCAATCCAGTCGGTTTTTAGCCGAAAGTTGCCGGATTCGACCCGGCTCATATTGAGCAGGTTTTCCACCTGGTAGCTGAGCCTGTTTGCTGCCGTTTCCATTTCATTCAGCAACTCATTTTGCTGAGGTGCCGGAATCGGTATACCGGCATCTTTCAAGGTGTCGATAGCGCCGATGATGGTGGCAATAGGGGTTTTCAATTCGTGCGAGAGCGAATTCAGCAAGGTATTGTACAACCGGATGGTCTTTTCTTTTTCCTCCCGGTCCCGCGACTTTTTTGCCTGTTTTCTGACTCTGTTGGTAAGTACGGCGTGCACCACCGCTATGGAGATGTAGATAGAAAAAAGCAGCGCGCTTTCCGTGTCGTGTATTTTGTAGGTAAAGAGCGGCTCTACAAAAAAGAAATTCAGAATGAGCGCGCTCAGGAAGGCGGCTACCAGCACCGGAAAGATATCAAATACAACAGCAAGTGTGGATACAACGAGCATCAGCAGCAGGCCGACCGCCATGTTGTCAAGGTGCGCCTTGCTTAGCCAGGCCAGTACTGAAGAGATGATGACTGCCAGTACACTGATACCGAGTTGCCGGATCGTTTGCTGATGCTGAAACACAACTATTACCCTTTGGTTTTTTACAAAGGTAAGTAGTGTGCGGCACATCCTGTGTGACACATCAGCGCTTAATTAACCCGGAGAAGCGACTCGCTCCTCCGGGGACGCGCGATTGACCTACAGAGGAGGACACTAGTCAGGGTGGCAAATTACTAGTTGAATTAAGATCATTAAACGGGTCACGACCATATGGATAAACAGATGAACACTATCGCGAAAAAGGCGGAACCTTACTGAAAAAATGGCAAGCTGAAGTACAGTACTCGTATTGAAATCGTATAGCTATAGATATTGTGTATCACCTTTTCGGAAAATACTTATACAAATATAAGGATGAGAAAATGAATTTTATATTATTTTTTAAAGATTTTTTGGAATAAGCAGGCGATGTAACCTGCTGACCGGTCGACACCCCTTCAAAATTTCTTTCTCAAAAAAAGAGTATAGGCGTTCCGCATGCTCATCTTTAAGCACGAGCATGTACCGATAGCCATCCGACTATGTCTGCATTTCGTCGTTTTTCACCGGAGGAACTCGCCGCGATCCCATCTTTTCGTGGGTGGATCCTGTTTGATGACCCCGTCGATGGCGCCTTCTGGAAAGATTGGCTCGGGGAAAACCCCGATAAAAAGGAACTGGTTGATCAATCCATACAGCTTTTAAAAACCAGCGAATCCTTTTTTAACAATATTACAGAAGCGGAAGTAAGCCAAGAACTGGACCGCCTTTGCGCGGCAATCGGCGAGGAGTCACCGGCTTCGTTTTCCGGTAAGCCATTCAGGTGGTATTGGGCGGCCGCTGTTCTGCTGATTGGTGGTATGGTGGGTCTTTTCTGGCTTACTTATCCCCGGCTGCAAAGCAGCCCCGGTCGTATTGCCGGTGTTCATGCGGCCTCGGATTCATTTTTGATAGAAAGCAACAAGGGGTCGGCTCCTAAACTGCTGACGCTTGAAGATGGCAGTACGGTTCTTCTCCAGCCGGGCGGAACACTGCGTTACCCGGTACATTTCAGCCCGACAAAACGCGAGGTTTTCCTGCAAGGCGAAGCCTTTTTCAAGGTAACAAAAGATCCGGGCAAGCCTTTTTTTGCATATGCCGGCGACCTGGCCACGAAAGTGCTGGGTACGAGTTTCAATATTACAACTTCGGATAACGAAAAGAATGTAACTGTAGTGGTTAAAACCGGCAAGGTATCGGTCTTCCCGATCCTGACCGACGAACATTCCCGAAGCGAGAGGCAGCACCATCCGAAGGAAGGAATGGTGCTGACACCCAACCAGCAGATCGTTTACGAAGGCAACGAAGCCAAGCTGACACGCAGCCTGGTCGACCATCCGGAAATGCTGAGAAGTGAACCGGTGCTGCCGTCGCTCGCCTTCAAAAATGCCGGCGCGCCCGAGGTTTTCGAAGCGCTGGCACGCGCATACGGTGTTAATATTGTTTTCGACCGGGAAACGATGAAAAGCTGCCGGCTCACGGCAAAGTTTGACGACGAGCCGCTTTTTGAAAAAATGAACCTGATTTGCATGACACTCGGCGCCGACTTCGAACAGATGGACGGCACGATCATCGTCAGCAGCCAGGGATGCAACTGACATGCAACTAACACATTGCCTATGACGAAATAAGCCTGAACCTTTAACCAACTGAGCCCGGTACTGACCGGCACACCCTTTTCAATTTTCAGGATTTTTCGAACAGCCCTCCTGAAGGCTGACTGGAATTGTCATACCCGCTTTTAATCTTTTTTTTCCGAATAACCTTAACTACCTAAAGCTATGTCAAAAGAAAAACAGTACGGTCCTGAGATAGCGCGGATAATGCGATTGGTCTTGTACCAGGTCGTGTTGTGGACGGCTTTCGCCCCTGCCATACAGGCCGAACGCCTTCACGCGCAGCGGATCCTGGAGCAAAAAGTAACCTTGAACCTCTCTAACGTGGAAGTAGAAAAAGTGTTGGACAAGATCGAGGCGCAAACCCGCGTTAAATTTATGTACAACCCGCAGATCTTTTCGTCCCAGAAGCAAACGTTCCGGTTTCAGGACGAGGCTTTGTCTGAAGTGCTGCAGCGGGTGCTCGCGCCGCACAAAGTGGTGTATGAAGTGGTGAACGCGCGCATTATTCTCAGAAAGGACACGCCCGCCGCGCCGGCTGTTTCAACCGATGGCGCCCAATCGGCCAACCTCGAGAACCTGACCGGCAAGGTCACCGACGAAAGCGGTTCCGGCCTGCCGGGGGTAAGCGTGTTGCTCAAAGGCACACAAAAAGGAACAATCACCGATACCGAGGGGCGCTTTACGCTGGACATCACGGCGGCACAAAGAGCCGGCGGCATCCTGGTTTTTAGTTTCGTAGGCTTTACTTCGAAGGAAGTACCTGTCGGGAACGAGACCAGTTTTTCTATTCAGCTTACTCCGGAGTCCAAAGCGCTGAACGAAGTAGTCGTAACCGCTTTTGGTATGGAAAAGAAGCGGGAATCTCTTGTCTATTCAGTAACGGAGGTGAAAGGTGAAGAGTTTACACAGGCCAGGGAGGTAAATATTGCCAATGCGCTAACCGGGAAAATAGCCGGTGTGAATGCCACAAGTATGGCCAGCGGGCCGGGAAGCTCGAGCCGCGTGGTGATCAGGGGAAATGGCTCCCTGTCCGGTAACAACCAGCCGCTTTATGTCGTCAATGGTATGCCGATCAACAACCGTCCTACTACGGTTTTGGACCAGGCCCAGGGCGCTACCACCGACCTGGGGGACGGTATCTCGAGTATTAACCCCGACGATATAGAATCTATCAGCGTATTGAAAGGTGGCGCGGCCGCCGCCCTTTACGGAAGCCAGGCGGCCAACGGTGTAATCCTTATTACCACTAAGAAAGGAGCTAAAATTACCAAAGGTATCGGCATTGAGTTCAACTCGAATTTCACCGTCGGCACGATCAATATCTTCCCGGATTACCAGTATGAATTCGGCCAGGGAAGTCTGGGGGTACCGCCCAAAAACCAGGGTGAGGCCATCAGTACCGGCCGGCTTTCGTTTGGCAAGAGAATGAATCCCGACACGCTGGTCACGCAATTTGACGGCGTGGCGAGGCCCTATGCGCCGGTTCATGTGAAAGACAATATTCTCAATTTTTATCGTCCCAGCACCAACCTGGTCAATACCCTGTCTTTTGCCGGCGGCGGCGACCGGGTTACTTACCGGATGTCGTTGTCGGACCTGAACTCCAATTCAATCGTAAAAGGTTCGGGTTATAAAAGACAAACTGCTAACGTGGCTTTAAAGGCGCTCCTGAGCGAGAAACTGAGCTTCGATACCCAGATCCAGTACAACTACGAAGAGGGAACGAACCGTCCGGGAGTAGGGTACGTCGGAACCAACTCGGCCTGGGGCGTCTACCTGCTCGCCAATACGGTTGATATCCGGAGCCTTGCACCGGGTTACAACCCGGAAACAGGTCGAGAGGTTGAATGGCAGCACGTGAACCAGGCTACCAACCCGTATTTTGCAAGGGACCGGATGAAAAACAAGGACAACACCAACCGGGTGATTGCCCAGGGAAGCCTTACGTATAACATTACGCCGGACTTCTTTGTAAAAGGTGATTTCATGCGCGATTTCAGGAATTGGACAGAAGAAGACTCCTACCCGATCGGGACGGCCTTCCGGCCGCTGGGAACCTATCGCTCGCTCGATCAGGTGGCTACACGTTCCAATGCGCGTATTATTGCCAACTATAGCAAAACGTTTGCGGAAAGAATAGGTTTTACGGCCATGGCCGGTGGCAACTGGGAACGCGACATTATCAGGAGCAACTCCATTACCGGCGCGGAATTCATTATCCCGAACTGGATCAGTGCGGCCAACCTGAAAGTATCGGTGCCGGGGAAAGGATACAGTTCGCTTGGAACGAATTCTGTTTTTGCTTCGGCTGATCTTAACCTGGATGAAACCTATTTCCTGAGCCTGACGGGCCGCCAGGATAAATTCTCTACGCTTAATCCGGGGAACAACAAGATTTTTTACCCGTCGGTAGGGGGTAGTATTATCCTTTCCAAAGCCTTGAATTTGCCGCAGGCGATCAACTTTGCAAAGCTTCGGGGCTCATGGGCACAGGTGGGAAGCGCTACGGTAGCCGCTTACGCTATCAACCAGCTTTATGGGTTCAGAACGGGGGGGCACATGGGTACGCCTGTGCAAACGTCGTCGAGCGCGCTTTCCAACCCAAACCTGCGCCCGCTTACATCCACAACTTCCGAAATCGGGCTTGATGCGCAATTTTTTAACAACCGCATGGGGATCGACCTGACCTTTTACCAGAAAATCAATACCGACGACATCGTTTCCACCGGTATTGCACCATCGTCGGGGGCTACGTCCACACTGTTGAATGTGGGTAAGATCCGCAACCGGGGTATTGAATTGTTGCTGACTTTCAATCCGGTCAGGACCAACGATTTCTCCTGGAATGTGAGCTATAACATGGCCATTAACCAGAACCGGGTGATTACACTTGCCCCGGGCCAGGCCACGGGTTCTGCCAGTCTCCTTGGAAAAGACGCCAGCACGCGTTTCGGGCGTAGCTATATGTATGCGGAGGACGGGAGGCGGGTGTATAACAGCCTCAGCAGGTATGCCCAGCTCGGTCCGACCATCCCGCTTGGAATTGGCGTCCCGCCCTATACCATGGGCTTTGAAAACTCTTTCACCTGGAAAGGGTTCAACCTCAGCGCTTTGATCGACGGTAAGTTCGGTAATAAGTTCTTTTCACAAGCCAAGCAGTACATGTGGCGTTTCGGGTTGCTTAAAGAAACCCTGCCCGGACGCGACAATGGCCTTACTGTGACCGGAGTCGACGAAAAAGGAGCGGAGTTTTCGCAAACCTGGCCGGCAAGATTTATGTCAACTTATTACAACAACGACGGTGGGTATTCAACCAATTTCATGATAGACGGGAGCTTTGTCAAGCTTCGCAGCCTTGTTTTGGGTTACACCATTCCGGCGGTTCGCCTGCAGAACGTGAAGCTGACCGGTTTACAAATTTCGGTGGTAGCGCGGAACCTGGCGATCCTATACCGCAATTCCGATCATTTTGACCCGGAACAAGGTATTGACGCCAACGACAATACCCAGAATTTTGCGGGCGTGATGCTTCCCAAAACACGGGAAGTAGGGCTTAATCTCAGGCTGAGCTTTTAGAAACAGCATCTAACCATTCTATCAAATTGCAAACTTTGTTTCGATAAGCCGTATGGAAAAGAAACTATTCAAATATACAGGCGCCGCTCTGGTATCGGCGGTAATGCTTTCAGGCTGTAGCGACTTCAGCAAAAGCCTGACCGAACTCAATAAAAACCCGAACGCCTACGAGCAGGTGGTACCGGGCTATTTGTTTGCCAATTCGCAGCTGGTGGGTGTCGCTTATAATTTTACGGATGGAGCAGACGGTCAGCATTTTATACTTGCGCAGGCCATGCAACAGTTCGCGACACACAGTGAAGTGCGCGGTACCGGCGACAAATACTTTAACGAAAGTATGGCCCGCAGCCACTGGGCAATTTACAACGAGGCGTTGTTCGATAACGAGCGTGTAATCCGGGCGGTCCGGGATGATCCCCAGCAAGTGAACCTGCTGGCGGCGGCGAGGATCTGGAAGGTATACATGTTTCATATTGTAACCGACATTCACGGGGATGTGCCGTATACCGAAGCGTTAAAAAGTCTTGACGGCAATCTGAAGCCCAAATACGACCGGCAGGAGGATATTTATATTGACATGTTCAAGGAGCTGGAGGGGGCAATCGGCTCTTTTAACCCTTCTCTGCCTACCTACGGCCCCTCCGACCTGTTTTATGGCGGCGACATAAACAAATGGAAGAAATTCGGCTATTCGCTTATGCTGCGCCTGGGAATGAGACTGACGGAAGTACGACCTGACCTCGCCGAAACCTGGGTGAAAAAGGCGATCGACGGCGGACCGATTCTGAACGATGACGAAATTGCCCGTGTGCTCTACCAGGACGGACAGGTGCTGCATAGCAGGAATCCCAAGGCTACCGATCTGCTGATCCAGGATTACCAGAATCCTCAGAATGGCGTCAGCAATACACAAGGCGGTAAATATGCCAAGACCTTTATCGATCATCTGAAAGCAACAGGCGACCCAAGGCTGAATGTGATTTCAGTCGTTTGGGTGAAAGATCCGAAAGGGACCGGTTTTGTATACGATACCTCCACGGTTATTCAAAAAGGGATGCCCAACGGCGTGCTGTTCGGTGAACCCAGCGATTTTGGTACCTATTCAGAACCGCATCCGAATACCATTCTCAGTTATGCAAGTCCGGTGCTGACTTTCACCAATGCCGAAACTTACCTGCTGTTGGCTGAGGCCGCAATCAGGGGCTGGAATGCAAAGGGCGACGCCAAAACTTCCTATGAGAATGCAGTGCGGGCGGCTATGCGCCAGTGGGCATTGTTCGGGCCGGATGGCGTGATTTCATCTGCAAAAATTGAGGCTTATCTCAAGCGGAACCCATTCAGGGAGGCCGGTACTTTCCAGGAAAAACTGGAGCAGATCGGTACGCAGAAATGGGTCTCCCTTCTCCTGGATAATTATGAAATTTTCGCCAACTGGCGCCGGACGGATTATCCCAAACTGAAGCCTACCAACTATCCCGGCAACATTACGGGCGGCACCATTCCCCGTCGTATGATTATCCCGGATAGTGAGCTGATGCTGAACGAAGATAATTTTACCGAAGCGCTCAACCGCCAGAATGTGGGTAACCTCATGACCAGCACGGTATGGTGGGACCCCAAGTTTCCAAAGAAATAGTGACACCACGCGTCATTCCTCTCAAAAGCGTACCGCTCAACCCTTAAAAACATGAATGTAAAGTATCTCAAAGAACGCGCGCGAAAGCGCTTATCCGTCTTGTTTTTGGCCTTATTGATGCCGTGGTGTGTTGGCGCCGATTTAAACGCACAGCGGGTATCCAATGAAATCCGGATCGAGCGCCATAAACCGGTGCCCATGCGGGATGGTACTATTCTGTATGCCGACGTATACATGCCGGCAAAACCGGGGAAATATCCTACCATTATCTCCCGCACTCCCTACGGCCAGCAACGCGACGGCTCCCATGAGATTATGACCAAGTTTGCCCGCGCCGGGTACGCGGTTGTTTTCCAGGATGTGCGCGGACGCTATGAGAGTGACGGCAAATGGGAGCCGTTCCGGGACGAGGCCAAAGATGGTTTCGATACCATTGAATGGGCTGCGAAACAACCTTTCTCCAATGGCAAAGTGGCTACCCAGGGCGGCAGCTACCTGGGCCACAACCAGTGGCAGGCGGCCTCGCAGGCGCCACCGCACCTGGTAGCAGCATTTCCGTCGCTGGCCTCTACCAATATTTATGCCAATTGGCTGACGATGGGCGGGGCATTCAGGCTTAGTTTTAACTATGGCTGGGGCGTGGTCAGGATGCCTAACCGGATCATGTTGCCGCAGTACTGGCATACCGCTGATTTTACACCGGAGGAATTGAAGTACGAAAACATCCTCATGCACCTGCCTTTGAAAGACGGCGATCTGAAAAGCGCAAATTCGCCGGTACAGCACTACCGCGACTGGATCCGGCATGAGAGCTACGACGAATACTGGAAGGCCATCAGCGACGAAGAAAGATTTGACAAGGTCAAGGTACCTACCTATTCTTCGGGAGGATGGTTTGATATTTTCGTTATGGGAACCATCAATGGGTACGTCGGGATGCGCAACAAAGGCGGAACCCCCGAGTCGAGGAAGGAAGCCCGGCTGATAATCGGCCCCTGGGGGCACGGGCCAAGCAAATCTTTCGGTGGTGTAGATTTTACCGACGCCGCTTATATCAGCCAGACCGATATGGAGCTTCGCTTTTTTGATTACCACCTGAAAGGGATCAAAAACGGGCTGGAAAAAGAGAAACCCGTAAAGCTGTTTTACATGGGCGCAAACCAATGGCGTGAAGAGGATGACTGGCCGATCCCCGGAACAAAATTTACGCCCTATTATCTGAGTGCTGACGGACCGGCTAATTCTGTCCGGGGCGCCGGAGTACTCTCCCAGCTGAAACCGGCGGGCGCGGGTACTGACACATACAGGTATGATCCGCAAAGCCCGGTACCGACTACCGGCGGGAACAACTGCTGCGGTACGCCCACCTCGTCCGGACCGCGTGACCAGCGGCCACTGGAGCAGCGCGAGGACGTGCTTGTGTATACCAGCGATTTCCTGGAAAAGCCCATTGCGATAGCAGGTCCGGTTAAAATGAAGCTTCATGCCGCTACGGACGGACCGGATACCGACTGGATGATCAAGCTGGTGGATGTGCATCCGAACGGGTTTGCGATGCCAATCTCGGAAGGGATTTTGCGCGCGAAGTTCCGTGAAGGGCTGGACAAGATGAAGCTGCTCACGCCCGACCAGGTGTATGAATATGAAATAGAACTGACCGGGACGGCCAATGTATTTAAGCCGGGACACCGGATCAGGGTCGATATCACGTCAAGCAACTTTCCTCAATTTGATCGCAATCCGAATACAGGGGAGCCGCTGGGGAGCAGTACGAAAACCAGGGTCGCCAGGCAGACCATCCACCATGGCGGCCCCCGTGCCAGCCAAATTATCCTTCCTGTTGTGAGAGATCTCAACGATTGACCACGGGAGAGCCTGAAAAGAACCGGCAATTGAGGAACGCCTTCCGGCATCTCAATTGTCGGTTTTTTTATATCTGAATGGTGGTCCGCCATCTGAAATACCGCAGATAACCGGACGGGGCGCAGGATTTTACTGACGAAAAACTGAGAAGATTTTCCTACTTTTTTGACAAAAAAAAGCCTGGAAATAGAATAATTCCTTTCTTAATTTAGTGCCTGAATAACGAAGTCCGCCGATCTGGCAGTTGCGACAGGAGAGGGGGAGGCAGATTCAGGTTTTTATACAGAATGAAGCGATGTCAGAAGCGGCAGAAACACACTACGGTGAGCGAAAAGATGAAATTACGGATCGCTATTTTGAGCTGATCCACTCGCACCTGGAAGATTTATTGTCGGGCTCTGCAGACCTGATGTTTGAGTTGCGGGAGATAGCCGACCGGCTGTCGGTTTCCCAGAAGCACCTCATCCGTGTGGTGAATGAAACAAGGGGGAATCACCCCTGCCATTTTTACGTGCAGGCAATTCTCGAGAAATCGAAACACCTGATGGCGACCACTCAGATCCCGATCAGTGAAATTGCACGGCGACTAACTTATGACCCGTCCAATTTTACGAAGTTCTTCAAAAAATACGAGGGGGTAACTCCTTTGCAATACAGGAATAGTGTAGCCGCTCCTTAGTACTTGACGGTAGATTAATTGCCGGCAGTTTCAGCCCACCTGCCGGCAATCTACCGGTACTTTCTTCCCTTCCCCCGGTGGAAGAAAATGCGAAAAGCTCACCATTTCAATACGGGGCAAATTATCTAGTTTTACACACATATTTCTGTTTAACCTATCACTTCTTCCAGACAAATGATACTAAAAGCCTTCAATGCTGTCCTTATTCTGGGCGCGGTTTTTATGGGGTTGAAACAAGGGTACGCCATGTTCTCCGGGAAACCCGAAATGATGGAGATGTTCGGTAAATGGGGCTTCGACCGTACCGGTCTGGCCATCAATGGCGCTGTGACGATGATTGCAGCTGTATTGATCCTGTTTCCACGTACCTTCGTATGGGGCAACTTTCTTATGGCAGCGGGCATCCTGCTGATCATCTGCTTTCATATCCAGGACAAAGATTGGAAAGGTGCAGGGATTGAATTGCCATTCCTGCTCCTTAACCTGGTGATCATTTATCTGCAGCATCCGCTGAGGCAGTGACTCCGGTATCCAGACAGGGGCCTCCCACCCGGGCAGACTCCGCTCTTCATTAACCCGATTCAAATTGATATGAAGCTGCCTCTCCTTATTTCGGTATTATTTTTATTTTCATCCGCTGCCGGCGCTCAAAGCAGGCCAGCCAGGAGCAGTACCTTGTCATCCAATCAAAAAACAGACAAAATGGACCTGTCAAAATTAACGAATAAAGAGGTAAGGCTGGCCATAGAAGCTTTACAGAACAATGACCTGAAAGCATGGTACGGTTTCTTTACCGACAAAGCTATATTTACCGATGACGGCCGCACACTCGATTTCAAATCCTTTTTCGACAATGCCTTCAGTAAAAAAGAGCGATTTCTTACCATAAACCGGGTAGAAAATGATGGCAAGGATATTTATGGGCACTTTCACGCCGGTCAATGGGGGAATTTCGACGTGTTTTTCAAGTTTCACCAGGCGGCCGGCGGGAAGTTCGACAGGCTCGATATAGGGCAGGGTAAATAAAGCGGCTCAAAACTACTGCCTGTTAGAATGCACCACGCTTTACTCCTCGTACTGGGTTTATTGTTTGCCGTAATGCTCCTGGTATTACTGGCCCGGAGAATGAAGGTGGCTTACCCGGTTTTCCTGGTAATCGCCGGTCTGGCCATCGGGTTTATCCCCGGGATGCCTCTGCTTCATCTCGACCCGGAATTGATTTTCCTGATTTTTCTGCCGCCCTTGCTGTACGAGGCTGCCTGGTATACGTCGTGGAATGACTTCTGGAAGTGGAAACGGCCGATCGTACTTTTGGCTTTCGGATTGGTATTTTTTACGTCGACCATTATCGCCTGGTCTACGTCGATGATGATTCCCGGCTTCACATTGGCGTTGGGGTTTCTGCTGGGCGGAATCGTCTCGCCGCCCGATGCGGTGGCTGCCGCGACGGTGCTAAAGGGAATGAAGGTCCCCAAACGTTTGCTTACCATACTCGAAGGAGAAAGCCTCGTTAACGATGCTTCGTCGCTGATCGTCTTTAAGTTTGCCCTGGCAGCGGTCCTCACCGGCTCTTTTTCCATGCAGGAAGCGACCGGGCAGTTCTTCCTGGTTGCCGGGATGGGTATCGTCGTGGGGCTTGCGGGGGCGCATGTCATGTACGTGGTTCACCGTTTTTTACCCACAACACCGGCGATCGACGCCGCCCTGACGGTGATGACGCCTTATATATTGTTTCTCGCAGCAGAACAATTTCATTTTTCAGGTGTAATGGCAGTAGTGAGCGGCGGCCTTTTTATGTCATACCGTTCCCACGAAGTCTTTCAAACCGGCAGTACGAGGCTGAATATGCTTGGCGTGTGGACGACGATGATTTTTGTGATGAATGCGCTCGTGTTTATATTGATAGGCCTCGCGCTTCCGGAGATTGTAGCGGGGCTCGGAGCGTACTCGATCGCCGACGGACTCAGGTATGGATTAATCGTAAGCCTGATTACGATTGCCTTGCGATTCCTTTGGGTTTACCCGGCGGCGCATATTCCGAGGTGGCTGAGCGTCAAAGCGAGGCGGGATCCGTCACCCGGTTGGAAAGGTCCCCTGGTGATCAGCTGGGCCGGCATGCGGGGCGTGGTTTCACTGGCTACCGCGTTGTCAATACCGATGATGATGAGTGACGGAACTGCTTTTCCGCAGCGCAATCTCATCCTGTTTGTCACTTTTGTCGTCATTTTCGTTACATTGGTATTCCAGGGGCTGACCTTGCCGTTCATCATCAGGCTTATAGGATTAGAAGAAATTGACGATATAGTTCCGGCCTACCAGCAACAGGCGGGCATTCAGCTCAGGCTCGACCTTGCCGCCCGGAAGCTCATCCGCGAAAAATACGAGGGGAGTGAAGAAAACGAGCTGATTGAGCACTATAGACTCAGCCTCGAAAAAGAAATCGGTAGTACGGAGCGGCAATTGGAAACGCTGGAGTTTCATCACCAAAAAGAAGAAATCGCATTCCTCAATAAAATGCTGCTTGAAATCTATGGCCTTCAGCGAAAAGAACTTTTTAAGCTGAGAAAAGAAAAGTATTTCAGCGACGAAGAAATCAGGAAGGCCGAGCTGCAATTGGACCTGAATGAATTGAAACTTACCGGGGCGGGACACTAAACACTAACAGGAATGAACCTATCAAGTCACTACAAGCTGCTGCATTTCATTCCCTGGACGCGGGCCAAAATTTACAAAATGCTTTTATTGAGCGTAGTGCCTACGGCTTTGTACTATTTAGCAGGCTGGACGTGGCTCTTCGTTCCGTGGGTTCCGGTTGCACTCATCGGAACGGCAACGGCTTTCATATCCGGTTTTAAAAATACGCAGACCTACAACCGTACCTGGGAAGCCAGGCAGGTATACGGGTCGATCATCAACAGCAGCCGAAGCTTTGGTATAATGGTCAGAGACTTTGTAAGGGCAGAGAACAAAGAAACGGAAGCCGGCTTACACCAGGAAATGGTATACCGTCATTTTGCATGGCTGACGGCGCTCCGTTTTCAACTGCGCGAGTCAAAAAGTTGGGAGAATGTAAAGAGTAAAAGCTATAACCGCGAGTATCTTCAATATTATAAAGTGCCCGAATGGGAAAGCACACTGGGGGAGGAGCTGAAGCCGTTTCTTTCCGCAGAGGAATTGAACGGTATTCTTTCTGTCCAAAACAAGGCGACACAAATTGTTTCCAACCAGTCACTTCAACTAAAAGAGCTTAATAAAAACGGTTTCATCAGAGATTACGATTATGTAACCCTGGAAGGTCAGCTAAAGGATTTATACGATCAGCAGGGCAAATGCGAACGTATTAAGAATTTTCCCTACCCGCGGCAATTCGCCAGCATCAATCTCTATTTTACCAATATTCTTTGCTTTTTATTGCCGCTCGGCTTTCTGGGAGAGTTGTCCAAACACGTTTCAGCTTACGGAAACTGGTTTGTGCTGCTTACGATACCGCTGAGTGTGTTGGTCGGCTGGATTTTCCTGGTACTCGAGCAAATTGGAGAGAGTACTGAAAATCCTTTCGAAGGGAGCGCCAATGATATTCCGGTCACGCAAATCAGCCGGAACATTGAAATCGATTTAAGACAAATGCTGGGGCAGAAAGAAATTCCACCGGCGATCACCCCAGTCAACAACATTTTAATGTAATAAAACCTATGAACAACGCCCACCTGGCAGCAGTAAGAAAATGGTACCCGGAAGCACTGACGTCGATCGATACGGTAGATCGTCTTCTGGATACGATTGAAGAACACCTGGACCTGAAACCTCACCAACTGATGCACGCCGACAGCATGTGCTGTGACGACGTAAATGCCATTCAATATCCGCCGCGTGCGCTCGAAATGCTCGGGCCTTTCCATATGGGCGGGTTGGACGGTTACCCTTTTGCGGGTATAACCGGCATGAATGCATTTGCTCATCACGTGCCGGAAAATGGGGCGGTCATTATTTTCTATGCGCCGCATATCGGGATTACGAAAGAAGGGACGATAGGAGAAGTGGGGCGCATCGGGCAAAGCGCTAATTCGGCTTGTTGCGGTGCGGCAAAAGGTGCATTGGGCAAATTGTCTGCAGGCCAGATCATTGCGGGAAATGTAACTTCGCTCGATTTCCAGATGAATACCATCGAGCAAATCTTTTTAAATCAGAAAGACCGGATCCTGAATGCCGGAAACCAGATTTTTGAGGCAACGGAAGTAATGTATGAAGCGATTGACGAGCGCATAGAGGTACTCGTAAAGCATACCGCTTATCCTTGCCGGTACGTTATCCTGGCGGGTGGGATTTTTATCAATGGCGACCGGGATATGGGTTCGTTCTGTCAATACAAAAAGTTTGAAGCTATCGAAGTCGCGTCCGGAAAAAGGCACTCCCTGATGGAAAAGTATTACCGGTGATTTGTGTTCAAAAGCCGGTTTTATTTCTTTTTTGCCTTTTTTTCGGGCGGAACTTTCAGGCCTTTCTCCCTGGCTTCCGAGATAGCAATAGCTACAGCCTGCTTATTGTCTGTAACTTTTTCTCCACTGCCGGAATAGAGCTTCCCGGACTTTTTCCTGCGCATGATACGGCGTATCAGCTCCTGCGCTTTTTTTGAATATTTTGCCATGTCGTTAAGGCTTTTCAAGTACGTTGCACCAGTAGCAGATCAATAACCGTGCTTCCCCGGCAGGAGTTGCTTCTCCGGCGATGCAGTGTGACGCAGCCGTTCCGGCGGCAACATTTTGGGAAAGGAATTCCTGAAACATCACCATATTTGAACCCTGAACTATCCCAAAAAGGTTGAAATGAAAAGTGAGGTCTCCATATTCTGGTTCCGGAGGGATTTGAGAATACAGGACAACCGCGGGCTGCATGCCGCCCTTGCTTCAGGGTACCCGGTCCTGCCTGTTTTTGTGTTCGACCGGGAATTGACCCGCGGGACAGACGGCCCCTTTGACCGGCGTGTCGATTATGTGCACCAGGTCATAAAATGCCTGGACGCCCGTTTGCGAGAGCACGGAAGCGGCATATTTGCAGAGCCGGGCACGCCTGTGGCGGTGTTTCAGAAGCTTTGTGAAAAGTATGACATCAAAGCCGTTTTTTGCAACCGGGAGTATGAGCCGACGGCCATTGCACGCGATGAAATGGTAAGAAAATGGGCCGTGGAGAAGGGAATTGCCTTTCACGATGAGAAAGACCACGTGATATTTGAGCGGGACGAGGTGATGAGCCAGGGAAATACACCCTATTCCGTGTTTTCAGCATACGCGAGAACCTGGAAATCGAGGCTTTCACAGGCTGACTACCAGGAGCTGCGCAGTCCAGTGGACCGGTTTTTCGGCTTCGTGCCGCCTCCGGTCCCTTCCCTCAGGGACATCGGGTTTGAAAAAACCGGTATTTCTTTGCAACCACTGGAACCTGAGCCCGGCCGCATCGCAAACTATGCGCAGTGCCGCGATTATCCCGCAGTAGACGGTACCAGCCGACTAAGTGTTGCACTGCGCTTCGGCACCGTTTCTGTCAGGAGATGCGTAGCCGTTGCGATCCGCTATAGTGAGACCTGGTTGAACGAGCTGATCTGGAGGGAGTTCTTTATGCAGGTTTTGTACCATTTCCCGAGGGTAGAACGGGAGTGCTTCAAGCCCGCATATGAGTCAATCCGCTGGCGAAACAACGAAGCCGAGTTTGAGCAATGGTGTGAAGGGCGGACAGGCTACGCGTTGGTAGACGCCGGTATGGCTGAATTAAATGAAACCGGCTATATGCACAACCGTGTCCGGATGGTGACGGCCAGTTTCCTGACCAAACACCTTTTGATAGACTGGCGCTGGGGGGAAGCCTATTTCGCGCAGAAGCTTACGGATTACGAGCGTTCATCCAACGTGGGCAACTGGCAGTGGGTGGCCGGTTGCGGTTGCGATGCCGCTCCTTATTTCCGGGTTTTTAACCCGGCCGAACAAATGAAAAAATTTGACCGTGAGCTGATGTATGTGCGTCGGTGGAACCCTGGTTTCGAAATCAAAAAGCCGATGGTCGACCACGAATTTGCCCGGAAAAGAGCTTTGGAGGTCTATCGGGCCGGTGTACAATGGTATAAAAGCCCGGTTTAAAGACCCGGTTTCCCGGTTATTGCCCGCATCTCCTTCAGCAGGATCCGGAAGAGTTCTCCCGGATCGGGATTCCCGGCAGGGAACGATGTGGTTGCGAAACTGTGAAATTTCCAGATCTCCAACACTTCTTCAAGCCCCACCTCGTAGGGTTCGAAAGCCGGGTTTAGTGATTCCAGCAATACGGTCTCCTTCCGTATGGTTACCATTTTAAAAACGAGTTCCTGCTCGTTTTTCAGGATTACGATACAGGGCGTTCCCGGGCGAAGCCCAAGCCAATCGGCAACATATTTACCGGTAATGTCGCTATTTCCCGGAATCGGCAGCATCGAATCGCCGGTAATGGGAAACACCCTGAAAGTCCCGGGGGGAAGATTAGGTAAGGTGAGTTTGGGGAGCGCGGCAATGAACTCGGGATCTTTATACCCCGCCTGGTAACCGGCCTGTGCTTTAACGGGGACGTACTCCACGTTTTCATTCTGGTTTTGATCCGTCGTAAGCGCGAGGATGCGGAGGTTGTCACCCCGCAGCACAGCTTCGCGACCGGCTTCAAGCTGACGTAGCGCCAGCTCACCCGCCTTCGC
This sequence comes from Ravibacter arvi, assembly GCF_039540405.1. Lineage (NCBI taxonomy): Bacteria > Pseudomonadati > Bacteroidota > Cytophagia > Cytophagales > Spirosomataceae > Ravibacter > Ravibacter arvi. The sequence continues at coordinate 68,209 of NZ_BAABEY010000033.1, forward strand.
CAGGTTGACCCGGATAATGACGTCGATGCTTACCCTGAAGAAATCCGAAATTTCGATATAGTCGGTAGGGTGGGGCGTTTTGGTATGCCCGTTTTCAAGGGAGTTCAAACGGACCCGGGTGATCCCCAGTTTTTCGGAAAGTTCCTGTTGCGTCATCTTTCTGCGCTCCCGGAGAAATTTCAGGTTTTCTGCAAAAAAAACACTTGACGGTTTCATAACTATTTGATATAATTACTATCAGATGTTTGGTATGAATTGTATCAAAATTAGTAAATAAAAATGGAACGTCAGATAGTGCACTGTGATTTGGATACATTTTTTGTATCGGTAGAACGCTTGCTGAATGATGATCTCGTAGGGAAACCGGTATTAATCGGCGGAAGCTCTGATCGTGGCGTTGTGGCGTCGTGTTCTTACGAAGCGCGAAAATTCGGCATTCACAGTGCCATGCCGATGAAACTCGCCCGGCAGCTTTGTCCCGAAGCCGTTTTGGTAAGAGGAGATCATGACCGGTACTCGAAATACTCGAATATGGTAACCGAAATCATCGAAGGCAGTGTGCCGCTGGTAGAAAAGGCGAGTATTGACGAGCACTATTTCGACCTGACCGGTATGGACCGCTTCTTTGGGAGCTGGAAATGGGCGCAGGAGCTTCGCCGTCGGATTATCAGGGAAACGGGGCTGCCGATTTCGTTCGGGCTGTCGACGAATAAAACGGTTTCAAAAATAGCAACCGGGGAAGCCAAGCCCTGCGGTGAGCGACAGGTAGCCGACGGAACTGAAAAGCCCTTCCTGGCCCCGCTTTCGATCCGGAAGATTCCCGGGATAGGGGAGAAAACCTATCCTATGCTACGGAATATGGGCATTTCAAAAATAGGGACCTTACAGCAAATGGACGTTTTTACGCTGCAGCGGGTGATGGGGGATAATGGCGTTGCCATTTGGCGAAAGGCCAACGGGGTGGATGACAGTCCTGTGGTGCCGTTTCACCAGCAGAAAAGCATGAGCAAAGAGACCACCTACCACGTCGATACCATTGATATGGTGCTTCTCAGAAGCACCATGCTGTCGATGGTCGATGCGCTATGCTTCGACCTGCGTAGCGAAGGAAAGCTGACTGGCTGCATTACGCTGAAAATCAGGTATTCAAATTTTGATACCCATATCAGGCAGATACGTATTCCGTACACCAATTCAGAAAGAGCCATTGTCCCGCAGGTGCTGTCACTCTTCGAAAAGCTTTACAGCAGGCGGATGCTGATCCGTTTGATAGGGGTAAAGTTCGGGACGCTTATCCGGGGGAATTACCAGGTTGATCTTTTTGACGATAAGTTTGAGGATTTGCAGCTGTCCCAGGCGCTTGACCGCATCCGCAGTCGTTTCGGCTTCAGTGCCATTGGCCGCGGTATTACAATGAACGACCGGCCGGATTCAAAAGGAAATCTCCATGCTGCTCAACCTACATAGTTATTACAGTTTGCGGTATGGTACCCTGAGCATTGAAAAACTGGTTCAGGGGATGCTCGAGAACGGGTATGACACGGCCGTATTAACTGACATCAACAACAGTTCCGGCGTTCTCGATTTTGTCCGAGCGACCGGTAAAGCCGGTTTGAACGGTCTTGCAGGTTTTGAATTCCGGAATGGCGATAACCTGATGTACCTCGGTATCGCCCGGAACGAAGCGGGCTTTCGAGAGCTCAATGAGCTGGCGACACGGAGTAACCGGGCCGGCGGAAGCTTCCCGGAGACGCCGCCCGGTTTTGAAAATGTGTGGGTAATTTACCCTTTCGGCAGTAAAGCGGTCGGGCAGCTCCGGGAACATGAATGGATCGGCATCACACCGGCACAGGTCGGCCGGGTGGTGATGGCCGCACCGTCGGAATTGCAGCGGTATGTAATGCTGGCGACGGTCTCATTCGGGCGCGAAGATGTCCTGCTGCATTCGCAATTGAGAGCCATTGATCAAAATTTGCTCATTTCACAGTTGAAAAGAGAACATGTTGCGAATGCCGATGAGTTTTTTGTTCCGCGACAGCAATTGCTCGCGCGCTATCAGCAGGTACCCCAGGTAATACGCAACACCGAGCGGCTCCTGGAAGATTGCTCGTTCCGGTTCGATTTCCGGGCAATAAAAAACAAGGCCGCTTTTACTTCCGGTCGTTATGAAGACCGCGAGCTGTTGCGACGTTTGACGGAAGAGCGATTCCTGAATCGCTACAGCGCCGACAACGTACATGCCGTGCAGCGGGTGAAAGACGAATTGGAGACCATTGATGCGCTCGGATTCTCTTCGTACTTCCTGATGACCGACGATATTTGTCGATTCGCCAGGAGCCGGGGGTACTACTACGTAGGCCGCGGGAGCGGCGCCAACAGTATCATTGCCTATTGCCTCGGGATCACCAATGTATGCCCGATTGAGTTGGGCCTATATTTCGAACGTTTTTTGAATCCGAAGCGACAGTCTCCGCCTGATTTTGATATCGATTTTAGCTGGCGCGACCGCGACGAAGTGTATCACTACCTATTCAACCGCTATGCTCCCGGGCATGTCGGGTTGATGGGGGCGATGAGCACTTTCCGGTCACGGTCCGTAATACGCGAGCTTGGGAAAATTTACGGCTTGCCCAAGCGCGAAATCGACCGGTTGATCCACGAGCCGGAACACATGCTCAATAAAAACGAAGTGACCGGCCTTATTCTGAATGTATACAACCGCATGGCCGATTTTCCCAATCAAAGGACCATCCATGCTTCGGGGGTACTGATTTCGGAAGAACCGCTGACCAGTTATGCCGCGCTGGACTATCCGCCTAAGGGGCTGCCAACAGTTCAGTTCGACATGTACGTGGCCGAAGAAATCGGCTTTGAAAAATTTGACATCCTTTCACAGCGCGGGATAGGACATATCCGGGATTGCCGGGAACTGGTGCTCCGGAATCGCGGCGAGGAGGTCAATATTGACCAGCCTCAGCGTTTTTTTTCCGACGAAAAGGTGGCTGCCAGGCTGAAAGAGGCCGATACCATCGGCTGTTTTTATATAGAATCGCCGGGGATGCGGCAGCTTCTGATTAAGCTCCGCTGCGACAAGTACCTGACGTTGGTGGCGGCATCTTCCATTATCCGGCCGGGGGTGGCGAGCAGCGGTATGATGCGCGCCTATATCGAACGCCACCTTGATCCCGGTAAGACCAACTACCCGCACCCGGTTTTTGAAGCCCATTTAAAGGAGACCTATGGCGTAATGGTTTACCAGGAAGACGTCATGAAAATAGGACATTTCTATGGCGGCCTGGATATGGCGGAAGCCGATGTGCTCCGCCGGATGATGAGCGGGAAGAGCCGGGACTGGAAATCGCTTAGGGAGATAGAGAAAAAGTTTTTTACCAATTGCCGGGACAAAGGCTACGACGAACAGGTTTCGCAGGAGATATGGCGGCAAATGGAGTCTTTTGCCGGCTATAGTTTCAACAAGGCGCATAGTGCGAGCTATGCCGTTGAAAGCTACCAGAGCCTGTATCTCAAAACCTACTATCCGCTTGAGTTTATGGTGGCGGTTTTGAATAACTACGGTGGATTTTATAACCGGAAGGTCTATATCAATGAGGCCCGGAAGGCGGGCGGGCAGATATGCCTGCCCTGTGTAAACACGAGCGGGCACAACACGACCATAGCGGGAGATCAGATTTATCTCGGTTTGGATTGCCTGCTGCATTTTGAGAGCCGGCTGGCGGAGCTGGTACCTGAAGAGCGGCGGCAAAATGGAAATTATCTCAGCCTGGAGAATTTTGTGCTGCGCACAGGTGCAACATTGGACCAGGTACTTGTGCTGATCAGGTGCGGTGCTTTTCGCTTTTCGGGTGTGGGGAAAAGAGAGCTCCTTTGGGAGGCCCATTTGTTGTTTTCCGGGCAACGGAAAAGAAATGTGTCGGCTTCTCTTTTTGAAAATATGTCGGTCAAACCCGTTCTGCCCCAGTTGGAAGCAGACGAGCTTGAAGATCTGTACGATGAAATCGAAATCATCGGTTTCCCGGTGACGGTAAGTATGTTCTCACTGGCAAAAAGCGCCTATCGGGGGGAGGTATCTGCCAGAGAGCTGGCGGAGTATGAAGGTAAAACGCTGAGGATGGTTGGGGATTTCGTAATTGACAAACAGGTACAGACAAGGCGGAACCAGCTGCAGAAGTACGGGACTTTTCTCGACGCAAACGGCGACTTCTTTGATACGGTGCATTATCCTGCCTCACTGGCCGGGTACCCGCTTCGCGGGAACGGGCTGTATCTCCTGGAAGGGCGAGTGGTCATGGATTTCGGGCAACCGGTTCTTGACGTGATCCGCTGTGCCAAAATGCCGCTGAAACCCGACCCGAGAAGCGTTTAATTTGACAAACAGCTTTCAGAAATAGTGTTTTTTTTGCATTTTGTACCAGAAAATGATCCGATCTTGTGGGGGCAAAAATGGTTTATCAATGAACAAACACGAGCGTTGGAAGGAAGAGTTGAACCTTCTCAGGAGCATTCTCGAAAAAACCGGTTTGCCGGTAGAGATCAAATGGGGCGCCGAAGTATTTACCCATCAGGGAGCAAATGTCGTGGCCTATGGCGGCTTTAACGATTTTTTTGCGCTCTGGTTTTACCAGGGGGTGTATCTGAAAGACCCGCTCGGCGTACTCATCAACGCGCAGGAAGGAAAAACAAAAGCCCTGAGGCAGTGGCGCTTCCGGTCGATCAGGGAGGTCAACGAGAAACAGATTCTTGCCTACGTGGCGGAAGCCGTTGAAAATACCGAAAAAGGACTGGTCTGGAAGCCGGAAAAGGCCGATACTTTGTCATTGCCGGTCGAGCTGGAAGCGCGTCTGAATCAAGATCAGGGCCTTTCGGCGGCTTTTGACCGGTTAACACCTTATAAGCAGCGGGAATACGTGGAATTTATCCTGGAAGCCAAACGGGATGCGACGCGCGTAGCAAGGCTGGAGAAAATTACACCTTTGATTCTTGCGGGAACAGGGCTCCATGACCAGTACAAAAAGGGTAGGAGCAACAATTGATCCACAGCAATATACGGCAGAGCTATGGCAAAAAACAAGACAGAAGAAACCGAAAGGAGCGTTGAAGACTTTATACTGGCAGTTGAAGACGAACGGCAACGTGATGACAGTTTTGCGCTGGCCCGATTGATGGAAGAAGTATCAGGCCATCCGCCCAGGATGTGGGGACCGACTATTATTGGTTTCGGGCGTTATCACTACCGTTATGCGAGCGGTCATGAGGGAGATGCCCCGTTATTGGGATTTTCGCCGCGAAAGGCGGCTATTTCGGTGTACGCCTTTACCGGTCTGCCCGAACATGAGCACCTGCTTGAAGGGCTTGGACGCTTTAAAATGGGTAAAGCCTGCATCTATGTCAAAAAGATGAGCGACATAGATGCAGGCCGGCTGACCAGGCTATGCCGGCAAACCATTGCTTTCCTGCAAGAAACTTATGGCGACCGGCAGAAGGAATAACGCTCAGAGGTTTTGCTCCGCCTGTTGTTGCTTTTCCCGTAGTTTGATCACCTGCGCAAGCGTGCCCAGGATGGTCTCGTGTTTTTTTACAAAGGGGTTGGTTTCATCCCATACATATCCGGCCAGGACCGAGCAGATCTGCTTTTTGATTAACGGATCGACGCGGTCTGCAAATATGATGGTCTGGAAGTCGCCATTGTACCAGCCTGTAACATAGCTGCGGAACACATCAATACCTTTCTGAACCACATCTTCGTACTCCGTTTTCCAGTCGACCTGTTGACCGGATAAATGTTTGTGGACCATCCTTGCGGAAAGCAGGCCGGAAGCGGTAGCAAACGTTACACCCGAAGAAAAGATCGGGTCTAGGAATTCGGTGCTGTTGCCTGCGAGCACGAAACCGGGTCCGAACATTTGCTTTACGCCCACGGAGTAGCCCAGGATTGCACGAGGCTCGAACCTGAAATGTGAAGTGTCGAAGCGTCCTTGCAGATCGGGGAATGACTGGATAAAAGCCTTGTATTTTGCGCCGCCGTTTTCAGCGAGGTCGCTTATGTAATCCCGGTCGCCTACGATACCGACGGAAGTTGTATGGTCGGAAAACGGAATGGCCCAGATCCAGGAGCGGTTGTTGTCGAACGAATGTACAAATATATTACGGCTTGCCTTGTCGGTTCTTTTGCTGTCATCCAGGTGGGAGAATACAGCGCCACGTGCCGTGAACCTGGAGGGGCGGCTCAAGTCAAACAGACGTGGCAGGACGCGTCCGTACCCGCTGGCATCGATGATAAACCTGGCGCGTACCGTGTGAAGGCCGCCGTGCTCGTCGGTGTAGTCAACCTCCTGCAGGTCGGTGCTGTTCCTGACTGCGGTGACTTCGCAGCGGAAGCGGACTGGAACGCCTTTTCGCTCGGTTTCCGTGATGAGCGCCAGGTCGAAGTCTGCCCGCTTGACCTGCCAGGTCCAGGTCCAGGCGTTTTCGGTGTATTGGTCGTCGAAGTAGAATTCGAACTGCTGGCTTTCACGCAGGAAGCCGGCCCCGGACTTGACCTGGAAGTTCCGGGCCTTGACCGCATCCAGAAGCCCGGCCGCTTCAAGGTGGGACATACAGCATGGCAACAGGCTTTCCCCGATCTGAAACCTTGGAAAGGTCTCTTTTTCCAAAACTAATACCTGGTACCCGTTCAATTTAAGCCAGGACGCCGCGACCGCTCCAGACGGTCCCGCGCCAATGACAACGACGTCGAAATTCTCCATTTTATAGGTTTAATTGTTATGTGGGGAAGTCGGAAATCGGAAATCGGAACCCGGCCCTGTTCATAGTGACCTCGGATCTCCGATTTCTGATCTCTGATCTCCGATCTCCGACCTCCGACCTCCGATTTCCGATTTCCGACCTCCGATTTCCCTCCCTCCCAAATCTAATCATTAATCCCATTCACGCATCTGCGATTTTACGGATAAGCGTTTCCTTTTCGAGAAACATTGAGCAAGTGGCAACAGCGCCGAGCGCAACGCCCAGAATTCCGTGCATAAAAATATTCTGCCCGGTCAGGTAGAGGTTAGGAACGTGCGTTTTGGTGCTGATCACCGTGCTCAGCGGGTTTTCCGTTGTTTTCGATATTCCGTACATAGAACCGTCGGGGCTATTCGTATAGTCTCTGAAGGTGAGCGGAGTGGAACTGTGAATGGACTTGATTTGCCGGCGTATCCCCGGGAAAACGTGCTCCAGTCGCACCAGAATCTGTTCCTCCTTTTGTTTTTTGAAGCGTTCGTAATCTGTTCCCCTTGCGCCGGGTTCTGCAACCGTGTTGAAGGAGTCTGCCCATTCCGCTACTTCTTCAAACCGCATAAAGGCCATTACGGACATCGATTCGGCATATTCGGGAGATTTTGAATGGGCCGGCGTACTGATGAAATATTGCTCGGGCCAGGTGTCGGGGGTGTAGTCAGGACCGCCCCACACGTCGTCCCGGTGGTATTGATAAATGTTATAATTCAAATAGGGGAAAGCACCCGGCTTAAAGATCAGGTGTGCCGTGAATGAAGAAATGCTATTGGTCAGCCCCGTTATACGCCGGTTATATACTTTCAGGAAATGTTGTTCGCCAAAAAGCCGGACAGTCGATGCGGGATGCAGATTTGAAATAAAGTTTTTCCCATAAAAAATGCTGCCGTCTTCGGTAGTTACCGCAATCATTTTTTTGTCGTCATACCTGGCGCCGGTGACTTTTTTCCGCCGGAAAATCTGCCCGCCTGAATTCCTGATGCGGCGGCTGAGCAAAATGGCCAGCTGAGAACCGCCGTCAATCAACCTGAAAGCGCCGCTAAGGTAGCTGTTGACAATCAGTGCATGCACGTAAAACGGCGTGGAAGAACGGTTTCCGGCGTAAAGAAATGAGTTGGTGCCGGCCAGAACGTTTTGTAACCTTTTATTTTGGGTAATGCTGCCGATGTATTCAAAGGCATTAAGGGTCATAATTTCAGGGTGCTCCAGGTACCGTGGCGCCGACGCGTCGAGGCGGTACAGCGGGAAACAGGAGCATACTTCCCGTATTTTTTCGCAATAGGCATAAATCGCCTCCGATTCTTCCGGGAATTCTTTGGTCAGGTACTGCGTGAAGCGGTCATAACCTTCAGGAATTGCATACTCCTGACCGTCTTCGAACCTGATCACATCGACCTTTTCAGGACCCAGCCGCTTCAGTTTGAGTTCGTCCAGGATTCCCAGGTATTTAAACAATTGGTAAAGATTTTCCCCCGGATTCAGGCTGCCGAGGTAATGCACACCGGTGTCCAGGATCGTTTTTTCACGACTAAAAACCTGCAGCATGCCGCCGATCTGGTGGTTTTTTTCAAGAATGGCAACGCTATATCCTTCCGAAGCCAGGATACACCCGCATACCAACCCGCCCAGCCCGCTTCCCACGATCACGAAGTCATAGTTTGCTTCTTGTTTTTCCATGTCAAAAATCACTGTGGCAGAATGGCCTGATTTCCGGGTTTTGTGAGAATAAAGAGTTTATTGGAGGTTTTTCGGGAATGCACTTCTTCCTCAGATTCGAGGTGATGCGACTCGGCGAATAACCTGATATCCTGTCGTGAGAAGAAATGAAGCCGGCCATCGGTTTTATTAAACGAAAAGAGCCGGGTAGAAAGCCACTCGGTCAGCCTGGTTTTTTGGTGCCTGTCGGTTTCGTCCGTAATTCCGTCCCGGATAAACAGTATCCCCCCTGGTGAAAGGTTTTCTATACATTTATCTAAAAGCGCGCGCTGGTCTTCTCCGGACAGGTAGTGGAGCACATCGTTCAGGAAAATCACATCCTGCGGACCGATTTCAAAGTTTCTGACGTCCGCCCGGACAAACGACAACCGCGGGGTTTTGTCATAGGCATTGGCGGCAATTTCAATCTTATCTGCGTCATAGTCAACACCGGTTATCTGCCGACCCGGGTTGCGGAAATGGAGGTAGAAACTGAGGAATCCGTACCCGCACCCGAGGTCGAGGATCCTTTGTCTGGTCCCTATTTTCAGATCATAACGTTCATAGTTCTTTTTCTCAAGCTCCCATTTTACCTTGAAATACCACTCCAGTACCGGTCCTTTGAAAATGTAATTATTGAAAACCCGTTGTTTCAGGAACCAGGTATCGTCCATCTGGTGCTGAAAGTGCTCGAATTCGGTTTTGAAATAACGTGAGATACTTTTGGTACGTTGTTGAAAATTTTCGCCCCAGCTTTCGTCATCGGGCGATATGGCCGGGAGTATTTTGACATTTACCGGTCCTTTTTTTATTACCAGCTCGTTTTTGGGTGATACATACCCGGCTCCGTGAATGAGAAACGGCTGTATGGGCAAATGAAGCTGCTCGGCAAGAAAAAAGGCTCCCTTGTGAAATCTTTTGAGCTTCCCGTCTTCCGACCGGGTGCCTTCGGGAAAGATAATGATCGAATACCCTTCGTCGGTCAGGCGGCGTGCCTGGTCTGCGTTTGCTTCCGGTCCTTCCTCCATAAAAATGTAGTTGGCGTAGCGGATCACCCAACCATAAAGTGGTGACTTGTAAACCCATTCCTTAACCATGATCACCGCTTTGGGGTGATGCATAAGCACAATCATGGTGTCGAGAAAAGAGGAATGGTTGGCGATCAGTATAACCGGCCGCCTCGGATCAAGATGTTCGCGGCCGAATGTTTTTTTCCTGATCTGCGTGCCGGAATACATCACTGCGCCGGAGAGTTTGTGCATGACCCAGGCCAGCCATACCTGCTTCCGTTTTTTGGAAAAGGGCAGGATCATCAGGACCAGCATAACCAGGAACGCCAGGTAACACATGCAGACAAAAAAAAGAAAGCACGCCCAGGTTTTGACAAAGGTGGCCAGGCCAATTGGCGTTCTCCCTTTGTCAACACGGTTTTGTACAAAAAGACCGAATACGACAGGCTGAAAAACCAATGAAATGAACACGATGCAGAGAATCCCCGGGACGCTCACCACCGCTATGGACCGGAGTGCGGGGTGGGAGGCAAAAAACAGGGCGCCCGTCCCGATCAGGACGGTAAGCCCGGACAGTGAAATGGCCGATGTATAGGAGGATAATTTACTCCGCCCCTGCCGGTAGCGCTGTAAAAGGCCGTCGGTCATGAAGATGCTGAAGTCATCACCCAAACCAAAAATGAAGGTGGCAAAGACTACATTGACAAAATTGAACTTTATGTCGAAGAGCACGGTGATACCCAGGATCCAGATCCAGCTGATACACATGGGCAGGAAGGATAGCAGTACCAATTCAAGTCGCCCATACAAGAGAAACAGGGCAATAAAGACAATGGCTGCGGAGACAAACAGGATGTAATTGAAGTCTTCCCTGACAACCCCGAGCAATGACTCCGCCATTTCCGACCTGTAAAATACTTCCGCACCTTCAATATTGCCGATTGCCGCTTTTACCTCATTTAACCGTTTTTTGTCGACTACTACCGTCGTGATGTAGGTAGACTCGTTGTTGCGGCGGGCCACCAACCGGTCCAGCCCCATCTGCTGCATGATTTCGGCGGCGGCCGCTCGTCCGTTCCGGGGCCCGGGTTGTCCGGAAATAAGTGCTTCAAAACCTGAAAAAGCCCCGGGGGAAAAGCCGGCGTCGTCACCGGCCTTTCGGATCTCAGCAATAACGGGGGCGCTTTTTTCGGTCCAATACTGCGTCCAGGCGCGTTGCCTCGCGTTTCTTGTGTTGTCGGAGGTAGAAAATGCGGCAGCAGAGACAAAGCTCTTAACCAGGTGGTTTGATTTTAAACCCAGGAGACTTTGATAAACCCGGGTATTGGCATCGGCCGCCCTATCGTCGTCGCGATCCGATGTGAAGACATAAAGCTGTACATCGTGGGCGGGGTCGATAGGGGTCATTAGCCGTTCAGCCTCCTGTAATGCTTTTGATTGCGTGCTGATGTTGCGCGGGTCGCCGTCAAACCGCACGTCGTCTGCCCGGCTATAAAAGAAGATGGAAAGAACGCCCAGGAAGACCAAAACCGGCAATCCGTAGCGTTTCGGGATTTCCGGCACTACAAATAGCGGCTTTCTTTCGGCAGCGCTCCCGCCTGCGGCACCGGTAAGCTTTAGGATTACGGGTAATGCGGTTAGTGTAAAAATCAAAGCGCTGGAAAGCGCGAGCCCGGCGAAAATCCCAAAGTCCCGGAGCAACTTGGAATTGGCAAAAATCAATGCGGAATAGGCCAGGATCGTCGTCAGGCTCCCGGTAATGAGCGGCGTGGAAATTTCGGTGACCGTACGTGATGCGGAGCCGGTATGCTTAAAATGACTGACAAAATGTATGGAATAGTCCAGGGCTATGCCCAGCAGCACCGCGCCGGTTGCAAGCGAGATCCCTGAAACGTCCGGGTTCAGGTAGCCCAGTACGCCGAGGGCAAACAGCCCGCCAAAGGCAGCCGGTGTGAGAATGACGAAGGAAGTTTTCAGGCTCCTGTAATATAACCAAAGCAAACTCATGATCAGTACAAGCGCAACGGCCAGTGTTTTTATCGAGTCTTCTTTTATTTGAATGGCGTTTTGGGCCGCAATGGCAAAGGCGCCGAAATAGTGCAGCTTTTGTTCCGGATGCTGTAAGTTCCAATCCGTTTTAAGGGCTTCCAGGCGCTTGAAAAGTGCAGTAGCGTTTTGGGAGTCACCGGTTGGGAAGGCCGTTTGCGCGGTAACCAGGACCTGCTTCCCGTCGTTGATCAATACCATTCCGTTTTCAAAACCGGAATCTCCGGCGCTTTCCCGAAGCGACTGGAAAAAGGGGAACGAAAGTCCCAGCGGGTCGTTGACCAGTACTTCTTTCGTCCAGGCGCCCTCAGGCGTAGCCAATTGGCCGCGGGCCCTCCGGATCGACGCCCGGATCGCCTCCGGTGTAATCGCCTGGTCGATATTTTTGTACGCCGAGGTATCAATGATTTCGGGGAGGTGATCGAGGGCATAGGCCATTACCCCGGCGTCGGCGTTTTCGCGGAATTCCGTGATGTTTGTGAGCAAGCCTGCCGATTGCTGTTCCAGCCGGGCAGCAAAAGCAGCTACCGTATCGAGGGCGGCGTCAGTATCTGTGTGATCGGGGAGGTCAAGGGCAAACAGTACCTGGTTGTCTAGCCGGGCCTCTGAAATCAGCTTCTGAAAGGTAGAAAACCTGCTTCCTTTCGGGAGTGTGTCAAAAATTCTTTCCGAAATCCTGAGCCTTGAAATGCCATAGGCCAGCATCAACCCGATCGACACTAATAAAAAAAAGAAGACCCCCCTTTTTTCGGTTAGAAAGCGAGAGATTCGGATAAGCGGTTCGGAAATCATCAATTAATCGCAGGTACTATCCGTCAAAATTAGGAACATGCAACAAGTTTGACAATATCGGCCCGATAAACATCGGTTGTGCTTCAGCAATTTTATTATTTTTGGGGCCGAAAGTTTGTGCGTCGGTCGTGCCCGGCGGCGTTTGTCCCTACCGTTCGTGGGGTTCGCTGCAGGAAGCCGGGTCGGCAGGAAAGCCGGAAGCGGGCACAGGCGAGATGTTAAATTTATTACATAAAACATTCTAATGAACCATATCTCCCTTAGCGGGATTGAAAGTTACGCGCTCGACGGAAAGATTCTTGTACTTGAAGAAGACGTACTGAAACGTGTCCGCAGATCTTTCGAATTTCTGGAGTCGTTTTCCGAGAATACCATTATATATGGAATCAATACCGGTTTTGGCCCGATGGCCCAGTACCGGATTGAAGCCGAGGATTTAAAATACCTCCAATATAACCTGATCCGCAGCCACTCCTCCGGGATTGGCAAGACGCTTGACGAAACCTATGCGCGCGGCGTAGTGCTGGCCCGGCTGGCTTCTCTGTCGCAGGGCAATTCGGGAATAAGCGAAGCTGTTCTGCAGAAATTGCAGGAATTTCTGAACTATCGCATTGTGCCTGAGGTATTTGAGCATGGTGGCGTAGGTGCAAGCGGCGACCTGGTGCAGCTTTCGCACCTGGCCCTGAACCTGATCGGGGAGGGGTTCGTTTACGACAACGGCAACCGGGTTCCGGCCGCGGAAGCACTGCAGAAACATGGCCTTGGCCCGCTGCAGCTTAGCCTTCGTGACGGGCTCGGCCTGATCAACGGTACCTCCTGCATGACCGGAATTGCCGCGGTTAACCTGATTTACGCGAAACGTTTGCTTGACTGGGGGATTGCGGCCTCTTCCATCCTTAACGAGATAGTGTGTTCTTTCGACGACTCCTTTTCGGAGGAGCTTAATGCTGTCAAGAAACATGCCGGGCAACAAAAGGTGGCGGCCGCCATGCGTAGCTTCTTATCAGGAAGCGATTTGCTCCGGAAAAGAGACGACCTCTACCGCGACGCCAACGAACTGAAAAGAAAGGAATTTAAGAAGAAGATACAGGAATACTACTCGGTGCGTTGCGTCCCGCAGATATTGGGGCCTGTATTTGATACCATCCAGGCAGCGATCCAGGTAGTGGAGAATGAATTCAATTCTACCAACGATAACCCGATTGTGGACATGGAAAGCGGCAATGTTTTTCATGGCGGAAACTTCCACGGGGACTATATCTCGCTGGAAATGGACAAGCTGAAACTGGTGCTCACCAAGCTTACAATGCTTATGGAACGCCAGCTCAATTTCCTTCTGAACAACAAGCTGAACGGTAAATTTCCGCCTTTCCTGAATGCAGGAACGCTGGGACTGAATTTTGGTTTCCAGGGAATGCAATTTACCGCCACTTCCACGACTGCTGAAAACCAGACCCTCAGCAATTCCATGTATGTGCACAGTATTCCCAATAACAACGACAACCAGGATATTGTGAGCATGGGTACCAACAGTGCGCTGATCGCCAGGACGGTTCTTGAAAACGGGTTCCAGGTGATGGCCATTCATTTAATGGCAGTGTGCCAGGCGATTGACCTGCTGGACGGGGAGGAGCGCGAGGTGCTCTCTCCCAACACCGTAAGGATCTACAACAGCATAAGAGAAAGGGCACCGTTCGTAAAAGACGACGTGGTCCCTTTCCCGATTATCCGCGAAGTATACGAGCTGATTCGTGCCGGGAAACCCGGCGCCATTTAGCGGACAAGGCCCCGGGAAGGCGGTGCAGGTTAAACCTGTACCGCCTTTCTTATTTCCGGAGCAACCTTAGTGCCAAAGAGTTCAATTGATTTCATGATATCGCTGTGCGCGGGGCCGCCTATGTCCATATGCGCTACGTAGCGGGTCAGCCCGAACATCTCCTGCACCTGCAATACCTTGTCAACGATCTCCTGCGGATCGCCTACAAACAGCGCGCCGTAACGGCTTCTGCTTCCTTCGAACTGCTCACGACTGAGCGGAGGCCAGCCGCGTTCGCGTCCGAGACGGTTCATCTGCGCCGCATAATAGGGGTAGAACCGATTGGCAACGTCGTCGGAGTTTTCACCCACGAGCGCATGGGAATGAATTCCCAGCCGCATTTTTGCCGGGTCGTGCCCTGCTTTGCGGTATTCGTCTTTGTACAGGTCAAACCGTGAGCGGAATTGTGCCGGGCTGCCGCCGATGATGGCTACCATCAGGGGTAGCCCCAGTCTTGCGGCGCGGATGATGGACTCCGGTGTGCCGCCGACGGCGATCCAGATATCCAGGTTTTGGTCCGCCGACCGCGGGTAAACTTTCTGTTTTTTTAACGGCGGGCGAACCGTGCCCGACCAGGTTATTTCTTCATTGCCATTGATTTTCAGCAGCAGGTCCAGCTTTTCTTCGAAGAGCTTGTCGTAGTCCTGGAGGTTATAGCCGAACAACGGGAAAGATTCAATAAAGCTGCCTCTCCCTACCATAAGCTCAGCCCGTCCGCCGGAAAGCAGGTCTACGGTTGAGAAATTCTGGAAAATACGCACCGGGTCGGCAGAGCTCAGTACCGTGACCGCGCTTCCGAGCTTAATGTTTTTTGTAACGGTAGCTGCCGCCGCCAATATGATTTCGGGGTTTGAAACCGCGTAGTCTTCGCGGTGGTGCTCCCCTATACCGAAAATGTCAAGGCCGACTTCGTCCGCCAGCCTGATCTCCTCGATCAGCTCTTGGAGCCTTTGTTCCGGTTTTTTTAGGTTTTCTGTGGCCTGATCTTTGGAAAGATCTCCGAACATGCTGATTCCCAGTTCCATATTTATTACGATGAGATTGATTTAACGAGTTGATTCCTGATGAACCCGGTACAAAAATAGCGAATCCGGGAGCGAACGGTCATTGATCTAGGTTAAGTAGTGAAAACAGTGGAAAACGGGGAACCGCCGGCTCGCTGGACGGGCCGGCAAGGTCAACCGCATTGAACAGGGGGGCAATTCCCCCGCCGGGCTAAATAGAAATAGTATAAACTCAAATTATGCCGGGCATCATAACGAGTTTTTTTGTTAATTAGTCACGGTTTTAGTACCCCGCAATTTCAATAGAAACAGAACATTGTCGATGACAGCATCAATAGAGGAGATCAAGCAACAGGTAGCGCGCTACGGATATGTAAATGAAGCGGTAGCCGGTACGGTTGATTTGGTCGCGGAGATTACCCGGTTAAAAAAAGAAAAAAATGCAGTTCTCCTGGCTCACTATTATGTAGATGGTGCGATCCAGGACCTGGCTGATTTTATAGGGGACAGCCTGGGTTTGTCGCAGCAGGCGGCCTCTACGGACGCTGACCTGATCCTGTTTTGCGGCGTTCATTTTATGGGAGAAACCGCAAAAATCCTGAGCCCGCAGAAGAAGGTTGTCATTCCTGACCTTAACGCGGGGTGCTCCTTGGCGGATTCAGCCCCGGCCGATAGGTTTGCGGCATTCAAGGCACAATACCCTGATCATATCGTGATCAGTTATATCAACTGTTCTGCCGAGATCAAGGCTTTGACCGACATTGTCTGCACGTCGTCCAATGCACTCCATATTGTCAACAGCCTCCCGCCTGATCAGAAGATTATTTTTGCCCCCGACGCTAACCTGGGGCGGTACGTTGCCAAGAAGACCGGCCGCGATATGGTTCTTTGGGACGGCGCCTGTATTGTGCACATCGATATTTCGCGCGAGAAGCTTGAAAAGTTGATGCGGGAGAACCCGGATGCTTTGCTGATCGCCCACCCTGAGTGCAAGGAAGACATCCTGATGAAAGCCGATTTCGTGAGTTCGACGACCGGTTTGCTGCGTTTTGTTAAGGAGTCGCCGCGCCAGAAATTCATTGTAGCTACCGAAGCCGGCATCCTGCATAAAATGAAGGAGTCGGTACCGGAGAAAAAACTGATACCTGCTCCGGGCAACGACAACAATACCTGTGCCTGCTCGGAGTGCCCATATATGAAAATGAATACGCTCGAAAAGGTGTACAACGCCCTGCTTTACGAGCAACCTGAAATTGTCGTACCCGAAGCAACCAGAATAAAAGCCTACGCATCAGTTGCCCGGATGCTGGAACTGAGTAAAGAAATCAAATGATGATTTCCTGGCCTGACCTGAATAAGCGATCACCCGACAAGGTGGTCGTTTTTTTTGGAGGGAAGAATGCGGGAAACTATCACGGCTACTGCGTCCCTTTGGCAAAAAATCAGTCTTTGTTCGTCGCCTCGCTGTACCGTTGCAAAACACTTTCGATCCATTTGGTCAGCTCCCGGGCATCGGAGTCGGTGTTGTAAAACGCAATATCACCTCTCCGGCTGAGCAGGACGCGTGTATACGTCTTTTCCCGGGGATCGTACCGGTAGGCATAGAAGGACGTGACTCCCTGATCGGCCCCGATCTGTACGGTCTTCGAAAATTTGTTTCCGGTTATTTTGTAGATCTGCGCTGCTTTTTCGGATAGTTCCCTGGCCGGCAGGGCAAAAGCGGAGACCGTGCTGTTCGAAAGTTTCTCCTCAATCCGGGCCTTTGTAAAGGTGTCCGTCTCGCGAATATCGGTGGCCGGTTTTTCCTCTACTTTATAAGTAAGTACCCTGCCCAAACTGTCTATCAAATAGCCGCCGTGGTTATAGCCCCAGGCAAAATTGATATGATTGACCTCGAAGTAAAGTGCCTGCTGCTTCACGATATCCCCGATCTTCTCGTCGTCGCAGGAAGCGATCACCACTGTCGGCAGTAGCAGGAGCATCCGAAAAAAGTGACTTCTTTTCATATTGATTTAGGGTTTACCCGGACCGGTTTAAAGGTAGTAAAAATTGCGGAGGGATCATCATTTGTGATGTGGTCGGGAGATAAAAAAACACAGCGGGGAAGTTTCTTTTTCCACGCGGTGCATTGCCGGCTTTGGGTGGGTCAGAGCGGTTTCCTAGGTCTGACTTACTTCTTTCCAGCTTACTTCATGGGCCAGGCGATTGGTCAGCGAGGCTTTTGCCGCCACTTTCCCGGCGGCCTCGCCCATTGCAACCGCATTACCGGTCACGCGGTAGCTGGCGTGTGCAAAGAAATCGCCGCTAATGCAGCGCCCGGCCATCATCAGACCGCCGACCTCACTGGAAATCAGGGAGCGGAGCGGAATGTCATAGGGTTTCACACGCACTCCGTCGTTGCTATATCCTTTGTCTCCTTTCCCGTCCAGTGAGTGGATGTCCACGGCAAATTTTACCCGGCATACCGCGTCGTCGAAGCGGGAGCCTTTGATCAGGTCTTCCCTGGATACCGTATACAGCCCCTTTACCCGTCGTCCTTCCCGCATCCCGATCTGTTCAGAGGTTGCGACAATGCGTGCATCCTTCCATATCCCGCCTTTTTTCCTGAGTTTGTCTACCATGTCATTTACCTCCTTTCTCGATTCAATGGTCGCATCGGATATATGTTGCGCGTTTAAAGAATCTGCATGATACTGGTGATTGGCCATCAGGGCAAAAAGGTCATCTCGGATCAGGAACAGCGTAGGCATACCGTAAGAGGGGTCCATACCGATACTGTTGATCTCTTCCCGGAGGTTGATTTTGTGCTGCGAGTGCGTTATCCCCTCATGTTTGATCAGGTTGCTGCGAATCATGTCATAACGGGTAATTCCGCTGATGATCGCCATCATCGAAAACGGCTGGATCAGGCCGGTGCGGGGATGTCCCTTGTCAAAACTACATCCCGCGTAAGCAGCCAGGTCGCCGTTACCGGTTGTATCGATAAAAGTTTTGGCCCGCCAGGCTTCCCTTCCGGACTGGCTTTCCGTGACAATCGTCTCCAGGCGCTTTTTGCTGTCGGTATAAGCAGCGACAACACGCGTATGCAGCCTTACGTCGACGCCGGCGCTTTTACACAGCTGGTCGAGAATCACCTTCATGACTTCGGCGTCGTAGTTGGTGGCCGATACCTGCGCACCGGTGCGATTGAGTGCGTCAAGAATTTCCTGCATAATACCACCCTTGTTTTCGTGTTCGATCAGGTTGCAGAGCAGCCCGGCAGTCCAGATTCCGCCGAGGCATCCGTGAAATTCGATCAGCCTGGTTTTGGCGCCGCTTCTGGCTGCTGCAATGGCGGCTGCAATGCCGGCCGGGCCGCCTCCGCAAACCATTACATCCACCTCTTCGATCACGGTTATCTGCCTGGCAGGCTCGTGGAAAACCGATGCTTTCCGGCCTTCTTTTAATTCGCCGCCCCGGACCAATGATGTTGGCAGGAATGCCCCTGCCAGGCCCAGTTGTAATAAGTCTCTCCTTTTCATATCAAGTCGATTTAATGTCTAAAAAGTTGCAAAAAAATGACCGGGAGCCGTTTGTTGCAGACTGTCTAATTCTCCTTCCATATTATTTTCCCGCCTTTTGAAATCGCCTCATTGGCGAGGCAAACGGTCACTGCCGAAGTGTATGCCGTGTGAATATTGGAGACCGGCATCCGCCTTTCCGAAATACATTGTGCAAAATGCCTGAGCGCACCTTCAGTAGGCAAAACGTCGTCTCTGGCGGGATTTTTGACGCGCACCCGAATCCCTTCCCCGTTTTCCCAGGAGAGTTTTGTGGCGGCGGTTACGCCGTCTGCCTGGGTTTCGGTGTTTTCGGCATATATCCTCGCCGTGTGACCGTCTTCTCCAGTGATCACTATCGAGCCTTTGTCGCCCTGTATTTTGATGGAGTACCCCTGGAGCGCATTGCTCGTAAGCGAGGTAAAAGAAGCCTTTAAACCCTTTTTGTATTGCACCAGCAGGTGTACATTATCATAGGTATCCCGTCCATCCTTCCAATAGTCGATTCCACCGGTTCCCATGATCCATTCCGGCCGGTCGCCGGTCAGCCAGTGCAGGAGGTCCATCTGGTGTGAGCACAGCTCGGCGACCAGGCCGCCGGAGTACCGGTCATACATCCGCCAATTGACCAGGTGTTCCAGGTCCGGGTAGTCCTTGCTTGCCGTAAAATGAACATTATCAGGAAGCGTGCGCCGCCAGTTGCCGTTTCGGTTCCAGGTACAGTCGACCTTGGCCAATTTTCCGCAGTAGCCCTGGTCGAGCAGAAATTTTACTTCCTGGTAGACCGGGTTGAAGCGGTGCTGATAGCCCACCTGGAATACCTGCCCGGGCAGGTTTGCGGTCAGTTTTTTTAACGCCGCAGCCTGTTGCCGGGTGTGGGTCATGGTTTTTTCGCAATAGACGTGCTTGCCCGCTTTAAGCGCTTCCTCAGCCATTTCAAAATGTAAAAAGAGTGGCGTAGCAATGATAACAGCGCTTATCGCTTTCGATTCAAGCAGTTTCCGGTAGTCAGTATAGAATGCAAGGGGGGGGCCGACTTCCTTATGGCAGGCTTGGTGGTTGGCGCTTAAAAGGTCACAGCATGCAGCAACCCGGAGCCCGGGAATAGCGGCGGCAATTTTGGCCAGCCATTTTCCGCGTGCGCCCGCACCGATCAGGCCTATCGAAAGCGGCTCCGCCGGTGCGGGCGGCAGCCCCCGGGAAAGGACCGCAATACCAGCGCCCATTTTTCCCAAAAACTCTCTTCGTTTGAGTATGGTCATCTCCGTCTCTGTCTATCTGGCCCAGAACAACTTGGTCGAAGGGTCAAAAAGCGTGGTCAGTGTTACGTTTGCCGGGACTTTCGGGTTTCTGCTGATTTCGGAATCCGGGTAGGGGACACGGTTGGCCAAACCGGCCGGATCGGTGATATCAATAAACAGTTCGCGCCGGATGTCATTATAGGCCTCAAGCGGCTGGTCATAAAACAGGTAAATATATTTCTGAAGCAGAATGGTGCGGGTGTTCAGACCGGCAGCTCCGGGAGAGACTTTTTTCATCGCCAGGTAAGCATTTATCCTGTCAGCGTCGAGCGCACGTGCAGAGTTGAAAATAGCGGATTGTTTCAGGGCCAGTTGTACGGCCTCCTGGTAGGCCTGGTAAGCAGCCTCCCGCTCTCCGAGGCGTAACCTGGCCTCGGCTTCAATAAATTTCAATTCGGTGTAAGTAGCCAGGGGCTGCGGTGCGTTTAAAGGTTTCAAAACCGCCGGTTTTGAAAAGAAGCGGCCATCGAGCCTGGGTTCGCCAAAATCGCCGCCCGCCAGGCCATTGGGCGCCGGTTTTATTTTGCCGTCAATCCTTGAAAACCAAATCTGTGTCCGCGGGTCGTCCTCTACGTCCGCCACCGGGCTGAACCAGCTCAATGCGCTGTAAATCCCGTTGCCCATGGCAAATTCAGGTTGCGAGTTTTGGGCGCCGGAGTAGGGGTTTTCGTAATTTTTGTTTTCAGCGTACCGCTTGAAGGTAAAGTCATCGGCTTCAGTCGAAAACGCTTTGTCCAGGTCGGACAAAACCGAATTTGCGGAACCGGCGGGATCAAGGTTACTCATCCTGTTGTAAAGCCTGATTTTGAGCGCATAGGCGGTTTTTTTCCAGAGCGCCATCTTCCCTGCAAAAACCAGGTCGTCTGCCGCCGGCCTTACAAGTGCGGTTTCACCCTTATCCAGGTTGACAACAGCGTTGTTGAGCATTTCCTGGATCGCGGGATATACCTCTTCCGCTTTGTCAAAGGCAGGTTGCCTGATCACCCCGGCCTGCAGCGCTTCGCTCATGGGAATGTCCCCGTAAAGGTCTACGAGATTGGCATAAGTGTAAGCCATCAACACTTCGGCAATGCCGGCATAGCCGAAAGCGCCTTCGCCGGCTGCCTTTTCTTTCAGGAGCTTCATGTCATTCAGAGCGGCATAAGCGCCTGACCACCCGCCTGTATTGTAGCTCGACATCGTGTTGTAAATGCCACCCATTCCCAGCACGTTGGTATGGTGCTCGGCGTAATACGAAGTCAGCCGGTTGGAGGAACTCCCGGCTACGGCCTTGATAAAGCCCATAGTGGCCTGTGGCAGCCGGGTATTAAGTGGTGCGTCGTTAACCTGGTTGGGATTCCGGTCGATTTTGTCCATGACGTTGTCCGAGCAGGAGACCAGCACGGCAGCCGGGAGAATGGTGAATGCCGCTATCAGATATATCTTCATGATTCTTGCGTTTTGTATTTTAGAGTGCTATTCTGATTCCTCCGCCGATGCTCCTGGTTTGCGGGGTAATCCCGCTTCTCCCGTTCCCGGTAACGTTCTGCCCGCCTTCGCTGTAGTTTACCTCCGGGTCCGAGAATGCGTCTGAAATAAGGAAGACATTTCGCGCCGACAGGTAGACGGAAGCCGACTTCAGCCATTTTTTCCTGGTCGCGGCTACGGGTATGGCGTAGTTGAGAGTCAGCTCACGCAACCTGACAAACGAGGCATCCGATAGCTGGGATTCGTAATTGGTCCATAGCTGGCTGTAATAGGGGTATTCCTTTTTTACGGCAATGTTGTTGGCGCCCTCAACGATTAATTCCGTGCCTTTCCAATGTCCCTGCACCCCGTCCAGGACCACTTCTTTTTCCCGGTCGAGGGTGTTGGCAGAAAGTCCTCTCCAGTTGGCTTCCGCCATGCCATGGTTCCAGAATACGCCCCCCTTTCTCCAGTCGAGCTGGGCAGTCAGCGAAAACCGGCGATACTGGAACCCGTTGATGACATTCAGCTCGAAGTCCGGAACGGTTGTGCCGATTACTTTCAGGGTGTTGTCGGTCAGCGGAAACCCGTAAGTGGCCGATTTCGGATCGTTGTTAATAACCGGTTTTCCGCTGATGGGGTCTCGCAGGTAGGACCGGCCGTAGATCGACGGGTAGTCATATCCGGCTTCTGCCACAATAGGGTCGGACAATACGATCCGGTTCACCCCCTCAGCCAGGTTTTTTACGCGGTTGTCAAAAGAGGTAAAGTTGACGCCCACGTCCCAGGTAAACCGGTTGGTCATTACAGGTCTCAGGCCGAGTACTACTTCGTGACCTTTTGACAACATAGATCCCGCATTTCTGATTTCGGACGACGCGCCGGTTGAAAGCGGTACCGGCACACTGTAGATTTGCCCGTCGGACTTTGAGTCGAAGTAGGTATACTCGAGTGAGATCCTGTCGTTGAAAAGCTTGATATCGGCCCCCAGCTCAACCGTTTTGGTGTTTTCGGGGCGAAGGTCCGGGTCAATCCGTACCGGGCTCTGGGTCAGTCCCGTCAGTCCGTCAAACGGGAATATGAACCCGCCCGGGCTCCCTTTAATGAACCCCGCATTGTTGACATAAACCGGTCCGACCTGCCCGACTTCGGCATAGGAGACGCGTAGTTTGATAAGCGAAATAGCCTTTTTCTGAAGCTGAAGCATTTCCGACAGGATGAAGCTCCCCCCTAGGGACGGGTAAAAGAACGACCGGTTCCCGGAAGGCATGTTCGAAGCGATGTCGTTGCGGCCGGAGGCGTTCAGAAAGAGGAGGCGGTTCCAGCTCAGGTTAATATTTGCGTAAAAACCGACTACCCGCTGCCTTGAAATGGAGTTGCTGCCGGTCAGGTTGGTCGCATTGTTCAGGTTGGCCCACCCGCCGGTCACAAAGTCGGATCCTACGGTTCTTTCATTGGTGCCGCGGATGTCATAGATTTCATTTCCGGCAATTGCATTCAGGTTCAGGCTTTTTCCAAGATCCTGGTCGAATGTCAGGAAGAAATTGGAATTGAGTTGATTTTGCCTACTGTCGCCCAGGCTGAGGCTTCCGCCGCTGGGGGGAATCGTCCGTCCTCTTGTAGCGGTTCCCAGTTCCTGGAAGTCGGTTTCTTTGCTGCTGAAGTGATCCAGCCCTGCACGGTAGGTGAGCGAGACCGACTTACTCAGTTCGTAACGCAGCAGCAGGTTGCCGAAGGTCCGGTTGGTTTGGTTCTGACGGTAATTGTGGTGAATTACCCAATAGGGGTTGTTTTGTCCGCCGCGGTAGTAAACCTGCTGATAGGGATTGGCCGGGTTGGCATAGCGCTTTCCCTTAAGGTTATACGAGGGCGGCGCGTCGGTCAGTCCGCGGAAGTAGTTGTCGTTTCCACCCAGTTCGGGGTAGTCGTCGACCGAGAGGTCGGAATAGTTGAGGGATAACCCGACGGTAAGGTCCCTGATTTTAGTGAGCTCACCGTTAAATTTTACATTGTAGCGTTTCAATCCCGATCCGGCGACGATCCCGGTCTGGCTGGTTTGCCCGACGCCGATCATGTAAGTGCCGTATTCTCCGCCGTCGGACAGGGAAAGGTTGTTGGAAAAGGTGTAGCCGTTCTGGTAAAATGCCTTGTCGTTATCGTAGGCGCGGGCAACTTCCGACTCACCAAATTCGTTCGTGTAAGTGCCTATTTCGCTGATTTTGGATCCCCAGGTCCAGATTTGGTTCAGGTCAAATTTCCCGTTTAACCCCTGCGCGTATACGTCCTGCATCTTCGGTAAACGCGCTACCTGGTCGACGTTGAAATGGCTGTCAAAGCTCACGGTAGGTTTCCCTGAACGCCCACCGCTTTTGGTTTTGATGACAATTACGCCATTGGAAGCTCTCAGCCCGTAAAGCGCGGAGGCAGCCGGTCCTTTCAAGACGTTCATTGATTCAATGTCATTCGGGTTCAGGTCGTTTACACGGGTACCTCCGGCTACAGGCAGCCCGTCTATCACATAAAGCGGCTGGTTGTTGCCTGTTATGGACCGGTTTCCCCGGATGGTGATCTGGGGCGCCTTGCCGGGCATACCGCTGTTTAGCCTTACCGAAACCCCCGCGACTTTCCCCTGAAGACTGTTGAGCAGGTTGGGATTGCCCACGGCTGTTAACTGCGCGCCCTTTACTTCCTGCGTAGCATAGAAAAGCGCTTTCTTTTCGCGCTCAATCCCGAATGAAGTGACAACCACTTCGTCGAGGGCCTTGGCGTCCGTTTGCATTTGAACATTGATAACGGACCGGTTTTCGACCATTTCTTCATGGGTAGCATACCCGACGAAAGAGAAGATTAATACCCCGTTGCCCTCCGGAACCGGGATTTTGTAGTCGCCGTTAATCTGGGTGGAGGTGCCGACGGATAATCCTTTTACCATGATGCTTACCCCCGGCAAACCTTCACCGTTTTCATCGGTTACCCGTCCGGATACCGTCCGGTCCTGGCGGGTTGGAGGCGGCAGATTTTCGCCTGTCAGTGTGGGATCGGCTTCCTGGAAAAGGCCGCTTTTATCCTGCCGGACCTGGCTGGCGGCCTGGTTTTCGTTCCTGGGTAAAATCACGAAGGACTTTTTCCCGATTCTCTTGAATTTCAGACCGTGGGGTTTCAAAAGCTCCTCCAGTTGTGTTTCCAGCTTGCCGGCACTGCTGCTCCGATCGGTCTGTACCACCAGGTTCCTGATTGTGGTTTCGTCGAACAATATGCTGATGCCGTGCAACTTGCCGAGGTCTACCAACGCTTCCCGAAGTTTCTGAGGTGCTTCTTGCCGGTGTTTCGATGCGGGGGCCGACTGCATGACGAGGTTGGAAGCCAGTTGCTGCGTGGCGCCGGTGAGGGGAATGGCGGTTACCCAAAAGCCGGCGAGGGCTAACCATAGATATTTTGTCATGGATGTAACGAGTTAAAGGTTGGATCCGGAACGTAGTTCGATCCGTTGGTTGTTTTGAGAAATGTCAAGGTTGTACAGCTCATTCAGAATCTGGAGAAGGTCATCCGGGCTTTGAGCTTCGTAAATTCCGCCAAGCTTTTTTTCTTTGAGGGTGCTGTCTGCGATTTCAATGACCACCCCGAACCTTTCTTCCATTTGCCGTGCAACTTCTGATAAAGGGGTATTGTCAAAGTAAAACTGGTGGGTTTTCCAGGCGAGGTATTGTTGCGGTTTTTCAGGTGTGGTTAAGGCGAGCGGCTTCCGGTCACTGACCTCAAAGAGATTTCCGGGCTTCATATAGATCTGGCGTCCTTCCGGCAGTTTCATTTTTACCTTTCCTTCGGCGAGGAAAACCCTTTTTGTCCGGTTTCTCGCAAAGGCCACGAACCTGGTTCCCAAAACCTCTACCGCATAGCCGTCGCGCATTTCCACTATAAACCTGGAAGAGTTGGGCGTATGGGTTACGTGGAATTCTGCTTCTCCTTCAAGTATCACCCGCCGGGCGTCTTCACTGAAGCCAAACCGGGGAACGCAAAGCCGGGAGTCGGCATTCAGAACCACCTGTGTGCCGTCTGAAAGCCGGAACGGTTTTGTTTTGCCGAACGGATTTTGATATTCGTAGTAGAGAATTTGATCGCGCCAACCGAACAAGGCAATGGCGAGTAAGAGGGCCGCGGCCATGGGAATGCGGAACCGCCTCGCGCCTGTCCAATTTTTCCGGCGCCGGATTACTTCGCTATCGGGCGTTGCAGGCATATTTCCCTTCAGTACAGAGCGGTATTTTTCGAAGGCGCTGGTTTCGTCGGGAAGGAACTGGATGTGCCGGCTTTCCCATTCGTCCAGGTACTGATAATAGCGATCATTGTTACCGGGTTCCAGCAACCATTCCTCAATCATTTTCAGTTGAATGGAAGAGGTCTTCCCTTCAAAAAAATCAAACAGTGTTTCTTTATCGACTGATCTTTTCATCTCGTTCTATTTTTACAGATAAAATAGCTGCTTCACATCGCTGCTTTTCTGAACCTGGCTGAGTATGCCGATGAGGGCAAAAAATAGCCATTCGTCCCGGAGCCCCTGCCGGAGCCGCGCCAATGCACGGCTTACCAGGGCTTCAACTGCTTTGTTGCTCACCTTCATCTCCCGGGCTATTTCGTCGTATTTTTTTCCTTCCACTCGTTTGAGGAGATAGGCGCGCCTGGTTTGAGGCGGAAGCTGCTGGATAATGCGTTCTATTTTCTGGTGAAGCTCTGTATAGTGGAGTATTTCATCGGGTAGCTGATCGTCTGAAGACGCGTGGTACACCTGTTCCAATGGATCATTTTTCTCACTCAGCATTTTCAGGTGATTGTAGGAGCGGTGGCGTACTGCCTTGTACAGGTACGAGCGATAGGAAACGCTGATTTGCTCGTAGATTTTTTTTTGCCAGAAAATGGCAAATGTTTCACCGACAATGTCCTCGGCCACCGCCTTTGAGTGGACAAAGCGAACGGAATGGTTGCATAAGTTCGTATAATAGCGGCGGAATAACAGCTCGCAGCCTTTTTCCGGGTCACGCTCAAAAACCTTCCGGATAAACAATTCGTTGTCTACCTCTTTGGCATCCTGGGAAGGTTCCATTCCGGCGGCGGCTTCGGGTTCAGCTCTTTTGTACATTGCCATACTTATCGGTATTGGTGCTGGAAGTTCTTGCACCTAAGACAGACAATTTTGTACTTTTATTCCCTATGTCAGGTGATAAATTTTTTTGAAATTCTTATGTTTTGCAGGAGTATAGGATTTTGCGGCATAAGTTTTTTATTTTTACAAGGCGCGTTTGTCAGGGAGGGAAGTATCAGTAGATGATGGTTGATTTCATAAATGAAAAGAATTCTGATCAATAGTGTTTTGGCGGGGTTGGGTCTCATTGGGGTCTTTTATTGGATAGGCACTGAGACATCCGGGAGCGTCGATTATAATGCCGATGTAAAGCCCATCCTTAACAAACACTGCATCGGCTGCCATGGCGGTGTGAAGAAGGCGGGGAATATCAGCTTCCTGTTTGAGGAAGAGATGTACCGGCCGGGTAAATCGGGTAAACGGGCGGTGATAAAGGGCGACGCGGAACATAGTGAGATGATGCGCCGCATTTTGTCCGACGACCCGGATGAGCGCATGCCCAAGGATGGGCCAGCTCTCGCCGGGGCGGACATAGCGACACTAAAAAAGTGGATCGACGAAGGCGCCAACTGGGGGCTTCACTGGGCATACAAGAAAATTGAGGAGCCGGAAGTACCTCCGATCAGGCGATGGAATAATCTTTTCGGCTTGCTGGGGGATGAAGACGAGTGGGCCAGGAATGAAATCGATCACTTTGTGATTGATAAGCTCAAAGGGAAAGGGCTTGCCCATAGCCCCGAAGCCGATCCAAGAACGCTGATCCGCCGGTTATCGCTGGATCTCACAGGCCTGCCGCCAACGCCGGAGCAGGTTCAGGCATTTGTAAACGACCCATCTCCTGAAGCCTATGAAAAGGCGGTGGACAGGCTTCTGGCCGACCCCGGCTATGGCGAGCGGTGGGCCGCCATGTGGATGGACCTCGCCCGCTATGCCGACACAAAAGGGTATGAGCGGGATCCGGCCAGAACCATCTGGAAATACCGCGATTATGTGATATCTTCCTTTAATCACGACAAGCCCTTTAACCGGTTCACAGTGGAGCAGCTCGCCGGCGACCTGCTGAAGGGGCCCGGCGGTTTCCCGACCAACGAGCAGCTTGTTGCGACCGCCTTTCACCGCAATACGATGAACAATGACGAAGGGGGAACGGAAGACGAAGAATTCAGGGTTGCGGCCATTATTGACCGCGTAAATGCCACCTGGGAAGTCTGGCAGGGTACCACCTTCGGCTGCGTGCAGTGCCACAGCCATACCTATGACCCCATACGGCACGACGAGTATTACCGGTACATGGCTTTTTTCAACAATACGCGCGACGAGGACGTCACGACCGAAACGCCGACCCTGCGGCACTACGAGACGGGAGACTCGCTGGCGGTAGAGTCACTCAGGAGCTGGCTAAGCCGCTACGACCCGGTTAAAGCTGAAAGCGTTTATCGTTTCCTGAAGGTAACGGAACCCAAAATTAATTCCCATGATTTCAGGATAGGCGCTCGTTCGGCGCTCCTCGACTCGAAATACATGGGCGTGCAGGACAAGGGAACGGCTTTCGGGCCCGACATGGATTTTACCGGTAAGACCCGGATGCTGCTCGCGATCGGTACTGCGAAAAAAGGTGCGCAGATGGCGTTTTATACCGACAGCACGCGTGCCCGAAAAGTGGCAGAAATCGCAGTTCCGGAAAGGGGAAGCCCCTGGCGAGACTCCATCCTGGTGATTAATCTGCCTCGCCTGTCAGGCAAACATTCGTTGTTTATGACCGTGAGGCACCCTACTGCCCCGGACGATTGGGTGGTAATCAAATGGGTTGCTCTGCAGGACGATTTCCCGGGTGGAGACGAAGGTCTTGAAAAAGAAAAAACCTATGTGCAGCTTCTCTCCAGGAAAGTACTGAATACGCCCGTTTTCTGGGAAGGAGAGGGGGAGACCTTCCGGAAAACCCATATTTTTGAAAGGGGAAACTGGTTGGTGAAAGGACAGGAAGTCACACCGGCGATACCGGGGCTTTTCGGAAAGCTTCCCAAAGGTTTGCCGGCTAACCGGCTGGGGCTGGCCGAATGGATGGTAGCGCGTGACAATCCCCTTACTGCAAGAGTAGCGGTCAACCGGTTTTGGGAGCAATTGTTCGGCCTGGGAATCGTGGAAACGCTGGAGGATTTTGGTTCGCAGGGAGCTCCGCCGTCGCATCCGGAATTACTCGACTGGCTTGCCGTAAAATTCATGGATGAGGGTTGGAGCACAAAAAAGCTGTTGAAAACAATCGTTATGTCGGCTACGTACCGGCAATCGTCGGCCACTACCCCGGAAAAAACCGCCGGAGACCCGGAAAACCGGTGGCTTGCCCGCGGACCGCGTGTGCGGCTGGGGGCCGAACAGGTAAGAGACCAGGCGCTCGCCGCAAGCGGACTGCTCTCAAAAAAGATGTTCGGACCCAGCGTGATGCCACCCCAGCCCGAAGGCATCTGGCTGTCGCCTTACAACGGCGATAAATGGGTGGTAAGCCAGGGCGAAGACCGGTACCGGCGTGCGCTTTACACCTATTGGAAGCGGACCTCGCCGTATCCCTCCATGACCACTTTCGATGCACCCAGCCGCGAATTCTGCCAGTCCCGGCGCATCAGGACTAATACCCCTTTGCAGGCGCTGGTGACCCTGAATGACCCGGTGTACCTTGAGGCCGCCGAAAAAATGGCTGACCGGATGTCGGAGAAGGGGAAATCAATTGAAGAACAGCTGGCCTGGGGGTATTACCTGCTTACCTACCGGGAAATCTCTCCCCGGAAACTGGCCGTCCTGAGCAAGGTATACCAGGATGCTTTTACCGAATTCAAGTCAGATACAACGCAATTGAAGGAATTTCTCGTAAACAGTCAGAAGAAAATACCGGCACAAGCGGCAATGACGCTCACTGCAAATGTTTTGCTTAACCTGGATGAAGTAATTACCAAGGAGTAATTCGTCCGTTGATTTTTGCCCATGGAAAAACTGATCAAAGAGCTGGAGTACCGACAGACCGAGCATGTTACCCGGCGTAATTTTTTGCAATGGGCAGGGGCTACGAGCCTGGGTGCAATTGGACTGGGACACCTGCTGGGCGGATGCGGGAGGCCGCAGGCAGCGGATGCAGCCGGGGTGGCCGGCAACATACCCCAGTTTACACCCCGGGCCAAACGCGTTATTTACATTCACATGGCCGGAGCTCCTTCCCAGTTGGAGCTCTTCGACTTTAAACCGGAATTGGCAAAATACCACGGGGCCGATTGCCCGGCTGAATTGCTTGAGGGGAAAAAATTCGCCTTCATACAGGGCGTGCCCAAGATGCTCGGCCCGCAGGGGCAGTTCAGGCAGTACGGGCAGTCGGGGGCGTGGGTGTCGGACTATGTGCCGCATATCAGCACCCTGGTCGATGAGCTGACTTTTGTGAAGTCGATGCATACCGATCAGTTCAACCATGCTCCGGCCCAGTTGCTGATGCATACGGGCAGTGCCCGGCTGGGGCGCCCGAGTCTTGGTTCATGGGCGGTGTACGGGTTGGGGTCAGAAAATCAGAACCTTCCCGGCTTCATCGTGCTGACCTCGGGTGGAAAGCAGCCGGATGCGGGGAAAAGCATATGGGGAAGTGGTTTTCTGCCTACTGTTTACCAGGGGGTACAGTGCCGTACCGGCGGCGATCCGGTACTTTATGTCTCGGACCCTTCCGGCATGAAACGTTCGATGCGTCAGAAGACCATCGAGGCGATCAACGAGATTAACCGGAAGACCTACGAAGAAGTTGGGGATCCGGAAATCCTGACACGGATCAGTCAGTATGAGATGGCTTTCCGTATGCAGATGTCCGTTCCGGAAGTAATGGATGTCTCCAAAGAACCGCAGTATATCCTGGACATGTATGGTGTGAAGCCGGGCGAAGGGAGCTTTGCGATGAATTGCCTGCTGGCGCGCAAACTGATAGAAAACGACGTACGTTTTGTCCAGCTGTTCGACTGGGGTTGGGACTCACACGGCACTTCGCCGGACGGCGCCATAGAAATCGGGCTCAGGAAAAAATGCCGGGAGTCGGACCAGGCTACGGCCGCATTGCTCAAGGATTTGAAAATGCGCGGGCTGCTGGAGGATACCCTCGTCATTTGGGCCGGGGAGTTCGGCCGGACCCCTATGCAGGAAAACAGGAACGGGATTGTTTTGCCGTTTATGGGGCGCGACCATCACCTGGATGCTTTTACGATCTGGATGGCGGGCGGCGGTTTAAAAAAGGGCCTTAGCTATGGCGAAACCGATGACATTGGCTATTATGCGGTGAAGGACAAGGTACATGTTCACGACCTTCAAGCAACGATTTTGCATTTGCTCGGT
Source organism: Ravibacter arvi (assembly GCF_039540405.1). Lineage (NCBI taxonomy): Bacteria > Pseudomonadati > Bacteroidota > Cytophagia > Cytophagales > Spirosomataceae > Ravibacter > Ravibacter arvi. Next base: position 99,143 of record NZ_BAABEY010000033.1, read on the forward strand.
TTTGACCATGAGAAGTTTACCTATCCTTTCCAGGGAAGAAACTTCAGACTGACCGATACCGAAGGCCACGTAGTGAAGGGTATTCTGGCATGAGCGCGTGAAAGATTTGATTACCATTGAGACCGTTGAGGCTTCCGAATTTCCGCAGCAATTGAACAGCCCGCTTTATTCGATCCTTCTTTTTGAAGGAGAAACCTCGCTTTCCGTTGATTTAAACGAATATTCATGCCAGGGGAAGAACCTGTTGTTCACTTCTCCTTACCAGCTGCTGAGCTGGCATAGAACCACTGCGAAAAAGGTGAGCCTGCTGCGGTTTCACGGGGACTTTTATTGCATTGAGTACCACAAAAAGGAAGTTGCCTGCAACGGCGTTTTGTTTAACAACATCTACCAGCAGCCATTTGTGAAAGTTCCGGGTCCTGTTTTCGAGGAGGTTAGCAATATCATTCTTAAAATGAAGGTGTTGGCAGCAGGCGTCTCGCGATACGACGGCCAGGTGCTCAGATCGTATCTTCAGCTTATCCTGGCACTTGGCAGCAAAGAGAAATTGCTTCAGAACGGAGAGCCGCGGCCTGGAGAGATCGCCGGGTTTCAGGAAGTACTTGAAAAGCAATTCCGGGCGGCGAAAGACGTGGCGTTCTATTCCGGTTCCTTTGGTTTGTCGGTGGGCGCTTTCAGCAAAAAAGTAAAAAGGCAATATGGCAAAAGCCCTTCCAAACTCATACAGGAACGAATCGTCCTGGAGGCCAAAAAACTTCTGCACCTTACTTATAAGCCCGTTAAAGAGATAGCTGCCGAGCTTGGGTTCGAGGACGAGTTTTATTTCAGCCGGTACTTTAAAAAGGAGGTCGGTGTTTCACCCAGGAAGTACCGGGAAGACGTCGGTATCTCCATTGTGGCGAAATTGTCTAGGTAAGGGCGGTATTCGTCCATTCACGCCAACGTTTATTCACTTCATTTTTGTAGTTGAATAACTTGAAGCAAATAGGATGAATCTTTTAAAATTAATTGCTGGCGGGCAGGTGCTTTTTACCAACTTCCTGCGGGTTTCCATTTTCGTGGTAATGGCCTGGATCGGCGGTCTGAAAGTGTTCCAGTATGAAGCTGACGGGATCGTGCCTTTTGTAACCAACAGCCCTTTCATGAGCTTCTTTTACACAAACAGCGGGAAAATGGCTGTGAATGAAAAAGGGGAAATCGTGCCGGAGTACACGCTTTACAAAAATCCGGAGGGAAAAGTGGTTGCCAAAAATATTGCGTGGCATGAGCACAACGGCACCTACCGCTTTTCTTACGGCCTGGGCCTGGTCATCGTTATAATCGGTGTCCTGGTCCTGCTGGGTATCTGGTTACCCCGTGCCGGCTTTGCAGGAGGTGTGCTTACTTTTTTGATGGCTGTGGTTACACTATCTTTCCTGGTCACTACACCGGAAGTGTACGTACCGGATTTGGGTGGCGATTTCCCGACACCGCAATTCGGCTTCCCTTACCTCTCAGGGGCCGGAAGACTGGTGATCAAGGACATTATCATGATGGCCGGAGGTTTACTGGTTGCCTCCGATAGCGCACGCCGGCTTATTGCCTCAAAAAGCCGGTAGTGCATGCTTCCGGATTGAAAAGTGTCCGCTTAAAATGTTCGGTTTTAAGATAGCTGTCCGCTAGCGGACAGGCTATTGTTGGTTTGAGAGAGAATTGTTGGTTTTTTAAGTTGTTTGTAGTCAGTTTGTTATATCGAATTTGCGAGTCGAATCCGGAGGTGTTTAATCTTTGGCACAGGCCTTTTTGTTTGAATGGCATCTGTATGGTTTTACAGAAGCAACTTTTAAACAAAACAAGCCATGAAAATCTCAATCATCTCCCATTTTGTTTGCGTTTTCGCACTTTTCGCCAGCCTCAATGCCTTTGCCGGCAATGGACCGGAAGATAAGAAGAAAACGGAAGACGTTACGGCCGCAAAAGTGGATGCCTCCATTTACCAGCTAAAGGACACCAATAAAATCAGGCTGCTTGTCGAGAACTCTTCGCCGGAACCTTTCCGCCTGGTCCTGAAAGATAGTATGGGAACCGTTTACTATTCACAGCAGCTACGGAAACCCACGACGGAGCCGAAGCATGTCTTCAGCTTTGTTTTCAACCTGGATGAAATGGCTGACGGCGTCTATTATTTCGAGGTATACCAGAACCAGAACAAGCTGGTAAGGCCGATAACAATTGAGAGCAAAAATCTGAAAAAAATTACGTTCTGAAAGAGAAGGTTGTTCAGGTGCGCCCGGTTCGGCAACAGTTTGCCGGCGGGCGCTTTTTTATTATTCCTGAACTTTAGCGTAGCTGACCGCCGCATTTCCGGGGTCGACCGGCGATTCACCCAGCGGTTTGCGGGTGATGAACAGGAGCGTTTTCAAAAAGCCGTTCGAAGCGTACACCAATCCTGCCAGGCTAAGCACATTGAGGCTCTGGTTGTAATAGAAATCGGAAAACGCGACGATGAGGATCAGCAGCAGGTACTGGAAATTCTGAATAACCACCAGCAAAATAATGAAGGGAATGTTCAGACAGTAGGCCAGTACCTGGTTCCTGGGCCTAGCCGTTTCCTCGCGGGCAGTCTCTACTATTTTTTGCAGGCGGCGCAGCAGGATACCGTAGAGCAGCGTCGACCGCGCAGCCTTGCCCGGAATATCGACCGAGTGTCCCAGCAACGTATTGATCAGCCCGGAATAGAATACGATGAAGAAGCCGGCTAATACAAAAAACAGGTATTTGACGGACAGGTAGTTGTAGTGTTTATGCAGGTTGTAGAAAATATTCAGCAGAACAAACCCGCCGTGGAGGTCGCCGTAGGTGGTGCGATGCAGGTCGAAGGCGCCCCGGAAGGTACCGACGACGATAATGGGCTTTTTATCCCGGTTTTTAAAGCGCTGTAGCTGCTCCTTCAATAAGCCTTCGTCATTTGCTATATCCTTCAGGAAGACAATCATCAGTTTTTCGGGATTCAGATCGGCGGGTTCTATGAAGAAAAACTGGGGGGTAAAAACTTTCTTCAGGATCGAGAGCTTCCAGGGGCGGGTGTAATGGACAGACAGTTGTTCGCCGTCGATAAGCTGAACAGGGGCAGGTAATGCTGGGACGACGCCGGGTTCAGGAGGAGGAAGCCCGTCCTGGTCAGTCGAGCCGGCATTTTCCGTTCGCAAAAGCATTTCATACGGTAGGTATTTTACCCGCTCGTCTATTCTCAGGTCTGCCCGGTGCAGAAAGCCGCCCCCCATATCGGAGTCGACCATACCTACGGGTATTCCCCGGTCCCGCAGGTGCGTATAGGAGTCATCGGAAACGTCGGTAACTGCCTGGATAATCTTTTTCGCGTTGCCCAGCCGGTCTATGGTGTCGATCAGCAGAGAATCGGTGTGATTTTCGGGTTTGTCCAGGTCCTGCACGTATATATCAGAAACCACGAAGGAAAACTCATCCCGGTTTTTGTACAGCATCTGGTAGAGCTGGTTGAGCTCTCCGCGATCGACCTGGACATTCCGTTCCGAGTTGTGAGGGGTCAGCACCATGTCGTATGAAACGTCTACCAGGATGAAATTATCCCTGATAAAATCAGATTCGAGCGCTTGGGACATGAGGCCGCGTTTAGCAAAGAAACGTTTGAGTGGCGCTGTGCCGTTCCTGATGATCTCACTGGTAGGGACCACAAACGAAGCTGACCGGGTGGAGATGAAGAACTGGGCGGCAAGGAGTAGGAGGGCACTGGCGAGGCAGAAAAGGAATTGCCTGACCGGGTTGAAAAAACTTTCCCCGCCGGGGTAGAACAAAATAAAAATGATGGCGGCTTCGAGACCGATTGCGATCAGTATTTCAATTGGAAATGACATGTCCTGCAGGGTTTAACGATGGGGAAGGAGATGAGAAGCCACGCTGGTAATTTGGATAGAAGAGAGATGTGTGGTAAGCTGGTTGGCCGGTGGTATAAAAGGAACGGGGATGACGTTGGTGGTATCTGCGGGGCAACAACATCGCAGCCGGCCGTCCGGTATTGGGTTTCCGGGAACGTTACCGGAAATGGTCGGAACTTTTCTGTCCCAGGGTTTGGACTCTCCGCCGTCCCGGGGCATTTCCGAAATTGCCTGACCGGAACTGGTGGTGATCTGGTACAGGATCATGCGGCTTTCTCCATTGCTGAATCTGCACGAAAGGCGGAGAATGCCTTTTCGCGGCTGACGTGGCGGGATGACGGAATTGAGTATCGGAAGTACGTCATCCAACGATTCCGCTGTAACCAGGGCTGAATTGATAGCATGAATGATGCCCCGATCAAGCCGGGTATTGGTGACACCGGCGAAACGAAAGGTGCACGTTTTTTCGCGTTGTCCTTCGGATGCCTCGGCGGGCGCAGGAATCAGTAAACTGAAAAGTATAAGGACCGCTGCCTGGGCAGCGCTGAGGAAGAAATCCCGGGCGTGATTTTCCATGGTGCTTATCAGTTAAAATGGTTTAATAAAGATAGGTGGTATTTATCAAAATTCCGTATGTTTTATTTTATATTTTTTAAAAATTAAAACTATTATTTTGTAAAATGATATTTATGCAAAATATTTAATTGCTAGTGTTTTGATATTTAAATGTGTGATCTTTGGTTTTGCCGGATATTTAAATACGTACCTTACCCCGTATACGCATATTTAGTTATGACCGAATGTGAATATACGCACATCCGGGTGCCCGGTGTATCTAGGGGAAGATCTACTTCAGCGTTTTTTGCCCGTTTACCGAAATTATTACGGGCTGTGGAAATTACTTTTACTTGTCGCGCGATTTAATTCCCTTTTTTTTTTCTAAAAAGTCATAAATTTTTTTTGATGAGAACCTTTTTTTCGTTGACTTTCAGTCTGCAGAGAAGATATCCGGCCACAAATCGCTTGCGAACTTTCTGAGTTCCTCATCGTGCAGCGGTCCGCCCGACTCAAATGCTTTTTTTAGCAGGGCCTGCTCCCCGGTTATTTCTCCGATTCGCTGCAAGGATATTTCTGTATGCTGGTCTTTCAATATCCCGGCTTTTTCCTCGTAGCTCACACCGGGAAAGAACTTTCGGAGGTAGGCGTCGGCGATCTCCGCCGGGTTGCCGAGGGCAGTCCGGTAATCGATTTCCAGCCCGCCGAAGTTTACGGCAAACCCGTGTACAAAGGCGGCGTGCAGATGTGTCCGGGCTGACGTGCGCCAATCCTCCGTTTTGTCTTTCAGAAGCCTGACGACAGGGGGATCTTTCTCATCCGCTACAGGTTTTTTTTCGGGGTGCTTTGTATCTTTTTCTTCATACTTCCAAAACTCCCGCGACAGAAAGCCGAAACCGCATGCAGCCCAAAAGTGAATTTCTCTTGAAGATTTGTCCCTCGGGCGGAACCGGCCGGGCGAAGACGAAGTGGTGCCGTGCAGGTACCGGTTGGTTTCGCCTCGCAGGTAGGAAATTACACCACCCCCCAGGTCGTCCTCGCGCTGCAACTGGCCACGTCCTTCGCTGTCGTTGAAGTTCATCATTTTTACTCCCTTTTCGGTGGGATGCCCGGCATAGCGCGACAAAACCACCGCTTTTGCCTGGATCCTCTTGCTGGAGTGCCAGAGGGAAGCGCCGTACAAAATCCGGATCGCCGGCAGGTTCGTGTGGTTCCGGTCAAGTTCGAAAAACATTTCCAGGAGGCCTTCCTCGGGATGCTTAAGCGACAAATGCAGTGTATTTGTCCAATGGTATGCATTTCCGACGTAGTTTTTAGAGTCGGCATACATCGTAACTGTGCCGTTCCGGTTAAAGACCAGCAGGCTTCTTTCAATCAGGAAGTCGGTCTCTGTAGGGCTGCCTTTTTTGAAAGTGTAATAATAGAAATGGTTTTCCGAGAATGCATGCTGACCGCCCGGTTTGGTGCACAAACTCCGGATGGTTTTATAGGCAGAGTCCTTGCTGATTCTTTCTGATATTTCGGCCCAGGCGGGGCCGTCGGTTAGCGAGAGACCGGCTCCCGCCTCGCCAAGAAAAAAAGCAAAGTCCTCGTCATCACAGAAATCGGCCGCGGTCACCTCGCTGCAAGCCCTGGATAGTGTTTTTTTGCTGTTTCCGGTCACCGGGGAGGGAATAAGCTCGCTATCCGGCTGCCTGGTCAGGGAAACCAAACCCGAGACCGGTTGTCCTTCACTGGTTTCACTTTGATAGGTGCCCAGAAGCTTGAATTGATCCGCCTGTTTTGGTTCTTTGTACAGTATGAATTGAATTGGCGTGGTGTCCGGCTGGTGGCCCTGCCCGAAATGCACCCGGATCCTGCCCGCTTCAACCTGGTAATATCCCGGTCTGCCGACCGGGTTTTTTCCGTATTGTTCAAGCAGGGCGGAGCCATCGCTTCTGAGGGTGATAAAGTTCAGCTCAAAATTGGCCCGTTGAAACGTCAGCCTGATATAATAGCAGGAATAACAGCCGACATAAGGGGTCAGCGGTGATGGGTTAGCAGGATCGGGCTGTGGCAACGCAGTGACTTTTTCCCGGAGCATATGCCTGGCCTGAATTCCCTTTGAGAATTTCTCGTCTTCAGGCTGATGCCCGGGAACCGGTTTATCCGCCAGACGCTCTAAGTGGTCCACTATGTTGTCAAGATCCTGGGGACCGTCCACTTCATGCATCAACACATTTCCGCAAACCGATTTTTGGACCCTTAGCCGTCGTATGTACACAATTGCTGAATACGCGCCGACCAGCCAGTCTTTTTTTTCGGGATTTTCAATGGTCAGATGCTGGTAAACCGTCCGGAGCCGTTGGGTAGGTACGGTTGCCTCCAGCGATATGAAAATTGGTCCGGAAGGGCCTGTGTTGACAATGCCGTCTTTTATGCTGGTGAACGTGAGTCCCCGGTTCCCGGCCAGATCCCGGTGTTGCACCACGCGGGCGGAGAGTAGTGCTGTTTGGTTCCAGTCAAATTCTACGTAAGCAAGCTGAGGGGCGCTTTCAAGGTTCAGGTAGTGCGCAAGATACCAGGTGGTATGGGTCTTTTCAAGTTCTTTTTCTATCTTCCTGGGCGTGAATACGGGCGGTTTATCAAATTCAACGGAAATATCGTTCAGCTCTGACCCGAGTTCGGCGAATCCGGTTAAGGAGTTGAATTTTTTCTCTTCCGCGCTGTGAAACGTAAGCGTGAAGCCCTGGATAACAGGAAATTTAAAATCAATCCAGGTTTCAAAGTAATCTGCTCTTTCAATTATTTTTTTTGCTTCGTCTACCTGTTTCTCAACTGACGAATCCGCATGGCCCCAGGTAGTTAGGCAGGCCGCAATTTCAGGCAGCATCGTTTCAATTTCCGCGGACGCAATGAGCTTGTTGGACAGTTCGAGCAGCCGGTTTATATTTTTCTTCCACAAAGGAAAGTGCCGAAGGTAATTGGCCCCGCCGGTTTTTTTATCCGTTTGTGTCTTGTTGTACTCATTGATGGGTGCAACCAGGAGAGATTTGTGCGTGTAAGTTTCTTCAAATTTTTCAATATAGCGCACCACTGATATTACGGAAAGGATGCGGATTCTGAGCTGATGTGCTGAAATAGTCGGACCGACAGGCTGCTTTTTGCGTGCTGGCATGGAGGAGAGAAGGTTGGTAGGGGCGTTCAGAAAGGGTTTGCATAATCCGCAAAAAAGACGTGAAATTGGATAATCTACTTCCTGCGTACGGCGTCTGTCACGGATCCCTTCTGCTATAATAAATGCCTGTGATGCGGACCGTGGCAACGACCAAAAACCAACGGGGGTGTTTTCCCGGCTTTAAGAAGTTGGCCGACCGGCTGAAATTCCATATTTTGCACTGAAAGTTGATTCAATGGCAGGCGAAGCTTACAAGGCAATCGTGGTCGGGTCAGGGCCGAATGGCCTGGCTGCAGCGATTACGCTGCAGCGTGCCGGGCATTCCGTATTGGTTCTGGAAGGTATGGACACCATTGGCGGTGGTACCAGGACCCAGGCGCTTACCCTGCCGGGCTTTCATCACGACGTATGTTCGGCGGTGCATCCGATGGGCGCGATTTCGCCCTTTTTCAATACACTTCCCCTGGATAGGCACGGGCTTGAGTGGCTCTATCCGGAAGTCTCCGCAGCCCATCCGTTTGATGACGGCACAGCGGCTGCTTTGTACCCTTCCCTGGCTCAAACGGCCCGGGGGCTGGGGGTAGATGAAAAGGCGTACCACCGCTTTATGGAACCTGTCATAAAAGCATTGCCACAATTGCTTCCGGGATTGCTGAGTGCTTTTCCGGGATTTTCGCACCCGTTTCTTTTGGCCGATTTCGCACGGAGGGCGCTGCCGCCGGCGCTGCGTACCGCACGTCGTTTTGCAACTGAACCTACCAGGGGATTATGGGCGGGCATGGCCGCACATGCCATGTTGCCGCTGGAGAAATCAATGACATCCGCTATCGGGATGATGCTTATGGCGGCTTCCCACCTCGGTGGATGGCCGGTCGCAAGGGGAGGTTCAATCAGCATCGGCAACGCCCTGGCCGCTTACTTTTTGTCCATCGGCGGAACGATACAAACCGGTTTTTTTGTGAAGTCCTTAGCTGATTTGCCGCCGGCAAAGGCCATTCTGTTTGACGTGACGCCCCGGCAATTGCTGGAGATCGCCGGAGCGTCGCTTCCTGCGGGATACCGGAAACGGTTGGCGGCCTACCGTTATGGCATGGGTGTTTTCAAAATTGACTGGGCAGTAGAAGGACCTGTACCTTTCCGCGCCCCGGTTTGCCGAAAGGCCGTAACAGTGCATCTGGGGGGCGGGATACGTGAAATTGCCCGCTCGGAATCGGCGGCGTGGAGCGGACAAGTACCGGAGAGCCCTTTTGTCTTACTGACGCAGCCGGGTGTCGTTGACAGCTCGCGGGCGCCCGCCGGAAAGCAGGTGGTTTGGGGGTATTGCCATGTTCCGCATTCTTCCGGTCACGATATGACCGAAGCGATCGAGCGCCAGGTCGAGCGATTTGCCCCCGGCTTCCGGGATAGTATCCTGGCAAAGTCTGTGATGTCTGCCGTAGATATGCAGGCGTATAACCCCAACTACGTCGGTGGTGACATCAATGGCGGCGTACAGGATATTTTCCAGCATTTCGCCCGGCCGGTACTAAGCTTTTCTCCCTACCGGACGCCGGCAAAGGGCATCTATTTCTGCTCGTCTTCGACGCCTCCCGGTGGCGGTGTGCACGGTATGTGTGGTTTTCATGCTGCCGAAAGGGTTTTGAAAGACGGCATACTTGACCGCGTGTAGCGCCAATAAAATAGCCTTTGTGACGTTAAATCAATAGTGTCGAAGGCAGTCATTACCGCCTTTTCGTAGTCAAACCGGGCATTTCAACTAACCGCTTATGAGATTTTTAATTGTATCGGCAGGATTGACTGTTTCATTACTGGCTTTTTCCTGCCAGGGAAAAAAAGGTACCGATGCCACCGGTTCCGCGGATTCAGCCACTCAAAAAACGGAAGCTCCGATAACAAACGAAACAGAACCTGCTCCGGGTCAGAATATCATTACACTGAATGTGGGGGCATACCCGCGTGAATTAAGTGTTTTCGATGACAGCCGGTTTTCAGCTCGTTTTAAAAGGCTTGCCGGCGAGGAGTACGACGCGATGCTGGAGAATTTCAATGTAGAAACTCCGATCGTCTCCGAAGGGACAGTGTTTAAATTCACCGGCTGCAGGCAGCATAATTGTCCGGGTTACCATACTACTGTTCTTTACGACGCTGCCAACGACAATTTGAACCTGCTCATCGAAAAGGATGGCAAAGCGAGGACATTTGCCGAGAAGAATCCGATTGTCTATAGTGAGACATTGAAATTGAAGTAGGAGAGTGGGACGGGTACTACTAACTGGAGAGGCATCCTCTCCATTCCGCTGCGGTGATGACGCCCCGGTCGGAACGCCTATCCACATTGTTGTCAATGGTAACGGAACGCAATGTAAACAACCGATTGCACTGCGTTCCGTTCAAGAAGGTACCTTCTAAGCAACAGGCGCGGTTTGCTTGCTTTCCAGATAGCTTTCCTCCAGCCGTTGCGCGAGCTGGCTGACGGTTCCCCATTTTTGAACCAGCAGACCAAGACGTTCTTTTGCTTTTGCTGCGCTGGTTCCCTGGATACCGAACTTGACGTAGTTCAGCTCGTCAATGTCCCTTGAAACGTCGCTCCTGATCTGGCCGATCTGGTTGACAGCAATCTGGCTGTTCCTGGAAATTGTTTTTACGTCGTTTACCAACACCTTCAGAACAGACAGATCCGATTTGGTGAGACAGAGCTTTCTCAAATTTTCATTCCTGGCTTCTATATATTCACCGACATCATTTCCACGGCTTTCGATTTTGGAAATCTTGTCTTTTACGGCAGAGCCGGCCGCTTCGCTCCCTTTTTTCAAAACGATATTGGTGCCTTTTTTGATGAGGTACATGACAGTGGGTCCTTCCACGGCGACCAGTTCAATCTGGCCGACCGCAATGGTTATTCCCAGCACGATCCCCAGGACCAGGTGCTCTCCGATCACGCGCGTCGAATTGTACACGAGTTCCTCCAGGGCTGCGCTGACCGCTTCGGCATATATTTTTTCGGCCGCCTCCAGTTCCGCGAGAACGCCTTTGTCGCCTTCAAACTGGTTATGGATTATTTCTTCTACGATTCCGAAAATAATCTGGTCGTTTTTAATGTTCTCCAAGAAGATGGTCAGTGCCACCGTATCCGGATGAAGCGATCCTCCCCCGGTCCTGGTATTGCCAAACGTGCCGAGGGATTCAACCATGGCCTCGAGCCCGCTAACTGCCTCGTCCATTTCCCGGTTGTCTATTTTCCGGACGACCTCAGCGCCGAGGGCGGAGAAATCGCGCCCTATCGCCTTCAGACTGGAGAACTGGCCGAGCACTTTGTGATAGGAGTTGGTGACCCATTCCAGGCTGTGGCCGGCAAGCTGGGCCTGGTTTTCCCTCAGTAAGTTCTCTACATGCACCAGTTTGGGTTGTTTCGAGATAATTCCCGCAGAGGAATGGATCAGCAGGGAAGATGCAAAAAGTGTCTGAAGATGGTCTTCCAATGCGTCCGCCGGCTCGTCTTTGCCGACTGTTTTGGCAAACAGCATATTCCCTGATTTCATCATCTTTACATTGGCAACACCCCGCAATTGCTCAGCCAGCGCCTGGAGCCGGGCACGGAGAATAAACGGCGTATGACTGGCCTCTGTCCGGATACTTTCAATGGTATTCCGGATAACCGTGATCGCTTTCAGGCCCCCGTCGATACTCTTTCCGAGCGCAGCCGCGTTGAGGGTTAGCGCGGTGGTCGTATTGGTGGTTTGCAGCAGCGTTGAAAGTGACTTGTCAAGGTCCTGAATGGTTTGGTTGTAACCGTTGATTTCAGATTGCGCATTCCGGATACGGACCGCTACCTCTATCGCGATGGCCGCGCAAACGAGTGGTCCGACCAAACATGCCCAGAAGTCTTTTTTGATGCTGCTTTTCCTTGATTCTGCGTCCTTTTTGAGCCTTACCGCATCCGCCAGCTTGGATTCATCGTAGCGTTTTTCGGCACGCATCCTATCGAGCCAGCCCTGAAGGGCCCCATCCAGGCGGTCTATCTCGTTATCGAGCGCAAGGGTACGTTCAAAGGCTTCTTTTCCTACCTCGGAAGCTTTGTTTGTTAACAATTCTATTTTCTGGAGCAATGCGGGAGCCGCATGCATGAGGTCGGCGTCGGAGAGCGCTGCGGTTTCTTTCAGCACAGGCGATTGCCCGGAGAGTGCTTCATTCACGTCCAGGAATGCATTGGCAGATCGGAGCGCGGGTTCGGAGAGGTGGCCCAGGCTTTGCTGGCTTCTCGAAACGTCATCCGGTATCTCGGTTCGCTGCCTGAGCGCGTTGATCTCCTGCTGCAATCCAAGGAGCGATTGTGCAGTACTCTCAATCCAGGGCCGGTAGGCAGACTCGGAAATAGCGGAAATACCTGCAAGCGATAGTTCAGCGGCCGCCGGGGCAACTGCCATTCTTGCGCTGGCGTGCAGGCGGGGCGCCTCCGTCGGGACGTCCGGGAATTTAGGGGTTTTACCGTCGCTGGTGTCAAGCGCTTTGGTATCTACCTTTATCGGGGCAAGCAGGTTCTGCTTGATCGTTTTGGCGTCGGAAAGCAGTTCATCCCAGTGCTTCTTCGAGGCCTCCAGGTTCGCCTTTACAATAAACGCCAAAGGCTTGGTTTTGTCGACGCTGCCCTGGGTTTTGCGCAGCGCATCGATCAGGTTGTTGTAATCCCGTTCGAGCACTCCCCAGGCATCATTGAGTTTGCTGAGTGCGGCGTCGGCATTCTGCAAATGCGTGAGCAGGCCGGTAACAGAGCCTTTTAAGGAAGTGGCTACCGCAATTTGCGCGTCAAGTACGGCAACTTCCCGGAGCGCGTCGGCTTTCTGGGATGAGGACTTGTTATAGTCGTAGATCCCATACCCGGCTGCACCTGCTCCTGCACCGATCATGGCCAGACCGATTACGATAACGGGCGTGCTGCCACCGGCAGACTCTACCCAGAGAAAAACACCGACCGCGAGTACAAGCCCGCCGACAACGGCTCCTGTGGCGCCGGCGCCGATGATGGCCAGGTCCCGGTTCATGGCTTTCTCGCAGCTTTCGATCAGCCGTTTTTTGTCGGCCAATATTCCTTTGTCCCCCTGGTAAGACGACTCAATCAAAGTCAGGTCCCCATTAATATCGGCCTGGTTTTTGAGGATTGCAGTTGAGAGCGCAGCGATTTTATTTTTTGCTTCGCTGACATCCTTCTGCTGAAGTTTTATGAGGTCAAGCAACTCGATCAACCCTTCTATGAGTTCGGCCTGGGCATCCTTTGCCTTTTCGGGATTGTTAAGCAGCTCCGCTCGCTCCAAAAGGGGTTGGTACAGGGCGCCGAATTCCGTACCGAAATTAATAATGGTGTCGTTGACCTTAAACAATTTGGGCCTTACTTCAGAGCGCCAGCTTTCTGCGAGCGTTTTGCTGGTTTGCTGGTGCGCCTGCAGATTGGGCACGGCTTTCAGTTTGTCGAAGATGGGCTGCGCCAGGATTGCACCGCAGGAGACGTCGAGAATGGCCACTGCACTGAGCGCGTCCTTTTGGTCCTGCCTGAAACTTTCTTTGGGAGCAAGACTCAGTGATGAGTCTTCCCGATCTGAGAGCAGACGGGCAAAACGCGCCGAAAGCGGCCCTCTTTCCAGCAGGGCTTCGGCGGAATCGTACGTTTTCATAAGTTGAGTAATTGAGATTTGGTAAAACAATAAACGGTTAATCATGTGCGTACAGGCACGTGCTTCATCCCGAACACTGTTGTGTTCAGCAGGTTACTTAAGCAGGTGATGCAGTGTTACCAGGTAATTCCGGGTAAAACGGAAGCGATTAAAAAAATCATAAGCACGGACAGGTCGGGTTCAATTTTCTATAACGTTGACGTTTCGCAGGCAATTACAAAGAGAATATGGCGGCGAACTCTTGCGAATATTGGAAGATATGGCGGTAAAACCAAGGGGAATTATTATCCGGTCGCTTTGGAGGTAGGGGGTATGTAAGCTGAAAACTGAAAAATGGATGGGGAGTTGCGGTAAATATAGATCTGGGTATTTGATTATTTGACACTTTACTTGTATATTTCAAATAAAAAAAGCCTTAATGTCATGAACGTTTTTCAGAGACTCGAGTATTGGGGCGATAGGCACCATCCGGCATGGCTTGATGTCGTCCGTATAGGATTAGGCGTATTCCTTTTTGCAAAAGGGATCGGCTTTATTTCAGATACTACGCGGCTCACCGAGCTGGTAAGCGGTTTAAGGATTGATTTCTGGCCTGTGGTTGCGGTTCACTATGTGGCGTTTGCCCATATTTTCGGTGGTTTTTTGATCGCATTCGGGCTGTTGACCCGTTTTGCCTGCCTGGTACAGATCCCAATCCTGGTGGTTGCGGTTTTTTTCGTAAACATTCGACAGGGGTTTTCTTATCTCAATTCAGAGCTTTGGATTTCACTTTTATGCCTGTTTCTCACCTTACTTTTTTACATTGTAGGATCCGGGCGCATGTCAATGGACGACTGGATGCGGAGGCACCCGTCGTGATTCGCCCTGCGGCTTTTTCCGGGCAGGGCGGCAGCGATTTAAGGTGCCGGAAACTATATCAGGACTTAACGGGTTTAGACTATAAATCGAGGTTCTGATAAAGGTTTTCCATGGGCAAAACGACTTTGATATTCAAAACCCGCATTGTGGTGATCGGCGCGGGACAAGCCGGGCTATCGGCTGCTTATTACCTGCGCCAGAAGGGGTTGGTACCCGGAAAGGATTTCGTAATCCTGGACCAGTCGCCGCAGCCCGGCGGCGCCTGGCAGTACCGGTGGCCGTCGCTTACGCTCAGCACGGTGAACCGGGTGCATGACTTGCCGGGACTGCCATTTGGCGATACGCTGGAGAACGACCATACGAATGTGAGAGCGAGCGTAGCCGTGCCGCATTATTTTGATGTTTATGAAAACACATTTGGTATTTCTGTTTTCCGGCCGGTAAAAGTGTCAGTGGTTTGCCGGAGAGACGGAAGGTTCAGGGTGGAGACCGATCGTGGAATGTACTCGGCAGAGGGACTGATCAATGCCACAGGTACCTGGGAAACTCCCTATATTCCGGAATACCCCGGCGCGGCGCTCTTCGAGGGCATACAGCTGCATACGAAGGACTACCGGACGGCCGATGTTTTTGCCGGAAAACAGGTAGTGATTGTTGGAGCAGGTATTTCCGCCATACAGCTGCTTGATGAGGTCTCGCGTGTTGCAGGCACCACGTGGGTGTCGCGGAAGCCGCCTTTGTTCCGGGAGGGGCCATTTGATGAATCAGCTGGCCGGGACGCAGTAGCGATTGTGGAAGACCGGGTCCGGCGCGGCCTGCCCCCCGGTTCGGTTGTGTCGGTGACTGGTTTGCCGGTTACCCCGGCAATTAACGCAATGCGGGCCCGCGGTGTACTGAACCGTCTTCCTATGTTCAGTGAAATTACCAAAACCGGAGTCAGGTGGGCGGATGGCCGTGAAATTGACGCTGATGTGATACTCTGGTGCACAGGGTTCAGGAGTTCGCTTGACCACCTGACGCCATTGATGCTTCGTGAAGAAGGCGGGGGAATTATCATGACCGGCAGGCTTGCCACCCAGGTGGCGAAGGATCCGCACATTCATATGATTGGTTACGGGCCCTCAGCGTCGACCATCGGTGCGAACCGCGCAGGCAGGGCTGCTGTAGCGGAATTGATGGCAACATTGGGGATGTCTTAAGCGGGATCGCGATATTTTCCGCAAAATACTTGTGTAAAGTCGGGCTATATTTTCAACTTTTGTTATTTTTGCCGACCCGATTCCGAAACGGGATGTAGCGCAGCCCGGTAGCGCGCGTCGTTCGGGACGACGAGGTCGCAGGTTCGAATCCTGTCATCCCGACTTGAGAGGACAAAACGGATTTTTTTTCGTTTTGTCCTTTTTTATTTACTTGCAAGTTGTTGTCTATCAGATAGATAGCATTGACTACTTCGTTGACTTTAAAAGTTCGAACTGTCTCATTTTCAAAATGCAATTTTTCGGGAAATATCGAACTTATTATCTCCTGCTTCCTCGGCATATCGGCTTTTTGATAGACATAATCGAGCTTTAGCAGGTTATTCAACCCCGCATTCAATAGTTGTTCGAAGTTTGTCTCGTTGTTGTTGGCCGCTCCTTTAAGCCGGGCTTCAAGCCTATCCAGCTTATCTGCATATTCGGATTTCATTTCCCTGTAGTCCTCCGGCTCGATTTGCCGGGAGGAAAGCAGCTCCCGGATGTAGGAAATTTTCGCTTTTAGTTCTTCAATCTGTTTTTCTATTTGCTTTTTGTCATTGGATAAGTGGGTTGTCTGGCCTTTCCATGTCTGCTGTAGGACCACCTTATAAAGTTCAATCATCTCCTGACGAGGGACATACTTTTTGAGGATGGAACAGAACTGGGAATTGGCGTTGTCGGCCCTGAACCTGAAATTACATCCCAGGTAGCAATGATAATACGCATAGTGCTTTGTATTACCTTTGGAGGCACTGCCAGTCAGTACGCGCCCGCATTTGGGACAGACCAGGAAACCTCTCAATGGAAGATTTTCGTTAGCCACCACCTTTAGCTGAAATTGCCTTTTCTTTCTGCCATCCAGGACGTCTTGGACCCTGTAGAAGAGATCTTCGCTAATTAACGGATCATGCAGGCCCTTGACAAACCTGCTTTCTTCTTCTTTATATTTTGGGATGAATATCTTCCCACAGTAAACGGGGTTGCGGACCGCAAACCAGAACAGGCTTTTGACACCGGTGAACCCTTTTCTTTTAGCCATTTTATAAACCTGTTCCGTATTATAGACCCCTCGGGCAATTTCGCTGAATGACCATTGAATTATTGTGGCCAAGGGTTCATCGGGGGCAATGTATTTTCTTCCGGTTTCATCGGTCTTGTTGATATATCCTATCGGGGCCAGCCCCATATAACGCCCTTCTTTCCGGGCCCTGCGCATTCCGTGGATAACGTTCAGCGCTCTCCTATCGTTTTCGACCTCCGGAGCAGCAAGGTAGAAGGCCAGCATCATTTTATTCTCCGGTACGGAAAGATCCAGGGGTTGATCAATCGCCTGTGGCTCTACACCCAGTTTTCGCAATGTACTGATCATCTGATAGGCATCGCCCGCATTCCGACTGAAGCGGTCCCATTTGAGGAAGAGGACCAGGTCACTTTTGCCCTTATTTTTCCGGAGGTCCGACAGGTAGGCTTTCCATTTGGGGCGATGGAATGTTTTAGCCGAATGATCTTCGAAGATGACTTGACGAATGGAAATCCGGTTAACATCACAGTATTTCCTGAGCATTTCCTCCTGATAACGCCGGGAATACCCTTTGTCGGCTTGCTCGTCAGTGCTTACCCTAATATATAAATCAGCTTTTTTCATGGAATGGTTCGTTTGTAAGTATAGAAGTATAAAAACCGCCGGTTGGGCGGGAGGGATAGCGGTTAAACCACATCCGCAGTTTTTTTCACTACGATGTTAGCGATCTTTTTCATGAATTTCAAGATCAGAGAAAATTATCTTGTTTATTAACAGGTAGTTACAGTTTGATGTGCTCTTTGTTTCTTTAGACAAAAGGCTTTTTCTTTTGTCTAAAGAAACACGTGTTTTTAATATTTGGCCATCAGGTTATAGATAAGAAAACTAACGCCGGGGACCTAACCTGGTTAATTCATATGTTGCTTGAATCCCGATGGTACATCCAGGATTCTCTTTGAGAGAGGGTTTTTCAATTAAGGCCTTTGATAAGAAGCCTCGTCGTTGGCTAGTTTGGAGGATAGTTGGTTAAGCACGGTACTTGCGGACCATACTTTAGCCTGTTTACTTTAACAGCGGCTCAGTGCCTAATTTTTTCACCCTGATAAGGCTCTGGTTTAGCTGTTCAATACCAACCTCTCGTCTGTTCCTTCCATAGATAAACTCAAGGCAAAGATAACCGAGCTTATCGGGCTTTACTATACAGGATTAAAATTCGGACAAGTAATGCTTGATATATTTCTCTGTAATATTGTCCAATACTATTCTTTCGCCACCTTCAACACCCTTTTGTTGGGAGCCACGGTGAAGGTCGCAATTACTATCTACTATGGATTTTGGACGTTTATGCACGCAAATATCGGATGGACTTCTAAAGTGAGCATTCGGCAGTCGGATCAGTTCGCCTGATTTCGGGAGAGTTCTGACAATCGGATCTGAAGAACAACCCTGAATTTTTCAGATTCATCCTGAATGGTCAGCTGGTGATCCGGATAAAGAGACAAAAGCCTCCTGCGGGTATTGGCCAGCCCTAAGCCGCCTGCAGGACGACTTCCGGATTGCAGGTTTGCAGTTTGCTACGCACATATGAAGGAAATTTTCTTCTGTCGAAATGTCGAGGTTGACCCAAAACCCTTTTGCTGACTCTGAACTCCGTGTTTGAAAGTACTTTCTACAAAATCGATCAACTACGTATAAGGTATAGCTATATTTTAGAAGAAAACTCACTCCTGTCCAAAACGTTTTTAACAAATCTAAAAAAAGAAGATTTGAGTCTACCAATGCTCTTTTTAGTCGACTTTCCAAATCCCCCCCTGTTTATCCGTATTGTATACGCAGTTGCCGCCTTTCGGCGTGCCTGGCAAGCCTGTAAAACGGATTGTTGAGCCATTTCATCAATTCGATCTTCACGAATAAGTTCAATCGGACAAAGGTTACTAAGTTAGAAAGGTGCCATTCGTATTGTGCCTTCTCTTTGGGGTATTTAAGCAGGAGCATCGCTATCATAGCAGTCCAGATTTGGATCAATACTGCATTCTCCGAGGCGCCCACGAAGGATTTGATCTTCATGTTGTATGTACCCCGTTTTTCAGACAGTCATCTCTTGTTGAATTTTTCTTTTCATCAGCAAGCCCTTCCATTCAGATGGCGTGAAATTTCCAAGTCCTTCGTGTGGTCGCCGCTGGTTGTACTCTTCGATCCATTCATCGGTTAAATGCCTAACCTGATCCAGGTCGAAAAATAGATATGCGTCTAATACTGCTTCACGGTACAGTCTATTGAACCTTTCTATGTAGCCATTCTGAGTTGGTTTTCCCGGCTGTATATACTTGGTTTGGATTCCATTATCCTCACACCAAATCGTGAATTCCTTAGATGTGAACTCTGGCCCATTATCTGATCGGATTGCTTTGGGAAATCCTATGTTTTCACCAACCCGGTTCAAAGTTCTGATAATTCGCTTCGAAGAAAGTGAAGTATCCACTTCTATAGCCAAGACCTCACGAGAGCAGTCATCGATCACGTTGAACGTCCTGAATTTGCGATTGCCAATCATAGAATCACTCATAAAGTCCAAGCCGCTACGGCGGACCGTTCCAGGTATCATTCACCTGCGTAGGCTGAACCAGCGGTTGTTTTACCCGTGATGGCAATCTACGCTTCCCTTTTTGGCTTCGATAGCACGCCCAGTCGCGGACGGCCAGTCGAAAACCTTCAGGCATAGGGGGATAACACTTGCATCGGCTAAAAAAACCTTCCTTTTTAGTCTTGTTAAGCCGGATCTGGAAAATTTATGAGTACCACTTAAATACTCCAAGAGCATAAAATAGACGGCTTTGAATAATTCCGGTGTTCGATTTTTATTGATGTAGGACAAGCTCGACTTACTGGGAACTCGGCCTATTCCCATATGAGATAAATTACCTGTCGTACTGGTAAGTCCGTTACTGATGTCACGCACCGAAGCCGCACCGCCAATGTGACAGAATAACATGGCCACCAGATGCGTCCAAGAGGTAATCCCCTTCTGATGCTTGTCAGAAGCATGCTTGGAGACCAGGCGGTCGAACTTATCTCGGGGAATCAAGCTTAGCATTTGACTGAAAAGTGATATTTTTCTCATTCGGAGACTCTTTGGTTATGTTTTGCAACTACAACCTAACACTTTAGGGTGAGAGTCTCCCTTTTCTATGCTTCCTCAGAATTTATTTTGGACAGATGTGAGTGTGCCTTGCAGCGGTGCGAATCGCGGGCTGTTAGAATGATGGTGGTGGGCCCACCGAAAGAGTTGACAGGCAGATCTTTCAAACCACTTTATGGTGCTTTTCTTGAAAAAGATGGGTACTCAAGCGATAAAGAAAAGGCAGGTTGGCCTGTCAGGTGTGATACAGTGAGCTGAACGAAAGTAAACTATCATGATAAAACATCGATATGTCCCAAGACCCTGTCAAAACCGGGTGGATTCATTCGCAGCCGGGAGCAAGGTTTAGCAGCAGTAACCTGACGCGGGCTAAACGGCAGGCGGTGTAAAGATAGCAGGACGCCGTTTCAGGCATTCTAACGGAACAAGGGAACTCATGCAGGTAGGAGAAGAGAAAGCGCAAGCGGCGATCCCGTGAGGCGAATATCGATGACCTGTATGGGGGCGGATCTGATCGTAGTAGCGATGAACTTGCTGTAATGGCAAAGGGAGCGAAGGGTCAGACCGGATCAGTATTAAATTAACCGACAACCTTAACCGGGATGATTGATTATTTTAAGACAAAGCAATATCCTGTCACCATGGAAATGGGTGTTAGAGGCGTTTAAAGCAGTCAAAGCGAACAATGGAGCAGCGGGAATCGACGGTGTGAGCATTGCTGACTATGAAGAAAAACTAACGGGAAATGCCTACAAGCTATGGAACCGAATGACTTCGGGATCTTACTGTCCAAAACCGGTAAGGGAGGTAGCGATACCTAAAAAGTCAGGGGGACAGCGCGTACCAGGCATTCCGACGTTAGAAGATCGGGTAGCCCAGCAGGTGGTGAGGAATTACCTGGAACCGAAAGTGGATCCGTCATTCCACCGGGACAGCTACGGGTACCGTCCGGGCAAGAACGCCCATCAAGCCGTAACCCAATCCCTTAAAAGGAGCGCGTTCATCGGTTGGGTGATCGATCTGGACATTAAAGGGCTCTTCGACAACCTGGATCATGAGCTGATGATGAAAGGGCTAAAGCGTTACACGACTGAAAAGTGGGTACTGATGTATGTTGAAAAGATGGCTGAAAGCGGGCATGCAAAAGCAGGACGGCCAAATTATAAGCCGTACCTCGGGTACGCCTCAGGGAGGTGTGGTCAGCGCCCTGCTGGCCAACATCTGCCTTCACTTCGCGTTCGATAAATGGATGGAAATACACTCTCTCCTAAAGTTCGCTTCGAGCGCTATTGTGACGACATTGTGATTCACTGCAGAAGTCAAAAGCAAGCTCTTTACCTCAAAAGCAAAGTAATTGGCCGCATGGCGGAGTGTAAACTGGAAATCAACGAAGGCAAGACCCACGTCGTGTACTGCAAGAACGAACAAAACGCCGAGCGAGCGCATCAAAAGGTGAGCTACAATTTTCTAGGGTATACGCTCAGGCCGAAACTAAGTCTAACCAAGCATGGACTCAAGTTACTAACTGCCGCGTGTATGAGTCATTCGTCCAAACTGGATGTGAGAGGGAAAATCCGCAAAATGCCCATCCGGAAATTCCAGGGTAATATCCAACAACTGGCCGAGAAAATAAACGTACCGGTCAGAGGTTGGATCAATTACTATTGCAAGTTCAACAAATGGACTACAGTCGGAATCTGGTGGTACCTTCAGCGGAAAGTGATAGAATGGGTGGTGAAAATCAAGAAAATCGGTAAGTACAAGGCCATCGACTGGCTTATTACGGTCTATCAAAACAGGCCGAACCTGATGTCCCACTGGCATTTGACACCACCAACGTTGGTGGGTAGGAGGTAGCTGATCCGGAAGCGCCGTATGATGCGAGAGTATCACGACTAGGCGTCCCCGTACGGTGCTGTGAGAGGTTTGGCGTGAAATTCCCCTTACCTACTCGACAGAAAACTCGAAAGTCGCCCATAAAGGTTGGATACCCCATTTTTTTACACTAAAAAAGCGTTTTAGACTGTTGTGTTGCATTATACTATATTGCGACCGGAATCGTGTTTCTTTTTGCCAACCACCTCGGGGTGAACACCTGCGATTTATGTAAATATTACCGACTTCTATGTAATGATTTTCGCCCTGTATGACTCGACCTTTGCAAGGTAATAGTAAATAAATATTTTGTTATTTATGTATATTAATAAAGATATTCAATAGGAAGTATTATTTGAATACATTTATGACATATATATGTTGTATTTGGCGAAATGTTAAGATAAATTTATAAATTATTGTGCTATGAATATTGGAAATATGATTACTGAAATAATAGCTATCGATAGCATTATTAATAGAGCACGAATAAGGATAACAAATAAACTAAAAATGTTCACAAAAAGAGCTAAAATAACTTTTAGTATGTTTTCTGGACGTATGAATCAAAAGGTAGATAAATTTTGGAATGATCGATTAAGTTAATTTTATAAACAAATATAAGTGACTATTCCGGCGACAATATAAATTCAAATGCTCAGTCCAATATCATATTCTCGATTTGCAGAAATTTGATTCTGGCAATACCTTATTCGTAAAACATTTGTTCCTTTTATATCCAAACAGTAAAAATTAATAATTGAGTAAAAAAATATATTTCAAAAAAATATATTTAAATGTATCGATGATACTAAAGCAAAATTTAATAACTGATTTATATAGAAATTGGACCACCTACCAGTTTCAAGATGTCTGAAAACATATTCGACGATACAATTAATAAAATAGCAAAATGGCTGCATTTGCTCTTTGTAACGAGTTTGATAATTCAATACAATATGAGGCTTATGGTGAGACTTCATTAAATGACTTTGTAATAAAAAATTGAGGATTTATTCTCGTAAAAAAAGTCGAATTTTAAGAATATCATTGTCCAGGTAAGTGTATTCTGGGTAATACCCACTATCGGAATATTTGGTATCATTAGTAAAAAAATATCTCATTTTTATTATTTACTAAATAGATCAAAGCTATGAAAAATTCAATTTTAAATATTTTTGCATTTGTTATGATAGCGAATGTAATTTCTACTGGGTGCAAAACTTCTGAAAACAAGTTAAGGAAATCTGAGAGAAACTTAATATCAGCAAACAAGGATCTTGAAATTGCGAATAAAGAGTACCTGACAGATCTGGAAAGTTATCGGAAGGAGGTAATAGAAGATATTGCAATCAATGATCGGAGTATTTTTGATCTAAAAAAAGTTATTAATGAACAAAGTGCTGATGTTAGGTCGGCCTATAAAAAAAATATAGATGAGCTTGAGCGGAAAAACCTTGAAATGAAAAATGTGATAAATGAATATCAAGCTGAAGGAGAAGAGAAATGGAAAGTGTTCAAAGCGAAATTTAGTCATGACATGGATAAAATTGGTGAGGCACTTAAGAACATTGAAGCTAAAAATATCAAATAAAAGTGTCAATCATAAAGAATATGATTTATTGGATAAAATGTAGATATTCTATACCGCCGTTAAACACTCTACACCACTATCAGCAATATACATAGCTGTTAACATTTAATAATCAGAAGAGCAGGAACCTAACCTGCCTCTTCTTTCCTTATTTAAATTTCTGTCCAATGGAAAATTCCGAACTAGAGAAATCAAAGACTTTCATCATTGTGGAAATCCTGGAATACATACCTAATTCAGTGGTAATCAAAACTATCCTTAGAAAAACGACAGGTAATGTCAACGTAGTGTCATTTGACTCCGGCGAAGCGATGACTGAGAAAACTTCCCCCTTTGATACCTTTATCCAGGTTATAGAAGGAAAAGCGGAAGTTATAATCGAGGATAAAGCCAATATATTGGATACGGGTCAGTCTATCATCATTCCGGCCCATTCACGCAACACGATTAAAGCCAATGTCAGATTCAAGATGATATCGACCGTTATTAAAAGCGGCTACGAAGACCTGGTCTGATGAGAAATGGGCATTGTACTGACAGTAGCTGACAGACGGAATACTTGCGAATGAAAAATTCAAATATTTTCAAGATTGTCCTTGCGTTTCTGTTTTAGCTTTTTGTAGAAGGCAGGCGAGAGGCCGGTGACTTTCTTAAACTGGTTAGACAAATGTGCTACACTGCTGTAATTGAGCTTATAGGAAATCTCGGTTATGTTGAGTTCGTCATATAGAAGAAGCTCTTTCACCCTTTCTATTTTATGGATAATGATAAACTGCTGTATCGTAATCCCTTTAACTTCCGAAAAGACATTGGAAAGGTAGGTATAGTCGTAATTCAGTTTTTCGCTGAGATACTCCGAATAGTTAGTTTTAGGTAATTCGTCAGCGTAGTGGATCATCTCCACAATCGCATTTTTTATTCTTTCTATCAGGATGCTCTTTTTGTCGTCCAGTAGCTCCAGTCCCGACCTGTGCAGATTTTCTTTCAGGCGCTCTCGTTGCTCCGGCGTGATATCTTCCTGCGTTTCAACCATTCCGAGTTCTAGGGCGGCATGCTTGATTCCCAGCTTTTTAAGCTCTTCCTTCACCATCAGTTTGCAGCGCAGGCTAACCATGTATTTGATATATAGTTTCATCTGTGCGTTATATTGGGTGAGTATCAGTTTTCTTCGATGAAATCGGGCGTGGGAAACTGAGCGAAAATTAAAAAACGTTATTCTCTCCGGTCTTTGTATATTCTTTTTCTCCTTTCCACCCGTCGTGCGACAATAGCCAGCAGACAGGAGAATGACGGAGTGTTTTCTCAAGCCAGTGAAAACAGTATTTCGCGACGGCGAGGGGTGTGCTCTTATAGGCACCGTTTTCCCCCGACGAAATGTATATCCTACTTCCAGGTCCTGGCCTCTGATTGGCTATTACCACGGCCATATGCGGTTTGTCAACTTACTTCAGGAAATTAATTGCCTGCTTAAAAAACGACTTTTAGGATTAATATTATCCAAAACCGCGGATAAAGCTGCAATAAAAAGCGTTCTATCATCCGGCTTTTTACCGGTGAGTATGCCGAAAAAAATAAAAACCGGGTAACGGTAGGGAGATTTATACGGTATTCCCGGTTTCCATAGCGGGAGGCTATCATCATGATATTCTTTTTGTGACATTATAAAGATTATCCGGGATTGAAAGACAAATATACGTTGCCTACCGTTTTCTTAGTGAGCCCGGCGCGATGTAGAATAAAGCCGGCTCAATGCACAAATCGCTTAGGCGGCCGTAACAGGCATTGGTCAGCCGCTGCAATTCAACTTCTGGTGTTGCTGGTAATGCTTTCAACAGGTTGGTTTGTATCATGGCATACCGGCATCGGAACACATACCTCAACAGTATAAATACGATTTCCGCCACGCATTTGGCAAGATGCAGTATAATCTCTCCCAATAGCAAATAAACCTGGGTGTAAAACCCAGAAGCGTCTATGATTTTTCATACCTATATATGTTAAGATGCGTTCTCCTAATTAAAGAATAAAGAGCCGGAAAATCCCGACGTTCAAAACGCCGATTTCCTGCCTCGTAAGGTATTCAGCCATTAGCGCAAGCTCCTGATTAGTTGTTTGGCAGGGCAATAGTTTACTTCACTAGGGCTCTTTTTCCTTTTCATGAGCTTTGGTAAGTTAATGCGAAACTGGTCAAATTTCATTCCTACGATTGTAATTCCTGCTTTGATTTCTTAAATATAT
This sequence comes from Ravibacter arvi, assembly GCF_039540405.1. Classification (NCBI taxonomy): domain Bacteria; kingdom Pseudomonadati; phylum Bacteroidota; class Cytophagia; order Cytophagales; family Spirosomataceae; genus Ravibacter; species Ravibacter arvi. The sequence goes on from NZ_BAABEY010000033.1 coordinate 124,374, forward strand.
CAAACTTTTCCGGCGAAGCGGACATGTACGTTATGGTACAAGCGGTTTGCCGGACCTGGTATGGCCTGCATTAAAGTTACCTTTGGCATTATTTCTTCAAAAGTGCCGACTTTTTAAACGTTATTTGTTTTCGTTGTGTCTTTCCCTCCTTCCTCCTTTAGTGAAGAAAACTCAGTTCCCAGATTCGGTTGCCGATTGGAAACCGAGTTCAGCGCATGTTTCAGGTCTGTTAAAGAATGCCAATAAGCATCTGTCACCCCTTTAAGATAATCTTCCCCTTTATCCAGCAATCTTCTCCTTGTTCTGGTGGCCCTGGCTGGCGCTAACAGGAACCCTATTCCTATTCCTGAAGCAACCGCCATGAATAATTTAAAAAAAATATTTCCTGCTCTCATCGCTAATATGTGTTTAGACTTTATTGATCCGGTTTCCAGAAAAGGCAATGCCTGACTAATGCAGCTTGCACTTAGCTAGTGTGTCGGAGATGCAAAGGTCAAACATAGTTGCTCCTGGGGTATTACATATTGCTGTATATATATTGCAGATATCCCATGTATCAATCTGTCAATACGCGGCAATCGGATCTACTCTTCATTAGGCTGTGATGATTATACTTACCGGTACTATCGGTATCTGCATTGTAGTGGGGGTAGTGAATTATAAGGAACAGGCATTTTGTCTTCAGGGAGTCAGTGCAGCATTGGTTACACTGACCTCCATACTTGTGTTGTCTTATTCTCCCTAACTATACCACCAGCATGGAAGGGCCGGAACCGATGTTTCTATCGGTAGTTTGCCTGATCCTGTACATAACCTTTACGATGGTTCAGACAGTGAGACATAGATCTTACTTTTTACTTCCTGATTATTTACGGACGAGGGGCATATTCCCTTAGCCAGCGTCCCGCGGTCTGCTTATAGGGCCCCGGTTACAGGCACCACAGATATTTGCCGGGCATCTATAACCTATGAGAATACCTTTGTCCGGATTTAGCTCAGTCTATAAAGGAAGGGACGGTCCGGCGTAAAGAACCAGACGCACTGTTTTGCTTTATTGGGAACAGTTAGGAAAGATTGGCTCTCCCGCGTCATGAAAAAGACGGAGGAGGACAGGTTGTCTACATTATAAAATAATCGTTTAAAGTCTGTCCGGATGGTATTATCTCTTCTCCGAGCAACTGCCTTGTGTTTAATTCTAATGTTTTTGCTATTTCCGTAACAGGAATGTCACTTTGATGGTTTTTAAATGGATCCTGTAACTGATATGCGATTTTTTCTATGCTGAAGAACCCGACGGAAATCAATAGCAAGAGGGGAATTGCCAATACATTATTGATCGCTTTTAACGAAATGGCCAGCGTTACGACGAAGAGGTAAATCATCAGATGCAATACCAGTCGGTAGCTAGACGGAAAAACTGTTCGGCTGATCCGCTCTGTACCGCCCATCGAATCAGTAAGCCGAATAATCGTTTCCTGCAAATGAATATGGGCGTGCACATCTATCGCATTGTCCAGCCGCAACAGTTGTATGTCTTTTGAGGTCAGCTGCAACAATGCAAGAGGACCGTTGCTATGCTTTAAAATCTCCACTTGATCATCTTCACTCAGTAAATGTTGCAATCCTTCGGCAGAACTACTGCCCCGGAGAGATTTTCCTAATAAATAGCACCACGCATTTTGCCGATAGGAAATTTTTTGGATCATATGAAAATGATCACGACCCGCAAACGATTGCAATTGGATAACTAGGCTTCTTGAATCATTTGTAATTGCCCCCCATAGCTTCCTTGCTTCCCACCATCTGTCATAGGACTGGTTCATTTTAAAAGACAGGAGTACTGATATGGACGTGCCCAGGAAGGCTGGGATGGTCAGAGGCATTGGTGGAAGAAATTCATCGAACTTCGATGCACCAACGTGAGTTATTATTCCTAATGACAAAACCAGTATCAGCTCATATTTGACGATGCTGATCAGGTATTTAAACGGTATGTGGGATTCAAGTATCACAATTTCTATGAGTTTAAGATGATTGCCGGCTGAGCACCTGATCATAAACATCCAGATAGCTGTTGACCATTTTCTCTTTGGAAAACATGGCTTGAGCCCATTGCCTGCATTCCTGCCGCTGGATCTGCCCGATCTTGGTGACGGCCTGTACAGCTTCGTGAACAGTATACACCAGAAACCCGGTTTTCCCGTCCTGAATAAGTTCGCTCATGGATCCTCTATTAAAGGCAATTACCGGCGTGCCGCAAAACATTGACTCCGCCACGCTCAATCCGAAGGGTTCCTCAAACCTGATCGGATGCAGCAAAGCCAACGCTTTTCCCAGCAGCGTTTTCCGCTGGTCAGGCCCTACATTGCCCATGTAAAATACCGATCTGTCGTCGATGAATGGCTTTACTTCCTGATCAAAATAGACTTCATCCTGTATGAGACCAGCTAATATTAAAGTTTTTCCAGCCTGACGAGCAATCTGGATGGCCTCATAAGTACCTTTATCGGGATGGATCCGGCCCCAAAAAAGCAGGTAGTCAGATACCTTGGATTCAAACGGGAAATCCGCGCTTTCAATCCCGTTGTAAACCGTGGCTATATAATCCAGGCTTTCATGACGGTCTGCATTACTTATGGAAACATAAGAGTTTCCGGCATTGTACTTTTGGTATACAGCAAGGATTTTAGGCGAGGAAAAGCCATGGATAGTGGTTACTATCGGAGTCTTGACAAGCCTTGAATACGTCAGGGGCAGAAAGTCAAAATGATTGTGTATCAGATCAAACTGTCCGGCTTTTTCCATCAGGTGACTGATGTGCAGGCACTCGGCCACTTTCGGGTCCGTATACCTGTCTTCGGCATAGGGCGAATCGCTTGTTCCATCCAATCTGGCTTTGGTGATAGAATCCTTCGTCGCAAAAAGCGTGACATCAACTCCTTTTTCGTGAAGACCTTCGGTGAGATAAGAAGCGACCTGCTCCCATGGGCCGTATTGCCGGGGCGGCGTTCGCCAGGCGATCGATGATAAAATGGCGACTTTCATAAAAGCTCAGTCTGCATTTTCGTTACTTCTTCGAATGCTTACAATACGGTAAAATGGGGGATAGGTAGGCCGGCGTACTCTCAGCTACCTGGTTCCGGTTGACCATCAGCAATGTTCCGGCATTATCGTCCAGGTAATGTACTTCTTTCAGGTTGGATATACCGTATTTGGTATGCCGGATAATACAGGTATCGTCAGTCAGCCTTAGTACATGAACCAGTCGGGTTTAAAAGCTGCCCTTTCCGTTCCTTAGGGTTGGGTTGAATTGCTACTATTTCCGGGGTGATGCAGAAATCGGCGGCAGAGCGATACTTGAGTATCGTCCGACTCCTCGAGCATCATTTTTTTGGGAAGCGGATCTACAAATGATATTTTCTGTACTTATAATTCGGTTAGAAATTGTCTCAAAACATATTGAAGAATGCCGCCGTTTCGGTAATACTCAATCTCTATCTTAGAATCCAGCCTTGCAATCGCTTTGAAGCTATTGCTCCGGTTGCTATTACGTGACACAGTTACATCTACCTCGTGTAGTGGTTCAATACCCTTCGTTATCCCGGTTATTGTAAATTGCTCTTCTCCGGTAAGTCCCAGGCTTTCTGCATTTTCTCCGGGTTTATATTGAAGCGGCAAAATCCCCATGCCGACCAAATTGCTCCTGTGAATACGCTCGTAACTTTCAGCAATTATCGCTTTTATGCCCAGAAGGGAAGTGCCCTTCGCTGCCCAGTCCCTAGAAGACCCGCTTCCGTATTCCTTTCCTGCCAGAACAATCAATGGGGTTTCCAACCGCTGGTACTCGATAGAGGCTTCATAAATCGTCATTTCGATCCGTGTAGGCAGATGGGTTGTGTAGCCTCCCTCTCTGGTTGCCAGTTTATTCCGGAGACGTACATTAGCAAATGTGCCTCTTTTCATTACCTCGTCGTGACCTCGACGCGACCCGTAAGAGTTGAAATCAGCTTTTGCAACACCTCTCTCCAGCAAGTATTTGCCAGCGGGAGAGAATTCATTATAGGACCCGGCGGGGGAAATATGATCTGTCGTTATGCTGTCGCCCAAAACCAGCAATACCCTTGCGTTTTGAATGCCTTGCAAGGGGTGTGGAAGGTCAGGGAGATCCTTAAAAAAAGGAGATTCTTTCAGGTATGTTGACTGAGGAACCCAGTCGTATAATTTAGCATTCGGCACTTCCAGCTCCTGCCATTCTTTGCTTCCTTCAAATATAGTGCGATAACTATCGGCAAAATTGTTAGTCGACAACACATTCCGCATAACTTCGTGAATCTGGTCATCAGTCGGGCATATGTCCTTCAAATAAACAGGCTGATGGTTAGGGTCATAGCTGATGGGGTCTTCGAGCAAGTCTATGTCTATCCTCCCAGCGATAGCATAGGCGACCACCAGCATCGGCGACATCAGAAAATTCATTTTTACCTGCGGATGGATCCTGGCTTCGAAGTTACGGTTACCCGATAAGACTGCAGCCACCACTAATTCGTATTCCTCGACAACTTTACTCACGTAAGAAGGAAGCGGTCCAGAATTTCCGATGCAGGAAGTGCATCCGTAGCCGACAATATGGAATTTCAGTGCTTCCAGGTCAGCCAGCAGACCCGCTTTGCTCAGATATTGTGTCACTACCCTGGATCCTGGAGCCATGGATGTTTTTACCCAGGGCTTGACGTCCAGTCCGTACTCTCTGGCTTTTCGAGCGAGTAACCCCGCACCGATCATTGCATAAGGGTTGGAAGTATTGGTACAAGATGTAATCGCAGCAAGTACGACGGCTCCATCAGAGAGAGTGAATTTTTCTTGCCCGGTGGTAAGAGAAACGTTTTTCGTCTCACGCCGTCCGTTTTCTTCGACCGGCGTTTCCACTGGTGAAGTTTGTATTGGATCATCGATTCTCCATGAATTCCCTCCTTCAGTAAACCATTGGGTAAGCTGTTGGGGCTTGACGTATTTACGTCCGAAAGATTGATGTAGCGAATCAGAAAATGCTGCAGGGAGATCCTTAAGTGATATTTTGTCCTGCGGCCTTTTGGGGCCTGCCACACAGGGAAGAACGCTTGATAATTCGATCCTAATAACGTCGCTGTAGACAATCTTCTCGCTTCCTGTACGCCACATTAAGTTAGCTTTGCAATAATCTTCCACTAGTTGGATCTGATCTTCCGACCTGTTGCTCAAGCGCATGTATTCGAGGGTTTTATCATCCACCGGGAAGTAAGTAATAGTGCAGCCGAATTCGGGCGACATATTGCTAATCGTGGCTCTGTCAGGTACACTCAGATAGTCAAGTCCATCTCCAAAGACCTCTATAAATGCGCCGGTCACTCCGTATTTTCTCAGCAACTCGGCGATAGTCAGAACCAGGTCTGTGGCCGTTGATCCGACCGGTAGTCTGCCAGTCAACCGAAGACCAAAAACTTTTGGTGTAGTAAAATAAACGGGTTGACCCAAAATTGCTGCTTCAGCTTCTATTCCGCCGACACCCCACCCCACAATACCTATCCCATTTACCATCGGGGTATGGCTGTCGGTACCAACAAGCGTATCGGGAAACACCTCGCCGTTACGTTCAATAACCACCATTGAAAGATATTCGAGATTTACCTGATGGCAAATACCCATTCCGGGTGGAACAACCCTGAAATTGCTGAAAGAACGTTGGGCCCATTTCAAAAACTGGTACCGTTCTTGGTTCCGGTTATATTCTTCCTCAATGTTTCGTTTATAGGAGTACCCGGTCCCGAAATAATCCACCTGAACGGAATGGTCGACGACCAGATCGACGGGTATGACAGGATTGATCTGGTCGGGATTCTTTCCCCTTCGGGCTATTTCTGCACGCAATGACGCCAGATCTACAACAGATGGTACTCCGGTAAAATCCTGCATCAACACACGAGCGGGTTTGAATGGTGTGTCATCTGCTGAGGTTTCGGGATGCCAGCGGAGCAGCGTTTCAATATTTTGAAGCGTAATGGCAAACCCATCGAAATTCCTTAACACATTCTCCAACAGTATGCGGATACAAAAAGGTAGCTTCTCAGGATCATAACCCAGCTGCTCTAAATTCGGTAGACTATGATAGATATAAGTTCCTTTTCGGGTGTTGAGATTTTTTTTTATACCAAGGATAATGTCTGATTTAAGCATATCGGTATGGGTATATCATCCGGAATTGATAACTCCGGAGCGTGTTGCTAATGTGGAAAATAATTCATATTGCATGTCTGAGATTGATGCTGTCTCTATGGTCTATTTACGTGTGCTCTACCTTTCTCTCCTTCTTTTTCGGGCAGCCGTGTGATGGGGGCTGAGTGCTTATCAAAAAGAGGGGTTAATACGTATTTCAGCCTCTTTAAGGAACGCATGCAAGCATAGGTACCCCCTTTAAGATAGCTCTGTCCTTTCTCTCGCAATCCTTTTCTCACTCTGGCAGATCTGCCTGGTGCCAACAGAAAGCCTAAACCCACACCGGTAACGGCGGCCAGGAGCAATTTAAAAACACTTGCAGTTTTCATCTTTGATACATGTTTAGACTTTGCCAAGCTCATAATGCGGCGAAGACGAAAACTCCCCGTTTACTTCTCCCCTTGCCGTGTAAATTCAAAGTTCGGGATCTCCCTATCAAAAAGTCTTACATATTCCTTCTCACATATTGCAGATATCGCACATTTCGGGGTTTCCTATATTTACTCTTCAGAAGTTCAATTCACTTGCTCTATGCAAGTTCAGGAGAATTTCTTAAGAATACGTTCATAAACGTCAAGGTAACCATTGACCATCTTTTCAATAGAGAACATCGCCTGGGCCCACTGTCGGCATTCCTGCCGGCTGAGATGCCCGATCTTCCCGACCGCCTGAACGGTTTCCTCTACAGTATTGACCAGGAACCCGATTTTCCCGCCAACAATAAGCTCCTGCATAGCCCCCCTGTTGAAGGCGATTACCGGCGTTCTGCAAAACATTGCTTCTGCAACGCTCAATCCGAAGGGTTCCTCAAACCGGGTCGGATGCAGCAAGGCCAGTGCTTTTCCAAGCAGCGTCTTGCGCTGGCCAGGCCTAACGTTGCCCATGTAAAAGACCGATCTGTCGCCGATGAGTGGCTTTACCTTTTGGTTGAAGTAAGCGTCGTTCCGAATGAGACCGGCCAGTATCAGCGTCTTTCCGGCCTGACGGGCGTCTGAATCGCCTCGTAGGTGCCTTTATCGGGATGGATCCGGCCCAAAAAGCAGGTAGTCTGATACATTCGATTCAAACGGAAAATCCGCGCTTTCAATCCCGTTGTAGACCGTGGCTATATAATTCAGACTTTCATGGCGGTCCGCATTACTTATGGAAACATAAGAGTTTCCGGCATTGTACTTTTGGTATACAGCAAGGATTTTAGGCGAGGAAAAGCCATGGATAGTGGTTACTATCGGAGTCTTGATAAGCCTTGAATACGTCAGGAGCAGAAAGTCAAAAGGATTGTGGATCAGATCAAACTCTCCGACTTTTTCCATCAGGTGACTGATGTGTAGGCACTCGGCCGCTTTCGGATCCTATCTGTCTTCGGCATAGGGCGAGTCGCTTGTTCCATCCAGCCTGGCTTTGGTGACAGAATCCCTCGTCGCAAAAAGCGTGACATCAACTCCTTTTTCGTGAAGACCTTCGGTCTGATAAGAAGCTATCTGCTCCCGTGGGCCGTATTGTAGGGGCGGTGTTCGCCAGGCGATAGATGATAAAATGGCAACTTTCATAAAACCTCAGCCTGCATTTTCGTCACTTCTTCGAATGCTTCCAACACGGTAAGATAAGAGATCAGGTAGGCCAGCGTGCTTTCGGCCCCCTGGTTCCGGTTGACGCCATAACTTTCGAGTCCGTCGCAGCAACCCTTCGTTTCAAAATCATAAAGGCTGATTCTCAGGTCATTTTCACCCAGGAACCACATAAAACAGGTGTACAGCTTGGAAACATATGCCTGATCCCTGGTGAGCCGGAAGGCCTGGTGATACATGAGTACCATAGCAAGCGCATCCAGCGGCTGCTGAGCGAATCCGGACGCCACGCCGTTCCGCTTGTACCACTCTTCATTGCCTACTATGGACAAATATCCATTCTGGAGGGTAATCCCTGCCAAAAATTCCATGCTTTCAAAGCCTGTCCTTGCCACCTGCCCGTCCTTGATAAACTCGGCGGCATGCAAAAGCGAGAGTGGAAGCAGTCCGTTGTCATATGCCAGAATCGGTTCAAACCATGCCCAGTCTGGTCCCTTATGCTGTTCAAATTCCGCTACGAGCTTATCCGACAAATCGCGCAATGCCCGGATCATTTCTTCGTCCATCGGGTTGCTTTTCAGATAATAGCAGATCCCGATGACCGTGTTGGCGATCCCTCTCATCGATCTCAGCAGGTGAAAGTTCGGTACCGCATCAAAGAAAATTTCCCGGCCTGTCTGGTAGTAAGCGTCGTTGGGAGCATTCCCCAACAGGTATCCCAGCGACCAGATTGCACGTCCGAAAGCATCTTCCGAACCGACTTCATCCAGGAAGCTTCGGTTAAAACTCAGGAAATTCCTGAACGCCCCGTCTTCCCTTTGCATGTAGTTGATGTAGCTCAGATAGGTGGGGGACAGCTGGAGGGCAAGCGGGTGTTTGTTTCTTTTATAAGCCATCAGGACCATAAGCAATGCTCTCGCATTGTCGTCCAGGCAATACCCTTCTTTCAGATTGGGTATGCCGTATTTGGCGTGCTGAATGATGCCGGTGTCGTCGGTCAGCCTCAATACGTGATCCAGCTGGAAGGGCGGGAGGATAAGCGGATTGAGAACCTGTTCCTTCCGTTCTTTCAAATCAGGTTGATCGGCGACTATACCTGCTGAAAGCGCTGCATACTTTTCACCTGTTTTGGCCCAGGTGATTCCCCGCCCGTAGGCAAAAGCGTTATGTCTGAGCTTCTCCATTTCTTCCGGATTATCAAGCAAATCCAATAAAATATCACGCAGGGCGGATACATCCTGGAATGGGAAGAGCCGCCCCCGGTCATTTGCCAGCAGCTCCTTGGCGTGCCAGTAGGGCGTGGAAATCACAGCTGTTCCTGCGCCGATGGCATAGGATAACGTTCCGCTCGAGATCTGTGCCTCGCCGGTGTAGGGCGTGAGGTAGATATCCGCGGCGGACAGGTACTTAAAAAGCTCCGACTCGCTTATGAATTCATTCAGGAATATGACATACTTTTCAATTTTGAGCTTCTGCACCAGGCTGGCAAGGTAAACCCGGTATTCTTCACCCGAATGCCTGATCACGTTGGGGTGTGTTTTTCCGAGTACAATGTACACCAGCTCAGGGTATCTTTTCGTCACTTCGGGAAGCGCCATCAAAACGGTTTCGATGCCTTTGTTTCTTCCAATAAAGCCGAAGGTCAGCAACACCTTTTTAGACGACAGGCGAAACTCCTTTTTCGAGGATTTTTGATCAAAGTGTATGTCCGGAACACCATGTTCGATGATGACAATTCTGGAGGCTGGTATTTCATATTCTTCCACCAGCATCTCCACCGCGGTCTTGTTCATGACGACAATGGTATGCGCAAGTTTGCAGATCTCTTTCAACACTGCCCTTTCATTGTAAGACGGGTTCTTCAAAACCGTATGAAGGGTTACCAGGAAGGGAATTTCCAGACGATACAGAAAAGGCAGAATATAGATGCCGTTCTGCCCGCCGAAAATCCCGAATTCATGTTCCAATATGCAGATATCAACGCCACTGATATTAATCAAATCGGCAGCCTTCAGATAGTCAGCCTGTTCCTCCTGCCTGATAGACATCACGACTTCTTTCGGATAATCGTAGTGCTGCATGTTTTCGTCAACCGCAATGACAATGCCCTGGCTTTTATTGTTGCCCTGCGATCCCGTTACCGCATCAAACAGATTCTTTGTAAATGTCCCTATTCCACACTGTCGTGGCGGATAGGTGGCAATAAATGAAATTTTCATACCCGATCTCCATTATATATTTCTCACAAGTTAGTTTAAATTATCCGCATTTAATGGTAACTGAATTACCTCCATAAGCTAACACTAAATAATACGATCTTATGCTTTTATATCAGTAATATGTTTAACTTTATAAAATACATACTACTATCATGTCAAAGGAAAAAATAAAAAAAAAGGAAGACAAAAAGAAGTCCCAGAAAAACCTAAAGGAAAAACGGGCTGAGAAAAAAGAAAAACGGAAGGATAAATGGAAAAAAGAATAATTTTCTTTTTTGTTCAACCATAACAAGATAAAATACGGCCGTATAAGTCTGCATTTTATCGTCATTTTGTATACATTTAAAATGCATAGGATAAGTAGAATTATCGTATCATTTCTAATATAGTAAATCTTTCTGTCGGACTCATCCGCTGATTAAATCCTATCTGAAACAAGCAAAATTTTCAGTTTGTTTCAGGAGTTCAAGGTTCATTTCAGGAACCCACCGGTTTGTTTCAGGAGTTTCTATTTTCTATAACACCGGAGTATAGCTGAAGCAGCGAGGGAATCCACCCGGTTTAAAAAAACAACAATCAGGTTTGTTAAGAGACGGATCTTTTGGAAAAACGCAGATCCTCGCGTCAAAATACAGCTGCTCACGGAACTTTATAAACCAGCGCATTCATATTGACCCCCGCCCCCATTGCGGCAAAAAGGATATGCGTGCCGCGAGTGATTTCATGACCTTCAATATTTCCTTTCGCGACCAAATCAAACAGGGTCGGCAAGGTAGCCACAGAACTGTTGCCCAGCCAGGAGATCGTCATGGGCACAAGTTGCTTCGGCGGCCCCTGAATCCCCTATGCGTTGAAAACCTGCTTTAGAATTGCCTCGTCCATCTTTTCATTTGCCTGGTGGATCAGTATCTTGTCGAGGTCAGCCACTCCGATCCCCGCCGTATTGAGCACTTCTTCTATCAATGACGGCATTTTTTTTAGCATGTTTTCGTATAGCTTACGGCCGTTCATTTTCAGAAACAGCCCGTCGTCCGCAAAATCAGGATTGGACGATTTATCCATTTTCAAAACATACGTGAGGTCTTCATTGTAAGACCTGGCGATACTGGCCAGTATCCCTGCACGCTTCTCGCTTTCTGCCGCCTCAAGTATCATGGCCCCGCCGCCATCCGCATAAATCATGCTATCTCTGTCGTGGGGGGCGCACACCCTGGACAAGGTCTCCGCACCGATTACCATTATCTTATTAGCTTTCCCGAGCTGTATCAACTGATCGGCAAAAATGACACCCTGCAACCATCCTGCACAGCCAAAAGGGAGGTCCAGGGCTACTGAGGAAACATTTCTGATATTCAGGCTTTGCTTGACCCGGGAAGACAACGCGGGAATAAATTCGCCCTTCCGGTTTGGGGCCTGTACGTCCCCAAAATTATGCGCAAATATGATGTAATCAAGGCTTTCCGGCTCGGTCATGGACGAAATCAACGCCTCATTCGCCGCAAAAAATCCCATATCCGAAGCCGTAAGTCCTTCTGCTGCATACCTGCGCTCTCTGATACCGGTAATTTTCTCAAACTTCTCTATTGTCTCGGCAGCAGGCCTGGCCAGCCTCGTCCCATTCTGCTCATAGAAAACATGATGAATAAAGTCCTCATTCAATATTCTCCGGGTGGGAATGTAGCTGCCGCTACCGGTAATGATTGTATTACGCTGCCTTTCCATAGTGCCGCCGGCCTTCTTTACACTGTATTTTACGTTAAACCAAATGGGCTGCTGCCCGATTCTCAGAAGTCTGTTCAGCGCACATAACATGCCTTTATTTCGCAGCCGTTTCCCGGCGAACCGGTCACTTCAAAATCGTGGCTCTTCAACAAAACAAGCGCTACCCCGAACAGAGTAGTCACATTGGGTACAGTCTCCCCCTGCCTGAAAAGCACGTCGGAACTGGTAACCTCAACTTTGGCTACCAGTTGGTTATCAAGCAGCGTGAACAAATCATCAAAATGCACCTTCATGGTATTTTTGTCATTTTAAACAGATGAATAATCAATCCACAGGCGCTGTTGGCAATCAGAAAAAAACTGAATCGACAGCACATGTTATACCTTTGCTATATCAGGATTATCCGGAACCAGGTTGTGCTTTGGATAATCCTTTATTCAGAATTTCAAGTGTGAATATCTGTTCAGGAGATTCTTACATTTATGGCATTAAAGCCCTTTTTTCCGTCAACCAGTTCGTAAACTACTTTGTCGTTTTCCCGTATCTCATCCAAAAGACCCGAAGAATGAACAAAAATATCCTCTCCACCTTGTGTCGGTTTTATGAACCCAAACCCTTTAAGGGTATTGAAAAACTTTACAATTCCTTCTTTCATTGTTTTACTTGTTTTAAATTGAATTATTTAGTTTGTTTTTTCTTTCTAGCTTCAACTCATGAAATTTCCTTTGATAAGGATGCTTAAATACGGTAATAAAGATTAGAGGTAACTGAAACTTCCGGCTTGAGCAGACCTATGAAAGAAAGTAGGATTGATACTTGCGGAAGATATCGGTTCACTCTGTTGCCTCCGGGGAGGGGCGTATTGTTTTAAATAGATTCGGCCTTTCATAAATTTACAACGGCAAATAAATTAAGAATCCGGCGGTGCTGCCCTATTGATTCATAAATGTGGCGAGTTTCTGCTTGCAAAGAAAAATCCCACCGCTACGCTTCGGCCAATCAAAAGACCGGTAGGCTCTTTTATTTATGGATTATTATGAAAGGGCGGCTAGAATGGCGAAAGCTGAGAAAGAAGAAAACCTCAGACGATATTAAAAGCAGCGAAGGCAGAAGCCAGATTTTATTTAATCAAAGGTAGTCAATACTATTGACGTTTCCTAGTTTCTTTTCGCGATTCAGTACACGAACATCCAATACCGTCCTATGAACACTGGCACGCTATCAGCCATTATAAATAGATCTTTAACGATTCGCTATCCTGGAGCAATCTTAATCTTCTTATCGCTTTCTCCTTAATCTGCCGTACACGCTCCTGGGTTATACTGAGACGTTCAGAGAGAGCTTCTAATGTGAGTGGCTCTTGTCCGTCCAGTCCAAAAAAGTAAACAACTACATCCTTTTCTCTAAAGTTGAGCTTTGAAAGCATTCGCAAAAGTTCTGTTGCCAATGATTGCTGCAGCATCGAAAAATCGGGGGTTTCGCCGCCAGGATCTGGCAATACATCGAGCAGAGTGGTTCCCAAGTCATCCGTGGAGGGGGTGTCCAATGACCTGTGCCACGCGACATACCTTTGGTTCTGCGAAACCATTGCAGATGTAATCCCCGTTATACCTGCCAGTTCCTCGTCGGTAGGATCACACTCGAACTGCTGCTCTAGTACAGATATTGCTTTTTGGATCTTGTTGAGTTCATTCACTTTATTAATAGGCAGTCTCACCATCCGCGAATGGTCGGTGAGGCTTTGAATGATAGACTGCCGGATCCACCAGACGGCGCAGGAAATAAACTTAAACCCCCGCATCTGATCAAATTTTTTCGCCGCCTTTATCAATCCAAGGTTTCCCTCGTTGATAAGATCACCCAACGTCATCCCGCAATTCTGATACTTTTTTGCTACCGGAACAACAAATCTCAGATTGGCCTTAGTCAGCTTCTTAGGCGCAATCTGGTCTCGCTGATGTATGCGCCGGGCGAGACCAGCTTCCCGGTCGGGTGTAACCATTTCCATTTTACCAATTTCCTGCAAGTACTTACCCAGACTCTCGCGGTTGGTGATCTGTTTTGATATTTTGAACTATTTTATTCTCATAGTTTTCCTTAATTACCGTGCCTTAACAATTACACGCGCGGTCAGTAGCTTTGTGCGCTGCATAGATACTCTAAATTAAACCGTATTGTAATTGCGGAGCTATCCCTTGTAAGAGTAAACAGGGGCTGCCGACAGGGTTATATTATCACGGGGGGATGGGTAACCAATGGGTTTTCTGGAGGCTCTTACTTCTCCTTTTCCACCTGTCGTGCGACCAAAGCCAATCTATTGGTAAGTTCCGGATAGCGCGTTCAAGCCTGGCAAAATAACCGCCGGTAATAGCGAGCGGCGGGCTATCGGCAGCATTTTCCGTGATCAGATCGAATTGATACTTATATTTAAAACGTCCTGTCTTGACTGACTCGATTGAAACGACGGCTGCACCAGACTTGACAGCCAGCCGCTCAGCCCCAAGCTGGACATCTGTATCCATGCCGAAAAAAGGGACATGATACTTTCTGCTGTTGGCCGCCGGTCGCTGATCTGCAATAACTACTACCATCGTCGGCGCGTCTTTCTTTCTTAATAATTCAAGCGAGCGGCGGTAAAAAAGGTGCTTGGGGATCAGATTCACTCCGGAACGGGACCTAAGGCGATGCAAAAACTCATCCAGTGATTTGTGTTTTACCGGAGAGTAGCCAGTGGAAACATCATAATTTGTATAGACAGGCAAGTCAATCAGGTATTCCCAGTTTCCGTAGTGGGAAGCAAGCAACACTATATTCTTTCCTTCTGAATGGAGCTGGCGTAACAGACCCATCCCTTCGAAATCCATAAGATTTTTTCTTATGGAGGATGGTGCTATATAAAATAAAAGCGGCTCGATGCATAAATCGCCCACATGGCGGTAATAACCGGCCACCAGTCTGTTTATTTCGCTATCATCCTTTTCAGGAAACGCTTTTTCCATATTGCGCGTAATGATGTTGATGCGGTACCGTATCACATACCTCAGAAGGAAGCAGATCATATTTGAGAAGCTCCCTGCCAAAAAAACCAGGAGCTTTTCCAGCAGGAAGAGGCCTTTAGTCGAGATCAAAAAAGAAGAATTTATTTAGATTTGATTGAGCTGACCGGATTATCCAATCGCTTCATTGAGGGAAGGAAGACCGAATGCTTTCAAGCTTCTAATATGAGATATAAATGCTCTCTTGAAAGATTTGTTTTCCAGGTATTTTAAACCAAAATCTTCCGCAGTCTGTCTCACAATGGCTGAAATCTGCGGGTAGTGGACATGACATACCTTAGGAAAGAGATGATGCTCGATCTGGAAATTAAGCCCGCCCACGCACCAGGTAAGGATTTTGTTCCTGGGTGAGAAATTTACCGTCGTCTCCAGTTGGTGGACAGCCCAGTCATTTTTGAGCTGACCCGTCGAATCGGGCAGCGGATAGGCGGTCCCTTCCACCGAATGCGCCAGTTGAAAGACAACTGTCAAAATAAGCCCAGACGTAAAATGCATGACCAGGAAACCCAATAGAATCTCCCAAAATGGCATATTGAATACCAGAACTGGTAACCCAAAAAATATCCCGAGGTAGAGTAGCTTCACCAGAAGCAGACCTGCCAGCATTTTTCTGTTCTCAGCCGGGCTTTGGCGATTAACACCTGTCTTTATAAATCCGCGGTACTGGAAAAAGTCCTTTAACGTCACCCAGTAAAGAGTGAGTATACTGTAAAAAAAGAAAGCATACAACCATTGCCAGCGATGGAGATGTCCCGGAGTTAAATGAGGCGATAGCTTCACTACACCTCTGTCCCTGATATCTTCATCCAGCCCTGTGATATTGGTATAGGTATGATGGAGCACGTTGTGCTGAAATTTCCAGTTCTTCACACCTGCCCCTGCCAGATAGAGCGTGCAGCCCAGCCATTGGTTAACGCTTGCATTCCGTGCATAGGCGCCATGATTAGCGTCATGCATAATATTCATCCCAATCCCCGACACTGCAAATCCCATGATCAGCCATAGCGGAAATGCAATAGCCAAAGAAGGTTTATAAACCAGGAGAGAAACAAATGGAAAAAAATACGCGGAAAGGAAAACGACTGTTTTCAAGACCATTCTCCGATCACCATGCCGGGAAATCCCGTTCTTCCTAAAATAGGTGTCGACGCGTTTTTTTAACGTCGGATAGAAATGACTTTTTGTTTCCGGGCAGAACCGAACTTTTTCTTGCTGGCACATTTATTTTTGATTTAGATGAATCGAAAAATGAGAGACCAAACAAAAACAAATTAATAGATCGCGGCGTTAAGCATTCTTCAAAAGTAAAACGTAGGGGTGCGGATTTTATTTCAATTATGAAAAAGGATTTAGGAAAACAGGAACGAACTGGAAGTAAAAGACAAAGTACACTTGAAACTGAGGACAACTATTGACGGGCTGCTACCGCAGGTATCGTCCGCCCCTGAACTGAAGGAAAAATTAGCCGCGGCAATCGGATGCTACAGTGATGAAAAACGGGCGTGTCAATCTAAGTATGGACAAACACTATCGCCGGGCGTCCCCGTACAGGGTCCCCTACCGGTTCATCGGCAAGAAAGTCAAATTACTATTCTCCGGTGCCTTGGTCGAGATTTACTACCGCTATGAGCACATAGCCCTTCATAAGCGTGTCAAAAGTCCTTACAATTATCCTACCGATAAGGAGTACCTTGCCAGTACACACCGCTTTTTGACGGAATGGACCCCGGACAAGTTTATCGAATGGGCGTCCTCAATCCACAATGACGTTAGGCTCTATATCCTTAAAATACTGGACCGTAATCAACATCCAGAGCAAGCCTACCACTTCTGCATCGGCATTCTGTCCTTTGCAAAGAAGGCTGGAGAGCAACGACTGATCTGCGCCTGCCACCGTGCTTTAAGTTATGGCATATACAGCTACAAAATCATTCACCGGGCGGCCGAGCGGATGATCCTGGGAAAGAACATGGACCAGTATGAAGACAGCCTGTTTGCCGACGAGCTGCCCATGCCCAGCCACGATAACATTAGGGGAGAAGAATACTATCAGTAACCACTTAAATAATTAACGCAATGAATAATGATACATTGGAAAAGCTGTGCAAGCTTAATCGCTCCGGCGACCCGGTTTTATGGGATGTTCCATGCCTTTAAAACCAACCTGAAAAGCGGCAAAATCGAAGATTATACAGCTGATGAGCTGCTTGGCCATCTGGTAGATGCAGAACGGTCCGCCGCGCGGTGGGATGACCGCAATAACCGCCGTGTAGAGCGGCAAACCTATCAAGCCCGCTTCCGTTATAAAGCTGTTGTTGAAAACATCCATTACCATGCCGATCGCAGCATTGACCGTAACCAGATCATGCGCCTGTCGGACCGCCGATGCGGCTGATTGCTCTTTTATAACCCGCAACGAGAACCTGTTGATTATCGGCAGCACCGGAATCGGCAAAAGCTATGTGGCAATGGCCATCAGGCTTGTATCCAGGGTTACCGTGTACTTTACGCGAGTACTCCCAAACTGTTCGCCCGCTTGAAAATGGCCAAGTCCGACCGCTCTTATATCAAGGAAATTACTAAGATCGAGCGGCAGCACCTATTGGTGCTTGATGACTTCGGTATCCAACGCTTCGACGCTCAAAGCAGGGCCACCCTGATGGAGATCATCGAAGATCGTCACGGAAAAGTATCGCTAATTATTACATCTCAGCTACCCATCAGCAAGTGGCACGAAGTGATCGGCGAAAAAACCATTGCAGATGCCATCCTGGATCGTATTGTCCACGACGCACATCGGATCGAGCTGAAGGGCCGCCGCCGCGCGGGGAATCGATGAGAAGAAAGCGAAAGGTGGAGCCCGAAAATAGTTACCAATAATACGGCCTTTATTAACTAAAAATAGGCTGGACAGCCTTAAATCTTCGATTTTTTAGATTGTTAAAAACGTTTTGGACGGCAGTGGGCGTTGACGGCTGCCACCAGGTCATTGATAGCCAGATTAGTGGTTTTCTGTTCCTGCGTGAATTCTTCCAGTACCAATCCCAGTGTTTCTATTTCTATCTGTTCGTTTTTTTCTGTCGCGCTCATAACAATGGGTCTTTATCTGCTTATTTGTTTATACCTTCTTTTACGCTTTTTCTTAGCCTCCCGAATAAGTTCAGGAGGGATATAGGCCGCCTCGTATTCCGGTTTTAACAAATCGTATAATATACCGGAAAGGGGCTTTTCGGTCATTTCGGGCGATTCCTGAGCAACCTTTTTATAGTCGCGCAGCCTCCTTTCAGTATAGAAGGCGGATGAATTGCTATTATCTCTCTGTCCTTGCTGCCTGGCTTTGTTTATTTCCAGTTGCTGGTTAATGCTTATGATCCTGTTGATCTTCGCCAGCGAAAAACCGACTTCACTGCCCTTGATCTTCACTTTCTTATCGTCAATGAAGGAAATCCCCCTGCCTTTGATTACCTTATAGCCCAATGTCTGCATCTGCTTTTCAAAGGTGGAATAATGGCGTGCTTTCTCTAATGTTTGGCGGATATCTTCCCTTAACTTCTCCTTGCGCCGGTCGTGACGTGGTAATAACCTATCCTTCGGTGACAGGAAAGCACGGGGGCTTAATACTTCTTGCAGGTTATATTGTTTCTCCAAACTCCGGCAGAGGCTGGCCATGCGTTTATAACTGTTGCTATCGCTGGCAACCTTGCCGTTAAATCCTACACGGTTGGCAGCAATATGGATATGCTGCTCTTTGGTGTCCTTATGCAATACGCAGATGTACTGGTGATCTGCCACGCCAAATTCCTTGGCGCAGGCCCTGCCCATTTCGATGAGCTGCTCTTTGGTCAGCATTTCGCCCGGAGCCAGCCGCAGGGATAAGTGCAGTACCGGCTTTTCAACCCTCCTGCTTAGTTTCTGAACGTCCTTAACTGCCGGGTCTACTCATGCTTGTTACCAAAGCACTTATTGTATTCCAGGACCTCGTCGCGTTCTCTGTGCTGCAAGCGGTCCTGCATTGAAAGCTCCTGTTTCTGCTGCTCGGACAGTTCCTTTTTATCTTCCAGGCAGTAGCTGATACAGTGATAAAAGAAGCGCCGATTGATACATGGCCTATCATTGTAAATAGCTTTTAATCTCTACTGCGATCTCTTTCAACCGTCCTGATTGTACCTTAAGTTCTGCGCGCTCCGACGGGCTTAGCTCATCTGTTCCATTCCGCTTTTTAGCGATCTGGTTGAGGTTGGCGCCCATGTGGTTGAGTCTAGCGGTAAAGTTTAGTACCTCTTTTGGTAACGCCTTATTCCGGCTGTCGATTTTCCCGGTCAGTCCGGTCTCCCGTAGGTATTCCGAAATGGAAAGGTTAACGCTTTTGGCTCTGGCCTCAATTATTTTGCGCTCATAGAGCGTACATTTAACTGCCATAAGTTGATCTCTTTTGATGGCTTTCTTAGGTCTGCCACCTTTGTTTTTTGTCATTACATTCTGCTCCTCTATCATTTTTCTCCTCTTTATTTTTTGAATGCGATAGCATGAAAAAAATCCCCACTGAATGCGCTAGCATGAGGTGGGCCGGCGTTTTGGTTTTACCAAAACATAGCTGGCTACCCCGAAGACATTAAAAAGCCCTCCTGATCCTTAGACCTTGTTTTTTGTCGGGCAGCTTGCTTACAAGCCAGTCGTTTAAGTCTTTATGATTTCCATACAGGAGGCTCTGATCTTTGTACAGATCCGGGTTCCATTGTAAGGCTTCCTGAATGTGGTTCATGCCTGCCTTGTCCCTGTCCAGATACAGGTTTACCTCCTGGTACCTTTCCATCAGGCTTCGGGACTTTACAAAGAAGGACAGGGAGTTGAGCACCAGAAAATTTGTACGAAGTTCTCCGACTTTATGGTTCATGGTCAGCCAAGACAAGAAGTTGAAAAAGCCCTCAAAGACCGTTAACGACTTGGCACCGTTATCTATATAAGTGATGCTCTTGGGTGAACTGCTGCCTTTGAAATTCTGACTTCTTAGCTCGTATCCTCCGGCATTGTTCAGAAAGCCGATAACCGTTTGCTTGTTACCATACAAAAGAAAGTCAACCTCCCGGCAGAAGTGGGTGGCGATGTGTGTGGGGATGCTCCGTCTGTTCAGATAATCCAGTAGTGATTTATCTGCCAGCACCCGGCTGTCCACAATGACAATTTTGTTCCCAGGATTTTCTTTCTTTTCACCAGCATCTGAAAGGAGAGCGGCGGTATGCAAACGGCCTGCCGGAGAAGGTTGCGGGTGAAAAGAAAAAGATGGGATATCCGCGCCGGACAAACTTTGCAACAATTCGGCCACCGTACATTTAAAATACCGTATACCGAAATCGACCAGGTTGCCGCCCTCGCCTGTTGCATGGTCAAACCATACGTTCAATTTGCGGTTGACCTTAAAGGATGGCGTCTTTTCCGTCCTCAATGGCGACAGGTACCAATGGTCCGGATTTTTTACTTTTCGGGGCTGATGCCCCAACGAAGCAAGAAAATCGACCAGATCAATTTGCTTTGCCCTTTCGCATGTTAACTTTTCCATATCCTTATTTCATGATGGTTAGGCAATAGAAAAGCGGATGCAAGCGCGAGGTTATTAAACCGCCAGGCTCGCGAGCCGCTTTAAATCCATTAAGAATAAGTTCGAAATTTGTACAGGCAGGGCGACTTGAGAGGACAAAACGGAATTATTTCTGGTTTGTCCTTTTTTATTTTGGTGTAAGTTACTGTCTATCATGTAGATATGTTGAACAGCTTCGTTTGCCCTGCCAGTTCGAAGTGTACTATCAGGAAAAAGGAAAACCTAAGCAGATACTCCGCAAGGGAGATGCGGTAAAATGCCCACCTGATGTTCCTCATTGGCATGGAGCCAGTGCCGATACTGCCTTTGTCCAGGTAGCTGTCACAGGCAGAGAAAAAGGTCCTACTGTCTGGTTGGATGAAGTGACCGATGAGGAATATTCTAATTAAAGTTGGGCATGCCTTTCGGATGAATAGGGGAGGGTTTAAAATAAAATGTGTCAGGTTGCTGTTTTTTGCGCCTATCAAAGAGCAAAAGGGCATAATGGCGTGGTTATTACAGATGTTTTTCAAAGAATGCTTCCAGCCGGTCAAAAGGAATCACATCCACTTTGTCGTATAAATCCACATGTACTGCGGCCGGGATGATCACCAGTTCCTTCGGCTCGGATGCGGCATTGTAGGCGTCCTCACTGAAATAACGCGAATGTGCTTTCTCTCCAGCGACGAGCAGAAGTGGCCTGGGAGAAATCTCTTTGATGTACGTCAGGATCGGCATGTTCATAAATGATAAGGGATTGGTTACCGTCCACGAACCGTTTGAGTTTATGGAACGCGGATGAAATCCCCGTTTGGTTTTATAGTAGTCGAAGTAATCCTTTACAAATTGCGGCTCATTGCCTTCTATCTGATCCGGTAACCCTTTGGGAGCCAAAGCGGGTACTCCGTTTGCAGCGTCTTCCCAGCGTTGCCTGCCCAATTGTTCCAATTGCGCGGTACGTTGCCCGGGAGTGGTGGCATCGAAATAACCTTTTGACATCACCCGGGTCATATCATACATACTGGTGGTTGCTACGGCTTTCACCCGTTTGTCTATTGCGGCCGCGTTGAGCGCAAAACCCGCCCAGCCGCAAATCCCGATGATACCGATTTTATCCCGGTCAATGTTTTTCTGTAGACCGAGAAAATCTACTGCGGCACTGAAGTCTTCGGTATTCACATCGGGAGAGGCCACTTGCCGTGGTTCACCGCCACTTTCTCCTGTATACGAGGGGTCAAAAGCCAATGCTGCAAATCCACGTGCTGCCATCTGGTTGGCATACAGTCCGGAAGATTGCTCTTTTACTGCTCCGAATGGCCCGCTGACGGCAATCGCAGCCAGGGGCTGATTGCCCTGGCTTTTGGGAAGATACAAGTCTCCTTTAAGCGTAATGCCATAACGGTTTTTAAAAGTTACTTTTTGACGGATAACGTTATCGTTCAATTGAAACGTATAGCGTTCTGCCTGCTCTGTGTTGTTCATGTCTATTGCTTTTTTAGCCAGGAGTTTCGTTTGTGAGTAAGCCTGCAAGGCCAGCATAAGGGAAAAAACGGTCAGAATTGATATTGTTTTCATTTGCTTTGAGGTTAATTAGTAGTGTTATTTGCTTTCGTGTATGCCGTCTCCGTTACCGGCGGCAGCAAGGTTACCTGTAGGTCTCCTTTAAAGCTGGTGATAGCAATATGGACCATTTTGCCGGATGCGGTCGCACCGTGCCAGTTTTCCAGGTTTTCGCGAATGTGATCGTCATTAGGCCGGTAATAACGGCTGTCGATGCCGGTTTCAAAAAGGTACGCATTATGAATATGACGTTACGGTTCCAATTCCATCTTTACAGTGACCGCTCCTTTTACGGCGAAAGCCTCAATACCGCTTGTAATCCTTCCCAGGGAAATCAAACCGGCGGAGTAGCCAAAATCCTTGTAAAACAGAGCGATATTTCCCCAGGGAGCATATAGTGTAAGGTCACCCGCCGAGGGATTAAAGCCTGCCGGTGCGCCTTGCGAGGAGAGCTTACGTGCCGGGTAAAATATTTTTTCTGTACCTGCATAATCGTCCATTTTCACAGTAAGCGGGAGCAGCGTTACAAAATCCCGGCTGGTCGGGTTATCGTATAAGATGGCAGTAGCAGTCTTTCCGCCAACGGATATTTTTAGTTTCATGTTCGCTTTTTGGGGATGGTTATCTTCCTCCTGCGGATCGGGCAGGTCTTTATTCATACTGCAGCCATAGACCGGTGCGAAACCGAGCGCTATAACGAGCACATATAGGAGCTGTCTCATATTACCTGATGGTTTTAATAATTTTTGCCGGAATGCCTCCTACGATCACGTTATCGGGAACGTCCTTTGAAACGATCGCCCCTGCCGCTACAATGGCATTCCGGCCTACCGTGACCCCGGGAAGTATAGTAGCGCCGGCGCCGATCCAGGCATTGCTTTTGATATGTATGGACCTGGGCACCAGCGAGTGTCTTTCTTCGGGCGAAATCGGGTGGCCTTCCGATAGGAGGCTGACATTGGGGGCTATCAACACATTATCTTCTATGGTGATACCGCCCAAATCAAGGAACGTACAGCCGAAATTGATAAATACATTTTTCCCGATCCGGGTGTGTTTGCCGTAGTTGATGTATAAGGGTGTAAAGACAGCCACACTTTCGTCGATTTCAGCGCCGGTGATTTGGCTGAGCAAATCCCTGATCGCTTCCGGGTCGGAGGCATTGTTCATCGCTACAAGCAGCTTCCTGGTTTCATCGGAAGCGGCTCTCATTTTGTAGGCTTCAGGATCGCCTGCCTGGATGGTTTCGCCGTTTCGCAGGCGTTCGAATAGGTTTGGGGAGCTTGTCATGGGTGTCTGTTTTAATTCTGATCCGGAAGCAAATGCAAATTTCGGGCGTATGGTCTTGAGGCGGTTTATACAGGACACAGTTCTTTTTACCACTTTTACGGATTGGGGATCCGACCTGTCGCTTGCACGGCCCGGACTGCTACCTTTGTAAGGTGAAATCACCGGCTTATGGAACAGTTTGATAGAATAGATACCGTTAGACAGTATAACGATTATGCCGGGGTCGATACGCTGCACCCCCTCGTAAGCGTGGTCAGGTTCAGCGAGTTGCCACTGGTTCGGAATTTTAGGCGGTATATGGGGATTTATGCCGTTTTCCTGAAAGACAACAAGTGCGGAGACATCCTATACGGCGGACAATCCTACGATTACGAAGACGGGACGCTTGTTTTCGTATCTCCCGGGCAAGTGTACGGCATCGACAACCATAGCGTGAGCACCAGCCCTTCGGGTTACGGCCTGCTCTTTCACCCGGATTTGATCCATGGTACGCACCTGGGCCGGACAATTAAGGATTATTCGTTTTTTTCCTATGAGGTGAACGAAGCATTACATCTGTCTAAAAAAGAGCGTAAGACGATTGTGGATTGCCTTGAGAAAATAGCCTCGGAAATTGAGCAGAATATCGACCAGCACAGCAAGACACTGATTGTTTCCAATGTAGAATTGCTGCTGAACTACTGCACCCGGTTTTACGACCGGCAGTTTTTTACCCGGAGCCATGCCAACAAGGATCTGTTGGTACGGTTCGAGAACCTGCTGGCCGATTATTTCAGAACGGACAAGGCTGTCAGGTTAGGCCTGCCGACGGTCGCCTGGTGCGCTGAGGAGCTCAATCTTTCCCCTAACTATTTCGGTGACCTCATCAAAAAAGAAACGGGCAGCACGGCGCTGGACCATATACAATCCCGGCTGATCGACGAAGCTAAAACTAAAATGTTCGATACTTCCAAGACGATCAATGATGTGGCGACGGAGCTGGGCTTTAAATACCAGCAGCATTTCACCCGGTTGTTTAAACAAAAAACGGGTGTAACGCCTAATGAATACAGAAACCTAAACTGAAGGGAAGAAGGAACGGGTATCAGCAGATTTGTTTTCGGGACATGCAAAAGGTGCCTTTTTTGCTCTCCGGAGAGGGTTATTCAGCATGCATCGCCGGTGCTATACTGATAATGGACTTATCATAGCAATGGTGTCGTCTCTGTTTTTCAGGCAATATGTATTCAGTAGTTGTTCGAAGTTTGTCTCGTTGTTGTTGGCCGCTCCTTTGAGCCGGACTTCAAGCCTATCCAGCTTATCTGCATATTCGGATTTCATTTCCCTGTAGTCCTCCGGCTAGATTTGCCGGGAGGAAAGCAGCTCCCGGATGTAGGGAATTTTCGCTTTTAGGAGCCGTTGTTTCATTCGCTGAAAACCCAGGAAAACCCGATCCAACAATTTTTGGGTGTATTGGGAGGGGCATCCAAGTAAAGGTTAAATGGCAGATCTAAATTGATGCCAAAAACTTTATCACTTTTAATCTTTAATCACTATGAAACGTAAATTAGGCCTGCTCCCCGCAGTGGGAATCATTTTCGCCCTGTCACTTAGTGCCTTTACCAGCGGCGCCTTCCAATCAGAAGACCCCGCGTTGGCTACATATACCTGGGTCAGGTTATCTGACAACATGACCACTACAGGTACACAGAGTAGCGCTCAAACGACGCTTGGCTGTCCGAAACTCACAGGAACTCCGTGCGCAGAAGCTTACGAGGAAGGGCATCCAAATGAAGAAAATCACAGAGTTCCTACTCAGGATATTTTCAAAGACTAGTTAGTATTCACTATCTGGAAGGGAGCCACCTAAAAGGCTCCCTTCGTAAAACGTTATTTGTTCCTGATTACGGGCATATTGCCCAGCCACTGCTGCAAGGATATTTTAAGGCCTAACCTTTTTGGCTAAGCCGACGGTTGTTCTGTATCAATATTACTCTGGTCGTTTTCCGTGGTAAAATTATTTGATAGATCGAGGAAATACTTTGTCAGTAGGTAGTAATTATCCCTCGGTAGTATATTTTACAAATGGCGCTCCTCGCGATGGTATTGAAACTAATATTAATAAAATTATCTAGACATTAGAACCTTAGCAATGGGAATGTTCATTATTCAGGTTGCGCTTAAAAAGTAAGAAAAATATAATTCGGAAAAACGCGACTCTTTTTTGAATGTTTTTAGATGAATTTTTTATTACCGTACCGGTTAATAAAAAATGTTATTACATAATTTCATATAATATTAATTTTGTTTACTATTACTTCTGAGTTTAAAAAAAAAGTTTCACACATTAAACCTATTTTTTATGAAAACTCGCTATCTGATTTATTTCGCCATGGCATTATTTGTGACCTCCTGCAAGGAGAGCCAAACGCCCGATTTAGTTCATGAAACATCCGGTTCTACCAACCAATCAAAAGAGAAAGTGCCACCGGGTGCGATGTCACAACAAGAGTATGAAAAAATGATTGCAAAGAAACTGAAGGGCGCAAGGACGGCGGCCTACACTGAGCACGGACCATTTACTACACCAACTACTACCGAAACTGAAATACCGGGACCAGATGGTCGTTGGAATGTTTGGAAAGAAGTATTTCTCGGTATGCCCGGTTGGGCTGACGGCATCTACTTTTGTCGTTACTACGAACATGCTGTAATGATCACACTACCTCCGGGAGCGTCTATACTTCCGTCCTCAATTACAGCGGCTAATTACGGTTACGTTGGCTCTGCGCCGCCAAATCCCTTAACGCCCAGCGCAACCTCCCTTTACAGCTACACTTATTATCCTGCAACCAATCAGTACAAACTCGTAGTTCATACATTGTTGGCAAAATGGAATACGTTGGGACAAGATATTAATCCAGGTAATTGGAGACACCCAGCTATGTTTACCAATACAACATTTACTTATAAATACTTCACACTGTAGTGTTCCGTTGATACTTAGATAAAGAAAAGGGGAGCAGATTTTGCTCCCCTTTTCTTTATCTAAGTTTATACCCTACTGATAGCGAGATCCCTAGGTTGTTATTGGTTAATTTTAACCCCTCGCTCTTAGCGGCATCAGATAGACTCATCAGATAAAAACCAATGATGCCAATCTTTATCTGATTAAAATCATAAGAAATTCCCAGCTCTCCCTTCCCCCCGATATAGGACTTAAATTCGTAGAAGCTTTTGTATATTCGATGTTCGAATGCACCGTTTCCCGTAAGTATATTCAGATAGGGACCAACGCCTATAAAAGCCGTCAAGCCGTCGAAATTTTTATACCCCCTAACCGTGGTGTTTAGATGCACATACCCCCGTGAATCTTTGATATGTGTCGTGTCTCCTCCAAAATTTGAATTGTTTTCTTGACCTCCGACCCTCATATACCCGGCTTGAGATGATAAATAAAACCACTTCCTCTCTAGGTAGTCGACACCAGCCGTAAATGAATACGAATTAATCTTGTCATATAGTATTGGTAGATTCTTTTTATTGTCAAAGGAACTCGACAAAAGACCGGCGTCAATTTTGATGGTTTGAGCAAAGGACGCGTTTTGCACAAAAAAAAGAACAACTGAAAAATAGATGAATTTAAGCATAGGAGAATTTTGTAGTTGGTGACCTTTGGATAACGAATGGACAACGGCAATATTATGTGAGTTTATCGAAGGAGCTTTGTCTGTTTAACTGCTCTCTTTACTTAACTTCTCCCACGCTGCACAATCCTCTCCGTCAAGAAGCTCCCAGGCGAAATTAAACATCCCAATATCTCCTCGTTCTAAACCAGGTAGTTTAAAAGGGAGCATACCTTTAACCTCATCACAGCCTATTCGGAATACGCTCCGAAGGGCTATGAATTCAGTGTAGTCGACTACCTGCTGAAACCCATACACTTCGAGAGATTTTTAAGCGCCTTGCAAAAAGCGATGGGCCGGCTAAGTACCGCCACCGTACCCATCCCGGTTGCAGGGCTCGACAGGCGCCTCCCAACAATGATTTCCTGATTGTCAAAACGGAAACCCGGGTAAGATCGTTTGCATTTCCCTGCCGGAGATTGACTATGTCGTGGGCTGGTTGTGCGGCCATACTCGCTTTTGATCTTTTCATATTCCGTTTGTGTGAGCCGTAAGTATAGCCACCGTTGACGCTTGTCTGTCTCTTTCATACCACTTCCTTTGCTTGGGACTAACAGCTTATTCCAGACCACTCCATCGCCTGGGCAACGCATCTAAAATAGACGGCTGATTATTTTTAAACAATACATGGTCGAATTCCTAACAGGTAAGCTCATAGCAGATCGTTATTGAAATGCGGTTCTATTTATTATCTTTAATGTCAATTTTATTAGACAAAATAATTGGCATTTTTGTGTGATGTATAAAGACCGCTTGTTTGAGCTGATCAGAAAGGGGGAAGTGGCTCTGTGGGTTGGAGCGGGTTTTTCTCTCTATGCAGGGTATCCGTCTGGGAAACAGTTAGCGAAGCTTCTATACGATGATTTGACCATTTCAGAAAGGGAGGATGTGAATATCGCGCTACCGTTACCCGGCTTGGCTGAAGAGTACCGACGGATAAGGGGTGGTAAGAACAATGCCTTGATAGCTTTGTTAAACAAGCATTTTTCGAAGGCTCCGTTATCTACCGAATATCATACCAAACTTTCGCAGATCCCACATATTAAGAGTATTATCACAACCAATTACGATACCCTGTTTGAAAAGGCATACGGAGAAAATGGCCAGGTACTATATGCCTCTAATCAAATTCCTTATATAGATTCAGGAAAAGCACAAATATTCAAGGTGCATGGTACGTTGTCTCATCCGGAGAGTATTATTATTTCCACGAGCGACTATAATCGGTTCTTTAGGGTAGATTCCGAGCGAAGCGTGTATTGGACCGTCATCAAAGAGAGGCTGGCAACAAAAAGCATCCTCTTTTTGGGGTATGGACTAGAAGATCCTAACATAGATATTATCTTAGGAAAAATGGAGGATGAACTTGGCCCAAACCGAAAGGAGTCTTTTCTTTTATCGCCCGATCTACCCGCACCTAAAATTAACGAATTGGCCCGAAGAGGAATCAGCTATATAAATTTAAAGGGTGAAGCGTTTGTGGATGAGTTGTTTAGTAATATAAAAGATAATATCTATTCAGATTTTGATACTGGAAAAATAGACGCATCGACACATAGTAAGTTTGTTGCAAATTTTGGACATCTACCCAACTATGCTGTAAAAAATGAAAAGTTAAAAATTACCAGTATAGGACATAAAAACACTTCTTACGAAGCCAAATTAAAATTCTCATTTTTACAAGATGACGCCCTCAACGGGTCGCTGCCGGATCTTTTGGCCGGGAAAATGTTTGAACTGGAGATTCCGGAGGGAAGGATGCAAGCTCCGATATTAGAGATGGACGGCATCACTATAAGTCGCTCTATGACTTCTCTTACACTTCAGCTCGCTCCAGTAATCTCTACAACAATTGATATAAGATTCGATGATGGGTTTGAATATTTTGGCATCCCTTTTAAGGCGTATAAAATGGATGATGCCGCAGAGTTGAGATTATATCCGATCGGTGCGACAATTCAAATAAAATTACCTTTTAAGAGCAAAAGTGATGAGGGGATTAATTTTTCACTCTCTTACACGCACGACCAATCTGTCAAAAGAATCAAAGATGAAATTGAATTATTTGAACTATTAGATCGTCTCACCAAAGGGAATAGGTTCTACGCATTTGAAAAAGGTAAACAAGTTTATTCGGCCAGCTTAGATGCTATTTTAGAAAAACAATCTCCTTTTGAGTGGTATCTGGAATATTTTAAACTTCTTAGGAAAATTGAGATTTGCTATAAATTAACGTTCCAAGGTGTATCGATAGAAGAAGTTACTGAGCAAACTATGCAGATAGCTAGAAGAGCGGTTGCATCTCATGAAGGTGTCGAAATGGAGTTTGATATCCCGGGTGCGTATTGGCGGCTTCCATATGAACTTCGGTCCGAAGAAGATAAAGTTGAGCTTCAGAGTTTTCTTGGTAACATATCCAATATAGTTATGGGTAGTAAAGAATATATTTCCGTAGATTTGCATGGTCACACGCTAAGTATAGGCTTTGAAATACAGCGCTTAATGAATCCTATAATTGTTAGTGAAGTAAATTTTGACATACCTGTTATGTCCGAGATAGTAGTAAAAAGTGCAAATGAAAAATTACTAATCCGATATAGTAAAGAACATTTATTTGGAAATACCGAAACGTAATTGGCAGGCATTGATACAAATAGGAAATCTTGTTTCTATTGAGAGCACTAATCTTCAATATTGTCGGCAATAATGGCACTTGCCCAATGGCTTTTATAAAACTCAAATAACCATATTGAATCAGCACTTTCTTCTACTTTCAAAACACCGTATTTGAACTCGCCATTTGCAATTGAAAATATTTGTATCTCCTCATGTATTTCCCAATCGGGTTCCTTGTTGAACCATTGTGCCTTCACTCTATAGCTGTCAGGAACTCTCGCAGAATAGTGATAGTAGAATAAGCCTCTCGCAATGCGTTCTATTACTCTGTCGTGTAAATCGGAATCCCATTTTATTTTCAAGAATTCACGAGAATTCAGCACAACCCTCTCTGCTTTGCTAACAATTTCGTTTGTGTACCTTCTTTTTCGTCTTAGCGTAGAAGCGGCTGCGTTTTTAAAGAATGCTTCCGCAATGCCTCCAAATCTCGCAACATGCATTCCCAAGTATCCTTTAAATAGCTCATCATCCTCCGAAAAACTGTTGTTGCATAGTCTACATGCGGGTACGGTTATAAGATCATTAGCCCTTGGTTTGTTGAAGAAACATTTTGGGGGTATGTGATCTCTGGTTTCAGATGGTCGAATGCCGCAATAGCAGCAATCGGTAATCTGATTTTGTTTATCATAGCTCATAGTTACCTTAGCTCTTATTTGGGCTGAAAGTTAGCGTTTTTTCAACTCTTTCCCGCTGCACGAGTTTCGAGTGCGTACCGGCGGGAGGGCTCCGCAGGACAAGATTGCTGTTGTATCACAGGCGGAGCGTGATACAACAGTACATCTTGCCAAACACGGCCGGGGCCGGTGTTTGCCGATTTCCATTAAGCCGGTCTCCCAAGACTCTATCAAGACTTTTGCCTGAAGTATTCCCGAAAAGTACCGTTATGACGTGCGGTTCAAATCTTTTGTTGGAGGAGATTGCCAGTGGTTTTAATAGCTAGCGATCCGTTGTGACCCGAGTTCCCTGTCGAAAACCCAAATGATACCGTTTGCAATACGCCGCTCCGGTTTGTCTGGTTCAATCAATGTCCTTTTCACGTTAAACTGAATCTATTCTTTCACGTGTCGCTTGATCCGCAGCTACGGGTAGCTTGGCGCCCAGATCATCTTGGTTTGGTCATCATTAT
The DNA here is from genome assembly GCF_039540405.1 of Ravibacter arvi. NCBI lineage: Bacteria > Pseudomonadati > Bacteroidota > Cytophagia > Cytophagales > Spirosomataceae > Ravibacter > Ravibacter arvi. Next base: position 155,080 of record NZ_BAABEY010000033.1, read on the forward strand.
TTCATAGCCACAGCGAAATTTTTCCGTCTCCTTAAATTTTGTTTCTTTTGCAAGAAAAAATTGACTAATTATTATTGCGTAATTCCGACGCATGAAGGACTCAACATGGCAACAGGTACAGGCTGGTGATAACGAAGCATTTCAACGCCTACACAACGAGCATGTCCGGCATCTTCTCAACTATGGTCTGAGACTTTGTGGCTCAATATCGACTGTAGAAGACTGTGTCCAGGATGTTTTTACTGAGCTTTGGATATACCGGAGTAGTATTACCCAGCCGACTTCGATGCGGTTTTACTTGTTGAAGGCAGTAAGAAATAAGCTGAAAGCCCAATATCGGCGTGAACAGCTGTTTGTCTCCGGATGGGATGATAACAGTGATACACTTGTTCAACCTGATTTCAACGTTGAATCATCCTCAGAGCAAAAATTGATTCAACTTGAAATTGATTTGCAGCGCAGGGACCAGATTAAGGCAGCGATGAACTTACTATCGCCGCGGCAGCGCGAAATTATCTACCTACGCTATTTCAATGAGTTGACCTATGACCAAATTTGTGCGCTAATGGGCATTACCTATCAAACCGCTCGTTCGCAAGTATATAGTGGCTTAAAAATACTGCGTAGTGAACTAAAAGACAGCCCGTTGCTCATGCTTCTGTCCTTTTTGTTCTTTTTTTAAGTTTTTTTTTAAAATTCATACTACAAAATTGACTTCCGGCTTCACTGTATAGTTGAGACCCAGATGGTATGAAACCGTACAGCGACTACATCTCCTACGACGCAGAGGCTTTTCTTGCAGATCCGTCATTTCGTGCCTGGATAGCCGGTCCGACACCTGAAATGAAAGCATATTGGCAGGGTTTGTTGAAATGCTATCCGCATTTGCGTCATCCTTTCGGTCAAGCCCAATTGCTTGCACAAGGGATGGAATCCACCTGGATCTCGTTTTCACAAACGTATGTAGACGAGCTATTTCGGAAAACGCTGACCACCTTGCCGGCTGAGCAGGCCGATTCTCCCGTTGCCGGCCGATCGACGAGGTTGCGGTTTAGGTGGGCATATGCTGCTGCTGTGTTATTTCCTCTCGTGAGTGGCTTGCTGGTATACGACTATTTTTTCCGGGAGAAGTTGATTCAAACCGGCAATGCAGAGGTCAGGACGCTGACGCTTTATGACGGGTCGGAAATTAAGCTCAATGCAAATAGCCAATTGCGGTTGCCATCCCGGTTTAAATGGCGATCAACCCGGGAGGTTTGGTTTACTGGTGAAGGTTCTTTTTTCGTTCAAAAGCAACTTGAAGACGATACCGGCAAAAAACGGAAGTTTACGGTTCATACCGAACGCGCCGAAGTGGCTGTACTCGGAACCCGTTTCACGGTTTACAACCGATCGCAACGGACCCGTATACTTCTCGAAGAAGGACGGATCGCCTTGACCGATCCTGTAGCCGGGAAGATGTTTTTGATGAAGCCGGGCCAGGTCGCTTCTTATAAGAAAGGAGATGGGACTTATCGGATGGAGAAAGCCGACGCAGAGCAACAGCGCCCTTTGACGGCCTGGCGTTCTCACCTTCTTGTGTTCGAAAATGCCCCGATGACTGAACTAAAGCAGCGGTTTCAGGAGGTTTACGGCATAGAACTGGTAATGGAAGGGGAGGAATTCAAAGAACAGTACTTTACAGGCGAATTGCCCCTCAATGATACGCAGAAAGCACTGATCATCCTTTCTGAAGCCTTTGGCCTCGAAGCAGTTCCTTATCAAGATCGAATCTACTTCCTGTCGAACCCGTAGTACGAGCAGAGTCAACACCGTTTTTCTGTGAATTAATCCCGAAGCTTAGGCTTTGCTGAGAACATGCGTGTCAATTTTTTGGAAACCCAATCAAAAAAATCAAAATGTCTAGACATCTTTACTCATTGTGCCTATATCTGATGTTGCTGGCTGTCACAGTGATTCCGGCTTCGGCTCAGGCGTTTGCGTCAGTGCAGCTGCAATCCAAGCCTTCAGAGTCAGTTGCCGACCCCAATCAAGTGAGCCTGAAGGTATTGCTTGACGAGCTGGAATCAAATTTTGCCGTCCGGTTCAACTACCGGGCCGCCGTGGTTCGGTCGGCCAGGGTTTCCGCACGCCCACTGGCATACTTTAATGGGGGAATGATAGATCAGCTAAATCGACTGCTGTCGCCTTTGGGATTACTTTGTGTGGAAATCGACGCCCGGACATTTGTAATCCGGGAAAAGCGCTCCCAGCGAAGGCAGCCATCCGCCGTGGAGGGTGCCACCCGGGTAGACAGTGCCGGTGTTGAGCGATTGGTCGTCCCTCCGGCTGCAGAGTTGAAAATTCCTCATTTGGGGCCTGTGCCGGACAGATTCGTTACCGGGAGGGTGACCGATGCGGTATCTGGGGAGGGTTTGCCCGGCGTGAGCATTCGACTCAAGGGAACGCAAAGAGGAATGAATACAGATGCAGAGGGGAAATTTTCGATCAATGTCCCGGATGAGCATGCGGTATTGTCGTTTTCATTTGTAGGCTATGTGTCGCAGGAAATAGTGGTTGGAGAGGGATCTGTATTGAAAATCTTATTGGAAGTAGATCAGAAATCACTGGAGGAAGTGGTGGTCGTGGGTTACGGTACGCAGCGAAAAGCCAATCTGACGGGAGCTGTTTCCAGTGTGGACTTTGAAAATGAAGCGCTGTCTTCACGTGCTGTTACAAATGTCTCGACCATGTTGGCGGGTATGTCTTCCGGTATACGAGTACAGCAGCAGAACGGACTTCCCGGCGACAACAACAACTCATCCCTCAACGTACGGGGAGTCGGCTCCCTTAACAGTAGTTCGGCTCCCCTGGTCGTAATTGACGGGCAGGTTGCTGATATCAACTCGGTAAGTCCGAATGACGTGGCTTCCGTGACAATTCTAAAAGATGCCGCTTCAGCAGCCATTTATGGTTCGAGGGCTTCCAATGGCGTGATACTGATAACAACCAAAGCCGGAAAAGATACACAGGGAAAGGTTACGTTTAACTACAATAATTTTATCGGATGGAAGACTCCGGCACAGGTTGCGAACTTGGTGCACAGTTCGCCTGATTATATGGAGCTCGTCAATATGATGATGCGAAATTCGGGAATGGCGGACCGGTACTCGCAGGAGTACATCGAGGAATGGCGTGAAGGATCCAGGACCGATCCGATCTATTACCCCAATACGAACTGGCTTACTGCGATGATCAAAAGAAATAAGGTGACTAACCATAATTTTTCGGCCCGTGGAGGAAATGAAAGAATCGGTTTTTACACTTCTGTAGACTATTTCAAGGATGATGGGCTGGTTCCAAACACCGGTTTCCGCCGTGTTAATTTCAGGAATAACCTTACCTATAACGTAAACAAATGGCTTAAATTCGGTAACAATCTTACATTGATATCGACCAAGGCTGATCCAGGTAGCGTAAGCGACGGATTTCAGTGGATGAGGGCCACTACACCTGCTGTAGTGCCGAAGCATCCCGACGGCCGGTATGGCTCAGGGCAGCTCTCTGACGGGGAGGGCGGAGCTAACAACACGCTGATGAACCTGGAAGTACAACGGGGTGAAAACAAAGGAACTCAGCTTCAAGGAAAGGTCTTTGCCGTGATTACACCGCTTGAAGGCCTGTCAGTTACCGGAAGCTATTTCTCTGATTTTAAGCTCACAGACATCTGGGAAGGTCAGATTTATGCAGACCAGTGGAACTTCCAAACCAACAAGATCGGGATTAATCGCACAAACGGCTCTCGTTTCCAACTCACTAACCGGTTACCTAGAAACCACAGGCAGATCTACGATTTATATGCCGACTACACTAAAGCGTTGGGAGACCATTCTATACAAGCCCTGGTAGGATTTAACCAGGAATACTACCTGACAAAAGGGCTCGTGGCATCTCGGAATGATCTGCTTAGTTATGATACCCCCGTACTAGATGCCGCCGCCGCCGATCCGCAGGCTACCGGTGGCGCCAATGATTTTAGTCTGCGCTCTTTTTTCGGACGGCTCGCCTACCAATATAAAGGAAAGTACCTGCTGGAAACCAACATGCGCTACGATGGATCTTCGCGCTTCGCTCCTGACAAGCGCTGGGGGCTGTTCCCTTCATTTTCGGCGGGGTGGGTAGTTTCGGCGGAAGATTTCTGGGAGCCGCTCAGTGGAACGGTCAATGACTTGAAATTGCGTGTATCCTGGGGGAAATTAGGGAACAATGGGATTGGTAATTACGAATGGCAGGAGTTTTATCAGGCGAATAACTATAATTTTGGTGGCAACGTTGTTCAGGGATTGTCCTATAACGTATTCGGCAATTCGGCCATTACCTGGGAGTCGACAAACGTCCTCAATATCGGTGCAGATATTCGCCTCTTCAATACGCTAAACCTGGATCTGAACTACTATGATAAATTCACGAATAATATCCTGGCTAACCTTCCCATACCACTTGTCAACGGAGGAATAGGGGCACCGCGGGTAAACGCCGCAGAAGTTCGAAACAGGGGCTTGGAAGCAGAGCTAAAATACCTCGTAAACGTAGGCAAAGTGGCGCTGAGCTTTGCGGCGAATATCGGTTATAATAAAAACAGAATCGTCAAATACAAAGGGGGGGTGATCGAAGCCCGCGGGACCAGCCAGGCTTGGGCAGAGGGGCAGCCTATCGGGGTTTACTGGCTCAGAGAAGTAGATCAGATTATTCAGGATAAGTCAGTAGTAGAGGCGCTCGTCAGTCAGGGCGTGACTTTCAACCCTTCGGTACCTGGAGTAGGTGATTTCCTCTACAAAAATACCAACGGCGATAATGCCATCAACGACAACGATCGTGTGCTAAAAGGAAACCCGATTCCGCTATACACTTACGGTGGTAAGGCTGGCGCTGCTTTTGCCGGATTTGATTTCAATATTTTCTTCGACGGGGTGGGTAAATGGGATCGTTACCTCCAGGGATCACTTTATTCGCTCAACCATCAGGTAGGATATCAATGGCCCCAGGAGTATTTGAATGCGTGGACAGAAAGCAGTCCAAGTACCACTATCCCCAAAATCTATTTCAGTAATCCCAAAAATGACCAGGTTTCAGATTATTTTTTGCGAAGTGCGGCTTATCTGAAAATACGCTCCATTCAGTTAGGATATGAATTGCCGTCGAACCTGACCAGGCTTGCTCGCATCGGTAAGCTCCGTGTATTTACCAATATGGAGAACTATTTCACTTTTACGGGCTGGCCAACCATGGACCCGGAAGTGACCACCGAGGATGGGAGCGATCAGACTTATCCGTTAAGCAAAACTTTCTCAGTGGGGGTTAGTCTCAGTTTTTAAACTTAATACCCGGACTCAAAATGAAAAAGAAAATATATCTATTTGTGCTCTTCATCCTGGCATTGAATACTAGCTGCGATGACGGCTTTTTGGACAGGGTTCCTTACGACGGCCTTTCGTCTTCTCTTATCTTTAACTCGGACGCGAGCGCCCTGATGGCCATGAACGGGGCATACAGTACACTTGCTAATCTGACTTTTGAAGCAGAATTCTACAATTACGTCACTAATTTAGGGCCGGACGGATTTGACTACAGTCGCCCGGTCTGGGGAATGAGTCACTCTCAAAGCCTGGCCACTGCCCGCGACGCACAGATTGTCGCTAATTACAGGCGATTTTATAGACCGATTATCTATGCAAACGATATTATTGCCGGAATGCAAGACAACGGGAAGGTTTCCGAAGCGTTGCGTGAGCGCATGACAGGTGAAGCTAAGTTTATCCGGGCCATTTGTTACTTCTATTTGAAAAATATGTTTGGTAAACTGGTATTACTGGACAAACCCACCCCGGTAACCGAAACTTATTTACCTCGGAGCACCGAAAATGAAATAACCGACCTTATTGTCAAAGATCTTCGTGATGCCGCTGAACGCCTGCCTGTAGCCTACTCATCTGCTTCAGATATCGGGCGGGTAACCAAGGGTGCTGCGATTGCGATGTTAGGGAAGGTTTTTCTTTTTGAGAAAAAATGGCAGGAGGCCGCGGCCGAATTTGGTAAGCTATTGCAAGCACCTTTCAGCTACCAGCTAGTAACCGATTATGGCGACAATTTTAAGACTACAACGAAGAATAATGTGGAGTCTGTTTTCGAGTTGCAGTATGTGCAGCAGGATGGCATGGGTAGCTCTTTTGACCGTTGGTATGGAAACCGGTCGGTGCAGGTTACGGGCGGAGACCGTGCCAGTATGCCTGCCCATTTACTTCATGTCTTCACAAAAAAGGACGGAAGCTCAGTAGATTTTTCTACTATGCCTGTGAGGTCGGCCTTCCCCAGCGAGGTGGCGCACGGTGCCGCTGTGACCACCTGGTATGAAAAAAGCTATGCCGATGTGGACTTGCGTTTACATAAGAGCGTTATCATGCCGGGTGCTACTTTTATAGGGGCTGGAAATATTACTTATAAGCTCTACTTCCCTTATGCGCCCTATGCGAGTGCGGTGCCTCCCGCCATAAACAGTACCAACAATTCTGACGCGAAGGTGCTCATACGAAAGTTTCTGACAATCGGCGACGAGCATACGCTTTTTCGCGAGGACTCGCAGATGAATTATCCCTTGATCCGGTTTGCCGACGTATTGTTGATGTATGCGGAGGCCTCGAATGAGGCCGAAGGTCCCGGGACGAGTGTTTACAGCGCCGTTGACCAGGTGCGGGCAAGGGCGGGGGTGGTTGGCTTGCCAGCCGGCTTGTCGAAGGAGGAGATGCGAACGGCCATCTGGCTTGAGCGTTATAAAGAGCTGCTTTTCGAAGGACACCTGTATTTTGACGTAAAGCGCTGGCGGACCGCCCATACCAATGATCCGGTTTTCGGGCTGAATCACGACGTAATGGACTACCGGTTCGTGAAGGTATTTTATAAAAAGAAATTCGCCGAAAGGGATTACCTTTGGCCGGTTCCCCAGGCCGAGATAGATCTTAACCCGCAGATTGAGCAAAATCCGGGATGGCAGTAAAATTAAGCAGATCCGGAGCCAGCTCTGAAGCAAAGCGAATACAATGAAGCGGATAGCATGCCTGATCCTGCTGGCCGCGAATGGTTTTGCCGGCCGGCCTTATGCCCAAAGTCATTCGCGGCCTAATATCATCCTGATCGTAGCCGACGACCTCGGGTACGGAGACCCCGGCTGCTATGGTGGCCGGCTGGCTCCAACTCCGCATATAGACCGGCTAGCGGCTGAGGGAATGCGGTTTACGGATGGATACGCATCGGCTGCCACCTGTGCGCCAAGCCGCCTGGGGCTCATGTCGGGAAGGTATCAGCAACGGATGGGGGCGTACAGTAATTCTACCAGCCCCCGGGCGCGTATCCCCGAAAACCATCTGCTGATGCCGCAAATGCTGCGGTCTTGCGGGTACCATACGGCACATATCGGCAAATGGCATATTAACCGCCCGACCGATAATGCATTCGATGAAGTATTCAACGAAATAAACGGGGCCGCAGATTATTTCCCAGGACCGGAGGGAAAGCTTACCGGGAAGCTGTATCAGCCGATGCAGCACGGATGGAGCCGGGAAAACGGCGTTCCCTATATGACCGATGCGCACGGAGATTCGGCCGTCCGCTTTATAAAGACCAGGGCAGGGAAAAAGGATCCTTTCTTTCTCTACCTGGCCTTCAATGCGCCCCATTCTCCCTGGCAGGCGCCGCTTGAACTGAAGAAGCGGTTCGGCGATGTCGTCCCGGAAGTGATCGGGCTTTACGCAGCCATGATTTATTCGATGGACCAGAATATCGGGAAAGTACTCAGGCAGCTTGATGAATCGGGAATGACCGAAAACACGCTGGTGTTGTTTATAAGTGATAACGGCCCGGAATGGGGGAGGAATTATCCGGCATTCAATTGGCCGGCTGACTGGGACAGCACGATTGTAGGCTCCGCTGCGCCGTTCTCCGGCAGGAAAGCGCAATTCCTGGAAGGCGGCATCAGGATTCCTTTCATCATGCGCTGGCCGGCCGTAATCAAACCGGGCCAAACCTACAAAAAGCCGGTAAGCACGCTGGATCTCTACGAAACCTTCCGGGTACAGGCAAAGGGCCGCGTTACACAAACAGATGGTGTAAACCTGCTGCCCTTCCTTACCGGGGAAATAAAAGGAGACCCGCACCCAATCCTTTTTTGGCAAGGGGGAAAAAATGCGCCGGTATACGCCCGCATGGGCGACTGGAAAATAAGGATCCCGTCAGACGAAGGTGACATACAGCTGTTTAACCTGGCCCGGGATACGGAAGAAAATCAGGATGTGGCTGATAAACATCCAGAAAAAGTAAAGGAAATGCTAACGCTTATTGATCAATGGCTGCGCGAGATAAGAAGCGCGGAATAGGGGTTGCGGATACCGGATCCCCGCAGCTGGCCTTGTCAAATCACTTCATTTTTTAACGGATAATGTTATGAAAAACCCGATGCTTTCCATTTTTGTAGCAATCATGTTTCCCATAGCCGGTTGGTGCCAGACCTTTACACCGACGCCTGAAATAGTAAACCTAGCGCTCGGCGCCAGCTTGGCCCGCTGGAAGGCCGATCCTGCCACCAACCAGGAATACCTTAGCTACGGGGCGCTCGAAAGTGCCAAAATCATGAACTACCTGGCTTTGGTGGCTTATCACGATCCCTCCAACACAACTGTAATCAACCGGCTGCTGGACCAGATCCGGAATGTCATTGCCGGCGGCAACGAGCCGACGTGCAGAGGCACGATATTGGGCTGGGCAGACAATGGCCTGGCCCAGAGCCTGGTGCTGGCCAAGCGTACGCCTACGGTCTGGAGCCAGCTCACCGAGGCCGAGGTCAATAAATGCGACTGGCTCATGCGGGCCCTAACCGTAGCCGGGAACTATATGCAAAATTATCACAACGACCCCGAGCGTTGTCTGCTGGGCGTTTTTGAAGGGAGGAAGACCCGCGCGCCCAATATCCAGGAGGGGTATGTGGGCGTTATGATCGCGGCCCATCACTATTTTGGCGGAGCTTCGGCGGTCAATTCGATGCTTGCAGACTTTGATTATGACAACTGGCTTTCTACGTTTGCGGATCTCGGCTTTACCAATATTATTTACGGATGGACCTACGCCCACGGCAATACGGCGGAAGGACGTGCCACCATGAAGCAGCTTATGGAAAACGGGGGTGTTGCTAAGCTCGGCGGCAACATCGTGGAGCCGGACGGGGTTCGCCATCCGTTTACCTTCGCCGGCTATTACGGCAGCACGCCGAGGCCTGAAATAGCATATGAGCCTTTCGGGATCTACGAGGCGCTGGCCGAGCGTATGTACCGCGGCGCGGTGCACAACAAATCAACCAGCGGGGAGGTGCACATCCTGAACAACCGGGTTTCTCCTATGACCGGGCTCATCGGTATGTGCAACGAGCTCCAGGGCAGCGACGGCTCGGGAGAACGTAGCTCGGTCCGCTACGCTTACGACGGCTGGAACAACAACATCCTGACCTACGCGACGCTGCGTGCGCTGAACCTTTGGGGCGATTCTCCCGTCCACCAGGAAATAGACCGGCGGATTAAAACCGGATCCATCGACATCCTCTATAAATACAAGGCGGGCTACCGCGGACGCTCAAACGGTGAGATCAAGGTGCATAACGAGCCTACAGGAATTACTTTAGGGTACAATTTCGTAAAGGATATCTGGATCAATTACCTGTGGGACAGGAAAGACCTGAACTTGCTGGAACTGATGTCTCCCACGCTCAGCGAGTCGTTTGACAAGCTTTCCTCCCTGACCGGTGCGTTCGGCGACGGCGGATTTACAGGCGAGCAGGATGTTGCCTGGACCTACACACAGGCCCGCAGGGACGGCTCCGCGGGCGTCAAACCCGGCGATGTCGCGTTTATAGCGCTGGCCCCCGGCAGTGCAGGATCGCTATCGACGACCCTGGCCAGGCCTGTTACCATGCTCCGCTTTAAAACGCGCAACCTGTCAGGTTCCGGCTCTCCTTCCCTGACCATCAAGCTGAACGATGATATTTTACGTACTTATGACAATTTTGGGGCAGACGAAACGGAGGTTGTAGCCATACCGGGGCTGGAGGCCGTTGTCGGTGCCCGGATCGTGATCACCAATACAGGCACGGCCGAGCTGCTGATCGATGACCTGGAGCTGGAGGAAGTTTCCGGCCTGAACGGCCCCGAAAACCTGACCGGATCATTGATCCATATGACCGACCTCACCCTTACCTGGACCGACAATGCCACCAATGAGACGGGCTTTCAATTGGAAAGGCGCAAGGTCCCCGGAGGAGCTTTCCAGGTAGTTGAAGATAACCTTCCTGCCAACACGACCAGCTACACCGACCGCGGCTTAGAGCCCGAAACGACTTATGAATACAGACTGGTGGCTTTTAATCTGGCTGGTTTATCGACGGAAGCGGTGACTACTGTCGAAACGCTTCCGTTGGTAGCGATGAAAGAGACAATACTCGACGCTGTGGCGGATGCCGACGTGCGGGCCGGGACCAGCTATATGGTCACAAATTATGGGTCAAAAAACTTTATGAATGTCCAGTGGGCCGGGGCAACCAATGCTGCTACCCGTGAGGCATTTCTGAAATTTGACCTTACCAGTATTACGACGCCGATACGGCGCGCCTCCCTGTTCCTGAATACGACAACGACCAGTTTCGGTACGACTAATCCCCTTACGGCAGTAGTGGATTTGATGCAAGACAATACCTGGCAGGAAAACACCATCACCTGGAATAACAGGCCGACTACCTCCGTGGGAACGTTGCATACCTGGGATCCGGTGGCAGGCAATAATACGGTCGATCTGTCGACGGATTTACTGGCAGGTAAAGAGGGTTTACCCCTTTCGTTGAGGATCAGCGTATTGGAGACCATCCTGTTTACCGTACTGAGCAGGGAATCCACGAATCCGGCTGTACGTCCTGCGCTGACCATCTATACCGATCGCATCCTCGCCCCTGCCAATCTTGTTGTTTCCGGCAGCGGCAGGCCGGTCCTCACCTGGACCGACAACTCTGACAACGAGACGAATTTCAGGATCCAGAGGAAAATAGTATCGGGAGGTGAGGACGCAAGAATTGCAGCGGGAGAAGTATTCGAAGAGCTGGCAACGGTGGATGCGAACAGTACCTCCTATACCGATATGACAGCGGATGAGGGGATTACCTACGCTTACCGGGTGTATGCCTTAGACGAAAGCGGCAAATCCGGTTATTCAAATATAGCCGAAGTAACGACCGTGCTCCCGGTATCTCTTGTAACTTTTAAAGCACAGAAGGGTGAAGGCAATGTCGTTCAGCTTGCCTGGACAACCAGCTCGGAACTGAACAGCAGCTATTTCGCGGTAGAGAGGAGCGCCGACGGGAAGCGATTTACGGAGATCGGGAGAGTAATGGCCGGCAAGGTATCCGAAAAGCTGAAAAATTATAAATTTGAAGACCATTCAAAGGGTTTATCCGGCGTATGCTTCTACCGCCTCCGGATGGTGGACCTGGACGGTTCTTTTGCCTACAGCCGGTTGGTGAGCGTTGGCTTTGACGCTGTGAGAGATATTCTACTGTATCCTAATCCCTCCTCCGAACTACTTTTTATTCAAATGGATGGACCCGTCGAGCAGGTTGTCTTCTATGATATCAATGGTCGTATCAGAAAGGAAGCCGGCTCCGAAACCCGCCTGGATGTTTCAGGATTACCGACGGGGATTTACAACGTCGTCATTACCCGGAACGGGAAGAGGCATAGTCTGAGGTTTTTAAAAGAATGAAACAGTAGCTATGTAGGCGACAATGCACTTTTTTTAATCCGGTGTAAGTAGTTCTGCCCTCATGACTTGTCTGGAATATCCGATGTATTTTCAAATCATGCGCATAATATCAAAAAGAAGCTTTTGCCCGACAATGAGATATTGCTTCGTCCTTCTGTGGTGGATAGGGGCGCATACAGCGACTTCCCAAAGCCTGGATACGCTGCAATTGGCAAAGCGTGTTCTCCCCGGTGCCCAGGTAGAGATCTATAAAAGTGTAGGTCCTACCGATCTGCGTGCCAGCATGGTCTTCCCGTCCGGCTATCGGCAGGGAAATGCTTACCCGGCTATGGTTTTCTTTTTCGGAGGTGGCTGGATAAGGGGGAGCGTCAATCAATTCGCGGAAGCCTGCCGCTACTTCGCCGACCGGGGAATGGTGACGATTGCGTTCGATTACAGGATCGAAGGGAGGCAGCATACCACACCGGTAGAAGCCGTGCAGGATGCCAGGTCAGCTATGCGATGGGTACGCGTAAATGCGTCGCGGCTGGGGATCCGGCCCGACAGGATCGTAGCCGCGGGCGGGTCGGCAGGCGGGCACCTTGCTTTGGCGGCAGCATTGCTGGACCAGGTCAATGAAGCCGGGGAAGACACGACGGTGAGCACGGTACCGGCCGCGCTGGTGTTATTTAACCCTGTGACCAAAACTACAGCCGGAGGCTACGGGCATGAGCGACTTGGCGATAAGGCAGAAGCACTGTCGCCCGTAGCGCATGTACGTCCCGGCGCCCCGCCTGCCATTTTGTTTCACGGTGAAGACGATACGACGGTGCCGATCGATAATGCGGAAGAATTCTGCGAGCGAATGCTGGCCGCCGGCAATAGTTGTGAATTACACCGGTTTCCCGGACAAAAACACGGTTTTTTTAATTCGAATGAAGAGGTCAGGAGACAGATTTTTAAAATGTCCGATCAGTTTCTGACCCGTCTGGGGTATTTGCAACCTCAATAACCGTCGCAATTTCTATATGAAAATACGGATCCTGCTGATCAGCTGCGTAGCCGTAGTAGGCATATTGGCTGCCATACAAACAATGCGTTTCGACGCCGACTGGCCCGAGTATTACGGCGATGGTGCCCGGAGCCATTATGCTTCGCTCGATCAAATCAACGGGGACAATGTCAGCCGGCTGAAAATTGCGTGGATTTACGAATCCGGGGGAAGCGATACAGTCCGAAACCGTACCCAGATACAATGTAACCCTATTATAATAGACGGTATCCTGTACGGCGTTTCGGCCGACATACAAGCGTTTGCTATCGAAGCGGCAACAGGCAAACCTATCTGGAAGACCAGGCTGGATGATAATAAAGGCACGACCAGCCGCGGCGTTACTTATTGGGCAGAAGGGGATGACAAGCGGATTTTTTTCGGCGCCGGACCCTGGCTGCACGCGCTTGATGCCAAAACCGGAAAACCGGTCGAAAGCTTTGGTCACGAAGGACGTATTAATCTCAAAACCGGTATCGGGCGACCGGGCGCCGATAACTATGTGACCTCGAACACTCCCAACACCATTTATAAAAACCTGATCATCGTCGGGGTTCGCGTATCGGAGAGCGAAACGGCATTGCTCGGCGATATTCGCGCCTTTGACGTACGTACCGGCGAACTCGCCTGGACTTTTCATACCATCCCTGCAAAAGGTGAGCCCGGTTACGAAACCTGGCTTCCGGAAAACCCCAGGGAAAGGATCGGCGCGGCCAATCCGTGGATGGGCATGGCGATCGATCGTCAAAGAGGGATCCTGTATGCACCAACCGGCTCGGCTGCTCCGGATTTTTACGGAGGAGACCGCAAAGGGGATAACCTGTACGCTAACTGCCTGCTGGCCCTGGATGCCGCTACAGGTAAAAAATTGTGGCATTATCAGCTCGTACGCCACGATATCTGGGATCGTGATCCGCCCGCTCCCCCAAACCTGTTGACGATCACCCGGAAAACATCCGATGGCAAGAACGAAAAAATTGATGTAGTGGCTGTGGTGACCAAGCAGGGCTTCACCTTTGTTTTTGACCGGGTAACCGGGCTTCCCGTCTTCCCGATAGAGGAAAAGCCGTTCCCGCAAACGGCAGTAGACGGCGAAGAAGCCAGCCCCGCACAACCCGTACCCCGATTGCCGGAGCCGTTTACACGACAGTCGTTTACGCCGAAAGATGTGAATGCTTTCGCCGCAGGCCGGGATTCGTTAGTGCACATAGTACAAAACACCAATACGGGCCAGCCTTACACGCCTCTCACGGATCGGGTTACCATTCTTTACCCGGGTTCTGACGGCGGCGCGCAATGGGGAGGCGCCGCCACCGATCCGGAGGGCGTCCTATACGTGCCGGCGAAAGAAATCCCTGTTTATATGTCCCTTGTACGGCGGCAGTTGTCCGCCTCCGGAAGCGCCTCTGCCGGTAAGAGTCAATACGAGTTTTATTGCGCGGCCTGTCACGGTGCCGACCTGAAGGGCAACCATGACGGATCTTATCCGTCATTATCGGAAATCCATAACCGGCTCACCCGCGACCAGGTCATACAGGTATTGCAGACGGGCAGGGGCATGATGCCTTCGTTCTCTCATATTTCAAGAGCCGAGCGCGATGCCATTGTCGGTTTCCTGTTTAATAACACGGTAGAAGAACCGGTTGAAATTTCACAAACGGTCAGGACTCCTTACCGGCATACCGGTTACAACCGGTGGTATGACCGGAATGGGTATCCGGTAAGCAGTCCTCCGTGGGGTACGCTGACCGCGATCGATCTGAATACGGGTGAGCATCGGTGGCAGATCCCGTTGGGAGAATATAGGGAGCTTACGGAAAGAGGTATTCCCCGGACAGGAACCGACAATTACGGCGGGCCAATAGTGACGGCCGGAGGTCTGGTCTTTATTGCGGCTACCCGGGATGAAAAAATCCGGGCGTTTGACCGTAAAACAGGAAGAATGCTTTGGGAGCATGCGCTGCCGGCGGCGGGTTACGCAACACCGAGTACTTATCAGGTCAATGGCAGGCAGTACATCGTGATCGCCTGCGGAGGAGGAAAGCTCAACACTAAATCGGGCGATCAATACGTGGCATTTTGCCTGGATAGCGACTAAAACAACCTAAAAGAGCAGTTGATAATTCAGATGGTTCGTCTTTTAATACTACTTATCATTGTCGCATTTTCGGCATCATTCTTCTCGGTATCCCGGGAACGCGGCGATACCGAATGGCCCGAATACCTGGGAGGCCCCGATCGCAATCACTATTCTCCCCTTACCCAAATTGATACCGGCAACGTACAGCAGCTCCGGGTTGCGTGGACATACGCCGCGCCCGATTCAGGGCAAATGCAAATGAATCCCATCACGGTGAAAGGGGTATTGTATGGCGTATCGTCGGCGCTGCAGGTATTTGCCCTGGATGCCGCTACCGGCAGGGAGCTCTGGCGGTTCGGCGATAAGATCAGATCAGGCACAAGTACCAGCCGCGGTGTGGCATACTGGACAAATGGGAGGGGTGATTCCCGTATCCTTTTTACCAGCAGGTCGTGGCTTTATGCACTGGATGCCGGAACAGGAAAGCCTGTTG
This sequence comes from Ravibacter arvi, assembly GCF_039540405.1. NCBI lineage: Bacteria > Pseudomonadati > Bacteroidota > Cytophagia > Cytophagales > Spirosomataceae > Ravibacter > Ravibacter arvi. Next base: position 170,506 of record NZ_BAABEY010000033.1, read on the forward strand.
CCGGTTTCGGCGATGGGGGCCGGGTTAGCCTTCGCGCCGGCCTGGGTGAGCAGGCCAGAGACAAGTTTGTTATTTCCAATACCCCCGGAACAGTCTTCGAAAACCTGATCGTGATGCCTATGCGGTTGTCGGAAGGGGCTGACGCAGCCCCCGGTTACGTGCAGGCATTCGACGTACGAACGGGCGAACTGGCCTGGGTATTCCACACCATTCCTCATCCGGGCGAATACGGCTATAAAACCTGGCCGAAGGATGCCTGGAAGAATACAGACGTCGGCGGTGCAAACAATTGGGCGGGTATGGCAATCGACCGGCGCCGGGGCATTCTTTATGTTCCTACAGGCTCGGCGGCCTATGATTTTTACGGAGGCAACCGCAAAGGCCGGAACCTTTTTGCCAATTGCCTGCTTGCGCTGGACGCACGAACAGGCAAACGGATCTGGCATTACCAGTTGGTACATCACGATATATGGGACCGGGATCTGCCGTCGCCGCCTAACCTGGTAACGGTTCGCCAAAAAGGAACCGACGGCAGACCCGTAAAAATTGACGCCGTAGCATTGACAACCAAGTCGGGGCACATCTATGTGTTTAATCGCATTACCGGCAAATCATTGTACCCGATAGAGGAAGTGCGGGTGGAAAAAAGCAGCCTGCCGGGCGAAGCGAGCTGGCCGACCCAGCCGCGGCCGCGGTTCCCGGCGCCTTTTGCCAGGCAATCGCTTACCGAAGACGACCTGAATCCGTATAGTCCTGATCTCGACTCGTTAAAAACATTGCTGAAAAGTATAAAAAAAGGGTACTACGCTCCTCCTGACAAGCAGGGGACGCTTATTTTTCCCGGCTTCGACGGAGGTGCCGAGTGGGGAGGATCGGCGGTCGATCCTGACGGGATACTGTATGTGAATGCGAACGAAATGGCCTGGATCCTGACCATGACCGATGCGCCGAAACAAAGCGAGCTGGCTCATCTCAGCACCGGAGAGCAGGTTTATGCTTTGAATTGTGCTGCGTGTCACGGCTCCGACCGGAAAGGCAATGCCCTAAGCGGCTACCCTTCACTGGCCGATATTGGTCAACGCCATGACCGGGAGTATGTCAGGCAGGTTATTAATAACGGGAAAGGTATGATGCCCGGCTTCCCGGCCTTGAAGCCTGGAGAAAAACAGGCGTTGATCTCATTTTTGTTTGGTGAAGAAAAACAGGAAGTAACAGGGAGCCCCGGGAGTGGATCATCCCGGAAACCCCAGCTCCCTTATAAAACAACGGGATATAATAAGTTCCTGGACAGCAAGGGCTACCCGGCCATTGCCCCTCCCTGGGGCACACTGGCAGCCGTTGACCTGAACTCCGGTAAGCAGCTGTGGCAGCATCCGCTCGGGGAATTTCCCGAACTGAAAGCCGCGGGCATTCCGCCTACCGGTACTGAAAACTACGGAGGACCGGTGACAACTGCTGGAGGGGTGCTGTTTATCGCTGCCACGCGCGACGGTATGTTCCGGGCTTACAACAAGCGAAACGGACAGTTACTCTGGGAAACGCAGCTACCGGCAGCCGGGTTCGCCACGCCGGGCACGTATGAAGTCAATGGAAAGCAATACGTGGTCATCGCTTGCGGCGGCACAAAACTTGGAACAAAAAAAGGCAATAAGGTAGTAGCTTTCAGTCTTCCATAATTAATAGAAAGTATTTTCTTAAAAAGCTAAATCCCCGGACTTATGAAAAATAGACTTTTAGCCATTGGCCTCCTTCTTTTTGCAGTTACTGCCCACGGGCAGCAAAACGAACGGCCCAACATCGTTTTCATCCTGGCCGACGACCTGGGCTGGATGGATCTGGGGTGTTACGGAAACCCTTTTAACGAGACGCCTAACCTGGACAAACTGGCGCAAAACGGTGTGCGCTTTACCCAGGCTTATTCGGCCTGCCCGGTTTGCTCGCCCACCAGGGCTTCGATCATGACGGGAAAATACCCGGCGCGCTTGCAATTGACCAATTATATTGCGGGTAACAGGGTAGATAAATCCTCGCCGGTGATACCCCCGAAATGGCGGGCAGAGCTTGATCCTGCAGAGGTGACCCTGGCCGAGCTGCTTAAAAGTAAGGGTTACACTACGGGAATGGTCGGTAAATGGCACCTGCATTCGAAAGAAGCAGGAAAACTTGAAATCCAGGGACCATGGGCGCAAGGCTTCGATTATAGTCGCATGATAAATAAAAACGGCCTTGACTATTACAACTACTCGATCCTGAAAGACTCGCCTCAGCAAACGGACTACGAAGATGATGGCTCCGTCTACCTGACTGACAAGCTGTCCGATTACGGCGTGGAATTTATCAGGCAAAATGCCGGTAAGCCGTTCTTTTTATACCTTGCCTATTCCGCTCCTCATGTTATGCTGGTCCCCCGTGCAGACAAATTAGCAAAGTACATGAGGAAATTCGAGCAGTTCAAAGGCATCTATAATCCTAACTACGGAGCGATGCTGGAGAGCCTGGACGACGGTGTCGGACGTATTATGCAGGCGCTCGGAGACCAGGGCCTCCTGGAAAACACCCTGGTGATCTTTACTTCCGATAACGGCGGGTTGGGTATGGTCGAGCTGGGGCCTGCTCCCACTATCAATGAACCGCTGAGGAAATGGAAAGGCCATGTTTATGAAGGCGGGATACGAGTACCAGCCTTCGTAAGCTGGGAGGGAAAATTACCAAAAGGAGTCGTATCGGATGCCTTTTACAGCAGTATAGACTACCTGCCTACCCTGTGTGAGTTGACAGGCATTACCTCATTGCCTGCAGGTGTCGACGGTAAAAGCCAGTGGTCCTTATTCCAGCAGAGGGACAAAGCCGGTGACCCGCAACGGCCGCTATTCTGGCATTATCCGCATTTTTCCAACCAGATGGGGCGTCCGGCGGGGGCAGTCCGGGTCGGCGATTTTAAGCTGGTGGAGTCGTATGAAAGCGGTAGGCTGGAGCTCTATAACCTGGCCGACGATTTGTCTGAAAAGCATGATTTGTCGGCCAGGTTTCCCGACAAAACCGGGGAGCTGCACAAACTTCTCTCCGACTGGCGCAAGGATCTGAATGCGCAGATGCCGGTACCCAATCCGGATTTCAACCGGTAAAATCCGGCATCGCAAAAATAACCGTACAAACGGATAGCAATAAAGACTCTTTAAGCGAACACAATAGTTATGAATAGCTTTTTGAAGCGCAGTTTAATGATTGGACGGGTCGGCGCCGTCGTTTTCCTGCTGACTGCGCCCGGTCAGATAACATCGGCTTACACTCAATCCGAAATGTCACCGCTCACCACTCAATATTCCAGGGAGTTTATCAGCAAAGCCATAAAATGGGACAATAGCTGGATTCAGTATCCTGCCTATCGCGACCGGTCTGCCTGGAATAAGATCCCGGAAGCAACGAAAGAAAGCCTGATACATCAAGGGGAGCAGTACCTGGATTTCGAATGGCCTCACATTAAAGCGACTGACTATCTCTTGTTTACCAGGACAGGCGACAGAGCAAAAGTAGATGATCTGAACCGGCGGCGTGACGGCGCATTGAATGCACTGATGATGGCCGAGCTGACGGAAGGAAAAGGACGCTTCCTGGATGATCTCATCAACGGCGTCTTCTCTACCTGTCAGACAACCTACTGGGGATCTTCCGCGCATTTCTACCTTTATGGGTACGAGGGGGGGCTCGATAATCCCACTACCATTCTGCCCGATATTGAAAACCCGGTTATCGATATCTTTGGTAGTAATACTGCTGCTACACTGGCCTGGATATACCACTTTTTGCACGATGAGTTCGATAAAATAAGCCCGGTTATCTCGCAAAGGATCAGGTATGAGATCAACTCCAAAATATTACAGCCCTATTACCAGAGAGACGATTTCTGGTGGCTGTTCGGGCGGAACGGAGACGGCAGGGTCAACAACTGGAATCTCTGGTGCAACCTCAACCTGCTGAATGTGATCATGCTCATGGAAGACGACCCGTCCCGAAAGCTCGAAGCCGTTTATAAGAATCTTTCTTCTGTAGATGTTTTCATCAATAATTACCCCCCTGACGGCTCCTGTAGCGAAGGACCCAGCTATTGGGGAGCGGCCGTAGGTAGACTTTTCACCTATCTTGATCTGCTTCATCGTATGTCTGACGGCAGGATCGATATCTTCAAAAACGAGAAAATCAGGGATATGGGAAGATATATTTACCGTGTTTATATCAGCAACGGAACGTACTACACCAATTATGCTGACGCACCAGCCCGGATCAGCCAGGGCCCGGAACGGATTTTCAGAATAGGGCAGCTCATTGAAGATCAGGTTATGCAGTCTTTCGGAGTCTTCCTCAAAAGCAGAAGCGGCGTGGACAGAAGGGGAGGAGCGTCTCTTGAAGATCTTTTCAGACCGGTAGACTGGGGAACGGTAAAACTGGCTGAACCGCTTATTGCCGACTATTTCTTTCCCGACTGGGACATGGCTCTTGCGAGAGACAGGCAGGGTACAAATCACGGATTTTACTTTTCTGCTAAAGGGGGTAACAATGCCGAGCAGCACAACCACAACGATGTAGGTTCGTTTATGCTCTACTACAATGGACAACCAGTGTTCTTGGATGTCGGCGTGGGAAATTATACGAAAGAGACTTTCGGAAAAGGACGATACAATATCTGGACCATGCAATCCAATTATCATAATCTTCCGGTGATAAACGGAGTCGGGCAAAAAAATGGCGGCAATTTCAAAGCCACTGATTCAAAATACACCGCTTCTTCAGCTAAAGTCTCTTTCTCTACTGATATCTCAAAGGCGTACCCGACAGAAGCAAAGGTAACTTCCTGGATCAGAAGCTATACCCTTGAACGAGGCAAAAGGTTTGTGATCAACGATCACTACCGGCTTACCGAAAATAAGGGTGGAAATACCGTCAATTTTATGACAAACCTTCTCTGCAGTCTTCACGGACCAGGCGTTGTAAAGTTGGAAGGTAAAGATTTCTTGCTGCATATGAAATATGATGCCGCTTTGCTGAAAGCCACGATCGAAGACTTTGACATTACAGATTCAAAACTCCGGGCCGGCGTTGGCGAAAAAGTCTCCCGGCTAGTTTTTGAGTTACAGGGTGATCAATTAGATGGTAATACCGAATTTGAAGTTGTTGCAAGCAAATGAAATACTTTTTTTCTCCCCCTTTTTGCTTGCTCCCGACGTTAACATGCCGGCTTCTACCGGAGATACCTTCGACCGGCGGGTAAGCAGTGTGCTTTCTCGTATTCGTCCGCCACAGTTCCTTGATTACACTGAGGAGGGAACTTTTCGTCCGCTTTTGACGGGATTACTTACGGCTGGTGGCTGTCCGCGTTACTCCCAAAGCCGATGGGCCAGGTGGTGGCGAATCGTGTTCTTGTTGGACAAAGCGACAAAGAGAACGAAGCCGAGTTGCCGGGCTATTAATAAAGAATAAGATCATTTAAATAACTTATAAAAATGCAAAGAAGAAATTTCATATCTGCAGCGCTAGCCGGTATGACCGGCTTGCCCCTGGTTTCGGGCGCTGTCATCGGCCAGACAACTTATCAGGGTACAGACAGCCTGAACGAACCGGCACGGGATATTCCTGTTGCCGGGGATTTCGATGTGGTTGTCTGCGGCGCCGGGCCTGCCGGTGTTGCCGCCGCAATAGAAGCGGGAAGAACCGGAGCCAAAACATTGCTACTGGAAGTACACGGCTGCCTGGGCGGCGTCTGGACTTCCGGAAACCTGACATGGATCCTGGACAACAAAAACAAGTCCGGTATAGTGGAAGAGATCAAAAATGAATTACGACAACGGGGTGGGAGCGCTACCGTACCTACCGGTAACTCGTTTTCGTTTGATGCGGAGCACATGAAATTACTTTTGGAGGAAATGTGCCTTAAAGCAGGAGTCACGATCAGATTGTTTACGCGGCTGGTCTCTACTGCTGGTAAAGACGGAAGGCTTACGCACGTGGTCACAGAATCGAAATCTGGAAGAGAGGCGTGGGCAGGAAAAATTTTTATCGACTGTAGTGGCGACGGAGACCTGGCGGCGCGCGCAGGATGCGGTTTTGATTACGGTGACAGCGCCGGACAGGGACAACCCATGAGCATGCTCTGTCTGATAACCGGAGTGCATTACCAGGAAATAAAGGAATTTATCCGGGACGAAGCAGATAGCAAGTCCGGGTCACAGTCCAAGAAACGACTGGAAAAGGCCATCATACAAGGCGGGCATACACCTTCTTATGCCAGGCCGAGTATCCACCCGATATTTGACGACCTCCATATGCTGATGGCCAATCATGAATATGGTTTCAAGGGAACGGATGCCTTCCAGGTTACAGAGGCTACACTTAGGGGAAGGGCAGAAGTCCATAAAATTATTAATAGTCTCAGATCGCTGGGAGGGAGCTGGAAAAACCTGCGACTTGTTTCCACCGCCGAGCAGATAGGCGTACGGGAAAGCAGGAGGATTCATGGTTTGCATACCGTTTCCCGGGAAGATCTGATCAAGGGAGCCCGCTATCACGACGCAGTATGCAGGGTGACTTTCGGAGTAGATGTACATTCGGTCGAGAGGTCTCACGAAAATACAACCAACTATAACAGAGGTATTCCCAGTAAGCCGTACGATATACCCCTGAGGGCGTTGATTGCAAAAGACGTCAAAGGGCTCATGATGGCCGGAAGATGTATCAGCGGAGATTTCGTGGCGCATTCCAGCTACCGTGTTACGGGGAATGCGGCAATTATGGGGCAGGCTGCCGGCAGGGTAGCAGCGATTGCGGCACAAAGGAGTCTTCTCCCGCAGGAGGTGAGGTGGACGGACGTCAACTGGTCAGTCAACTAACGGATTTGTCACTCAGCAAGGGATCAGTTGGGCTTTCCTGCAGCTGTTTCAGCCGGACAGCGGGTTGCAGTGGCGCCCGGCCCCGGGTGCCACTGCCGTACGTTTTGGATCAGCCGGTATTCGTTATTATAGTGGGCACCGTGGGTAAGCCAGGCCCCTGTACCGCCCGCTCCGGGTAGAAGCCGGGTACGGCCACCCAGGGAACTGGCCGCTTTTACTTGCGTTGATTGAGAATCCGGGACTCTATTGCCTTCAGAAAGGCTTTGCGGTAAGCTTCTCCGATGGGTAACCGGTGAGCGCCCACCTGAATTTCGTTGCCCTCCACCATCGTAATTTTGTGGATTGGCACCAGATACGAATGATGCGTTCGAATGAAATGAGAGCTCGGTAATTTCTCCTCTAGGTCCTTTAACGTCGAGAGCGTGATGATACGGCCGGTCGGCAGGCAAAAGGAAACATAATTACCCAAGCCCTCGATGTAGTCAATCTCCGGCAGGGAAATGCGAACGATCTTACCCCGTGTCTCCGTTTTGACAAACAGGAAATCATTGTCGGGAGGCGGCCTGTCGAGCCCCGCAACCGGCATGGGTACGGTGGCTGTACTTTGCCGGTCCATCGCTTTCTGCACGGCGCTTAAAAATCTCTCGAAGCGAACAGGTTTCAGCAGGTAGTCGACTACACTGAATTCATAACCCTCCAGAGCGTATTCCGAATAGGCTGTGGTAAGGATAACGGGTACCTTGCCGCCCAACAGTTTTAGAAACTGCATGCCGTCCAATTCCGGCATGTGAATGTCCAGAAACAACAGGTCAATGCGGTGCTTTTGGACATACTGAAAGGCTTCGAGAGGACTCGTCGTAGACCACTTCACATGCAGCAGGGGTATTTTATCAATGTGCAATTTCAACAAATCGATCGCATGCTGCTCATCATCCACTATTAAACAGTTTATCATCAGTTAAGAGTTAAGTGAAGGGATACCCGGTAATCGTCCCGTCCGTTTTCGATGACTAAAGTGTGGGCCTTTGGATAAGCCAGCTCCAGCCGGTTGCGGACATTTGGTAGTCCAATCCCACTGGATCGTTCCTTGCGGCCGCTGCTCTTCCGGTTGCTCACCGAAAAAAAGAGCTCTGTGGCATTTACCTGCAGTTGGATGCAAAGCGGGTGATCGGGATCATCGAGCCGGCCGTGCTTAAAGGCGTTTTCTACAAAGGTAATCAGCAGTAACGGCATAATCGAATAGCCATTCAGACTACCACCCACCTCGAATTTGATGTGCAGACGGTGCTCAAAACGAAACTGGTGAATCTGGATGAAGTTCCGCAGGTGAGCCACTTCCCTGGACAAATCCACCTGTCCGTTCTCGCCGGCTTCCTCCAGCGAATAGCGCATCATATCGGAAAGATCGGCGATAGCCTCCGACAATTCCCGGGACAGGGGCAAGGCTTTAGTATAGAGAAAGCTCAGGGTATTGTAGAGAAAATGGGGGTTGATCTGATTTTTGAGTGAGGCCAGCCGGGCATTAAGCACCGCTTTTTCTAGCAACTGCTGGTTTTGTTCGATCTCATGGTTGCGGCGGGCATACCAGTAGGCAAAGCTGATCCCAATAAACATCAGGTTGAGCCGGAACTGGTTCCAGAACGTAATGCTCGAAAAGGAATCATCGAGCAGATGCTGACCGCTCATGTGGTTGGCCAGCTGGGCCAGCCAAAATCGTAACCCCACGGCCATAAGACTGACCAAGCTCAACCCGATAATGAGCGCGCCATAGCGTTTTTGGGGCAAATAAAACGGAAATAACCAACCGATTGCGGCATAAAAAATGGCGATTACCGGCAAAAAGCTCGCTCCACTTTTCGCCAGAAAATCCGCATCCAGCTCATCTGCCCCGAAGGCGATGACCAGCACGTAAGCCAGCCATCCGAGTACGTGGGTAAGGATTCTGTTTTTATACTTTGTCATACCGGCACAAAGATAGCCATGGGCCAACGAACCTGCTTCTGATCAGCTGCTTATTACACCATCGGACTACCTGGCAGGATAGACGCCAGCCTAACATGGATAGTTCCGTTTATCCCGTCAAATACGGGACTTGTCCGTATAGCTCAGGCATCGGTCAAATAAGTTTGCATGGCTGAAACCGGTGGCCCATATTTGGTTCTTCTTAACATCAAGGATCAAACCACCTGTTAATAATGAATCACAGAAACGTCTTCCGAATGCTTTTGTTTCTGGCCTTGGTTCCCCTGGCCGGCTACAAGACTATTGACGGTACTAATCAGGCATTGACCGGCCCTGTCACGGCTAATGTCCGCCAATGGGAACAGTTGCTCCAGGAGGCGACTCAGGTCATCCCGGCCGGTTCGTCGGTAGCAGGCGTGTTTGGGGCAACCAGCCCGTGCGGGGCAGCAGTCCGACCTTTGCACGGCGTTGCGGCAGCAGGCCCCTGTGACCTGCTCAACTGGCGACTGACACTTTACGAAGATACTCAGACTCACTTGCCGACGGTCTTCACTTTAGCCAGCGAGTCCATGTATTTTGTCGATAACCGCACCATCCGAACGACGGGTAAACGTTTGGTTACGGGTAGGTGGAGTCGTAACCAGGAGCGAACGTCAACCCGCGTTTCCACCGTCTACCACCTTCAGGGGACTCAGCAGGGTGCGTTCTTGGCATTGAGGCTGATTCATCCGGCGCTGCTGCATCCAACGGGACCAGACGGCACGCTGCTGGTTGGAACGGCCGGCGCGAGCTATACCCTCAGTAAATTAAAAGAACTATGAAAGCCATCCTGTTGCTGATTGCACTGTCTTATTGCTGCTTTTCATCGACTCAGTCCGTCGATCCGCCTTTCCGTCCGGCCACTACCGCATTACCGCTTTCCGTAGCGGACATACCCACCGGGCCAACGGTAGCGGGCGTCTTCGATGGGCGAACGCCCTGCCAAGAGATCGCCCAGGCCCTGAATCGGCCTGTGAGCTCGGATTGCTTTAAATTGAAATGGCGATTGGTGCTTTATCAACATCCACAAACCAGAACTCACACTACCTACCGGCTGGAAGGGACGCTGTATCGGCAGCGGGTCCGGGAAGGTAGCTGGACCCAGAAAACCGGAACAAAAACTGACTCGACGGCAACTGTATATCAGCTGGACCTCAATGACCCGAACCAATCCGTATACCTGATGAAAGGCGACGAAAATGTTCTTTTTTTTCTGGGGAAAGACCGTGATTTGCTTATCGGCAACGCGGACTTTGGCTATACGCTCAACAGGATCAGCCCAAAGAAGTAGTTAGTGGCATCAGTCTAAAAGAATGTGTCATGAAAATGGAGGATGAGTTGTGTAACTTATGCAGCCATAGCAGGGTACCGCCGCGCCGTTGTTTCCTTTTTTTTCCTGCGGCATGACACTCTCGCCAGCTACGCTGTGAAGTATGCCCTATTTTTAATATTTTAAGCTCCTTATTCATTCTGAGAACTCGGATTTATGCCTAAATTAGATTCACAGACATGGCATATGCCAGGAGCCCGGCCGTGTTTAGGCTATTGGTCCTTCGCATCATATTTTTTCGGTGGGTATTAATCGTATGCAGACTAAGGTTCAGTTTACCCGCGATTTGTTTGCTGCCATATCCCTCGGCAATAAAACGAAGGATCTGAATTTCCCGTTTGCTTAGCAGCTTGTCTTCATCGATGTCCGGATGGAATTCTTTGTAACTCACAGTTTTCCAGTCGTGCAGTTCCTGGTCGTAGACATCAATCTGCTGGAAGATTTTGGCTTTTGAAACTCCCTCCACCCAGTTAACGACACCATAATACCCAAGTGGCAATCCTGCGGAGTCTTTGTGCGTGATGCCATGCTGCTGGGAGAGATAACGAAGCTTTCCGTTGGCGTCGACCAAGGGGAGCCCCATACGGAATCTGACCGAACCTTCCTCAAGCTCCCGGTTTTCCTTCAGAAATTGAAATTGATCAGCCATCACTACACGGCATATCTCGTTGGGGACTTTCAAACGTGTCGCAATAAACTCTGCTCCGCCCTCTTTAAGTGCTTCCACGGCATGTCCTAAAGTACGGGATGTTCCCCTGCTCAGGAAAGGATATTCGGCGGAGGGAGCGTCGATGACAAAAGTCATATGTCCCCATCGGTCGATAAAGTCAGAATACCGGTGCAGGTTTTCAATGAAAAGCCCATAGTCTTTTGAAGGTTGCATGCTCACCGAAGTCGACTTCAGGTACTCGAGGAAAGTAGGGGTTTGCATACCAATGTTATTAAGAGGTGAGTTAAATAGAATGGTTCAAGAACGGGACTGGTCAGGATTCGTATACGTCTACTGTAAATATACCTAGAAATGAGTATTGACGATGAGCCTGACGGTGTTTTTCTTTGTGAAAGAATTGTAGCCCAGTAGTAATCGGGTTATAGAAGGAAAATCCGGACCGATTAATACTATACGCAACTCTCGTATATAGATAGCGACCACCTCTTTACCCGCGGAATTACCATGAAAGCGAATGTTATTGTCGCTGCAGGAATTTTTTTGTTCAGTCTCTGGGCTATTCGTTCACCGGCGCAGGTTATATCGCTGTCCCAGATTAAAAGCGCCGACGGTCCGAATTGCTTCATCAGCCCGGAAGCAATTACCCGGAAGAATAGTAAAACCTCCCGACTGCTCGCGGAAAGCCCGGTCGTCAGAGCAGCTTACATCATTCCGGCCAATCGTACGGCCCAACCCCACGCGCCGGAAAAAATCCAGGCGCTCCTTAACCAGGCCCAGGCGTACTACAGGGAACAAATGGAAATGAATGGTTTCGGGGATAAAACGTTCCGTTATGAAAAAGACCCTGGCACGGGAAAACCCGTTGTTCACCTGATCAACAGCCGCCGTGACGATGCTTATTTCAGGGGTGATGCCGGAAGCGGCAATAACTATAATGTCTACGCCCGGAATATCGAAGCTGCTCAGGAAGCCGGATTCAGCATTTTTGCTGCCAACGAAGTCTGGTTGTTGATTTCGGAGTCCCATCTGATGAATCCTGATGGCACCTACATCGGGGACGTGGGCCTTGGAGCTTCTTTCGGCTCTGCAAATGATGGCGGAGTTGCCGTGCTCGGCAGCAATTATCTGCCCTTCCTTGACAAACTGACCGATGCTGGGCCTTACGACGGCCAGGTCGTACCGGAATTCGGCCCGTATCCAATCAAAAAAAACGTCACCTTCGGGTCGTCGATCGGGACCACGTTCAGCAATCTCGCCTCCAACTACGTGGGCGCGGCTATCCACGAGCTCGGACACGCCTTTGGCTTGCCGCACGACACCCGCAATCATGCGTTCGGGCAGGGAAATCTGATGGGGGCCGGTTATGTCTACGCAAGAGGGGCCTTGTTTCCTTCTGTTTTTACATCAGAATACATGCGGCTGGAATACGCGGCAGCCCTTTACCTCAATACCAGCCACTACTTCAATCCAAATAAAATAAGGAATCAGGCGCCTTCCCTATCCGTCCGTTCCGACGGCGCCATTTCCAACGGCCTGCTCAACATTTCATTCGATGCGACAGATGCGGACGGTCTGGCTTCCGCGTTTCTGCTGTTCAATGGCGAACGTGTCGGCGAGTTACCGTTAGACGGAACCAGCGTTTCAACCCGGTTTGCAACTCCTTTCGTTGCTTCAGGTACGAAAGAATACACTGTTTCCGTTCTTGACAATCAAGGAAACAGAACCGACGCCACGTTATCTGTTACAGCCCTCCGGTCCGGGAATAACGAGGCCCCCAAACCCAAAATAGGCGTTTTTAAACCGGTTTCACTCGCAGATGCACAGGTTCTGTTAAAATCGGCTGCTGCTTCAGACGGCAACGATGCGATTACCGCGCTGCAGGTCCGGTGGGATTTAAACAACGACAGCACTTTTGATACAGAATGGATACGTGCCGACCGGGATTACGTCACCACTTTTCCTAAGACGGGGAACTATCGGGTGCGCGCTCAATTCAAAGATCCGGATCAGGCTGTGGTTACCTCAGCTCCTTTAGCGGTAAATATAAGAGAGCACTATACGGACGATTTTCCATGTACGGGAGCTATTTCGTACAGCAAAGGGTGTTCCGGTTTCAGCATAGGGCTTAATGGCGTCACTGTCGGCGAAACAATTTTAAGCGCCTCTTCCGGTTGCAGCGCCAACGGGTATCAATTGTTTAATGCATCGGTAAAAAATCTTGTCCCTGGCAATAATTACCCATTTTCACTTTCGCTCCTTTCCGGAACCAATCCGGTTCAGGCTGCAATATGGATCGATTTTGATGGTAACGGAAGCTTCAGCTCGTCCGAAAAGGTTTTTTATACGATTCAAGGATCTACCGGGCCAATTACCGGCTCCTTTTCAATACCTGCCGATGCCGTGCATCGTTCCAATGCCAGGATGCGTGTCGTAACCAATTATGGTTCGCCTCCTGATCTTCCCTGCGGGTCTTATGAATATGGCGAAACGGAGGATTACGCGATAACGATTACAAATTGTGATCCGAACCTTTCCGTTGGCGACATTACGTCATTTCCGCCGACTTCCTGCCTGGCATCCGATGGTAAAATCCGTATCAACGTTCCGTTTACGGATGGTACGCCGTTAACGCTTTATTTTGAACAGGAGGGCGTGGAACAAACCAAAGTGCTAACTGTAACGGACGGCCATCTTGAGATGACCGGACTGACGGCGGGGAGTTACCCATTGGTAGGGCTGGCCTATAAAAGCTGCCCGTTATTCATTAATAAGACTGTATCGCTGACGGCGCCGGTACCGGACATCGGAATCGTTGTTTCCGGTGCCACTTCTTTTTGTCCCGGCGATGGAGTTACTATTTCCGTAAACACCTCTGAAGGCTCCTTCCAGAGTTTTCAATGGAAAAAGGACGGCGCCCCGGTCCCCGGCGCTACGGGACGGGAATACCGGGCCACCGAACCCGGAGCGTACACGCTTGCCGCCCGGACCGGGACTTGTACTGCGTCTTCGCCGGAAGTAACGCTCATTTACAAAAAGACCAAACCTGAAATTCACATTGTCGATGGAAATACGCTCTCCAGCTCCGAAAGCAGCGCCGGGTACCAGTGGTATATAAACGGCATCTTAATTCAAGGTGCAACCAGTAGGAGTTACCAGCCTTCCAAGCCAGGGCAATATCACGTGAAAGGTAGCCCGGAAGGATGCGTTTCCGAGATGTCTAACGAGTTCGAGTGGATTATCCTTTCGACAGAACCGTCTTCTCTGCTCAACGGTTATGAGCTGACCGTTTTCCCTAACCCCGCGAAAACCGAATTTTTTATTGAGTTGAAGGTCGATAAGGCATCTGAAGCTATATTTCAGCTTATAGACTTAAACGGCAGAAAAGTATTACCCGAAGCGAGATTAAATGCTGCAGTCGATCATCGGATATTTTTTGATACATCGCCCCTAAATCCGGGAATTTATTTGATAGAGATCCGGTTTGATAAGCATCATATTTTTAAAAAAATCACGCTAATGTAACCAGTTGTATTTAGAATTTTTAAAAGAAAATAGCGTCTATGATTTTCTAATTAACAGGCAGTAATAGAGGGGGAAAATCAGATAGTGACTTTAATTTACTACGTTGTTTTTTTTTGCGAATTTGTTGCAGATGATTAATAAAACTTCGTAATTAATAAACAGATAAAATGATGAAAAAGCTCTTATACGTACTTCAGATTGCTATTCTTGCGAGCTTCGAAGCTAATGTACTGGCGCAAACGCCGTCTGTTACAATGACAAATAATATAGCCTTCTATAACGGAACGACAAGCACTTATAGCTGCGAAATAGATCCCAGCCAAGTTTATTGGATTAATGGAACTTATACGCCGGGAAAGCTTTGGGCAGGCGACGGCGGAGTATTATCCAACGATTTGTATTTGATAAACGGCCGGCCCGCCTATAAGATGAGGAATGCGCTAGGCGGAGAAGGATATAAAGTTTTTAACGGGAATTGCCTCTACGGTGGTGGCGACCTGATGTTATGGTGGAACGGCTATCGATGGGTACTCGGCTATCGCGGACAGACAGGGCCGAATACGTTCGATTTTAACATAGCACTTTATAACGGTGTCAACACCGTTGCTCCCCCCTGCGAAGGCTGGGCGGGAGGCGGGCGTCTTACAGGCAATTGCCAACCTTATACCATACAGCTTACCGGTCCACAGGGAGGGCCGGCGGTTGACACCAGGAAAACCAGGAGCGGAGGCGTAGTAAATGATAAAAACGCATACGAAATTCCTCTGTATAACAACACCGGTTATGTTTACATCTATTGGGATGGGTTAAAATGGATCATGAAGACCATTTTAACCCCTGGCTCAAACGGCCGCATCGCTGACGAGGAGCTATCGGTCAATACTGGGGATAACGGGGCGAATCCGCCGTGCACCGGGTGGTCTAATGGTTATGAGTTGGGTGGTGGCATTTGCGAAGGCGGGGAAGCGGGGATACAATTACCGGTCAATCTTATTTCATTTGAGGCAAACGCCGGATCTGGTAACGTTGTCAGGCTAAACTGGTCAACTGCGGGGGAGCATAATTTTGAGTATTTTAGTGTGGAGCGAAGCCACGACGTCAAAAAGTTTGAAGAACTTGCGCGAATAATTGCAAAAGGAGATTCGTACGAAATCAAATCGTATATTCACACTGACGAAACACCTCTCCGGGGCCGGAGTTTTTACCGGCTTCGCCAGGTGGATCTGGATGGTAGCCATACCTATTCTCCTATAGTAAGCGTGCGTACCTCAAGTACAGACGTACCTTATCCCAATCCAACATCGGATGGAGTAATTTATATGGAAGTGGAAGAAAATGCCATATTGAATCTCACAGATATGGACGGTAGGGATATTCCTTTCACAAAGCGGTCTTTAAACGGAAAGATCGCCGAAATACGCCCAATCAGAAGTTTGATTCCGGGAATATATATAATATCACATAACGGAATAGGTAGCAGAATAGTTGTAGAATGAGGGGGCTTAAAAAAACACGGTATTGCCTCGGAATTTGGATGGTATAGATCATGTAAGTATCTGAAATAAAATGCAGTAATCACTTCGCTACTCTTATCAAAATTGAATGTATTAGTGAAGATCAGGTTAATGAAGTGGCCCGACAATTTTACGGCATGTCCATTCAGGTACTCGAAAACCGACGATTGCTCATAGGCCTGGATGAATATTGACGACTAGTTAATTATCAAATTGAGGGCGAACCCTGAACGAGCCTTTGATGGGCTGATTTCTCACAGTGTATAGTCCTTTTATGTATTCGTCTCCTACAAATTCGAAAGTTCCCTCAATTATACTCCCTTTTTCGTATTTTGTGATTTTTACGTTGCCTCCAGATTTACCTAAAAAACTGGAGCCTGAGGTTGAAGTGATATACGCATTCAATACGGGTCCTTTTGACGGCAAAGATGCATAAAATTCCGTGCGGCTTGCGTAGGGAGATAGCATGATGTCTTCATTCAATGGCGCAGCTATAGTATAATCTCCAACTCCCTTGAATGCATTGTTGTAGAAGTCAATAGATAGAAATGCCGAATACGATTGACTTCCCTTCCTGTCGTCATAGATTGCAAGCAGACTTGGCCAGGACTCACGCCTAATTCCATATGTGTGGTTACTAAAGCTGATCGCGTCACCTGTGTATTTTGGTACTAAATATTCATTTGACCCAACGGTAAATCTTACAAAGTACTGAGGAAGTATCCTGATTTTTAGTTCCTTCGCAATATAGTCTGATGCACCGGGCGGCAATGCGCGTAATCGGATTGTAAAATCGCCGACCTTCGAAAATTTATGTTTAGCCGTCTGTTTGTCAACTGCTTCGTCTGTATTTCCATCGCCGAAGTCCCAAAAGAATACAGTTTTTGGTGGGAATGAACAGGTCGCTCCCAGAGAAAAAGCGTATTCTTTGTCGGTTTCGCCGGCTTTTTCAATAGAAATCCCTTCCCCGGTCGTGATCTGGCAATTTTTGAAATCCTGTTCTTCACTAATGACCTCGATATCAAACCAACGAAAGTCTGCCCAAGTATCTTCGTAGACCTTATTCTCATAAGTTACGTCCTGTGAAACCAGAATGCCAATTTTTTGCCGCCCGCCAGGCAAATTGTAAAGCGAATTTCCGGAGATCTCAATCACTTTTCCTTTGTCATTGATCAATTTGGCTTTGGTGCG
Organism: Ravibacter arvi; assembly: GCF_039540405.1. Lineage (NCBI taxonomy): Bacteria > Pseudomonadati > Bacteroidota > Cytophagia > Cytophagales > Spirosomataceae > Ravibacter > Ravibacter arvi. The sequence goes on from NZ_BAABEY010000033.1 coordinate 187,615, forward strand.
TGGCTGGCTCGCAATACTGCTTATTCCAATTTGGAAAGGACATACTATCTTGTTTACAGCAGCCTGATTAAGTGTTGTTTTTGTGACCTCTTTACCGATTGTCTTAATAGTGTACATGAAATCTGGAAATTTATCGTGGCCGATATTCCCGTTTTCAAGCTCTTGCCATTTGCTGCTAAGAATGTTCCTATAGCTGAACGATGAATAGGAAAGTGGCATAAACCCCGAATATGAAGAGGCAACGTCAGCTTTTGAACCGGAGTTATATGGCAAGAGATTTCTTTTTATGGGGTCGTATACTACTTTTCTCTTTTCTTTCGGAAAATTGGGATCTGCAATTTCCAATTCATTATTGATTTTGCCAACTATTAAGACAAAGTGGCTTAAATTGTTACGATCTATAAGTGTTAGATAAAGCGGTTTACCGGTTATTTTAAGGCAAAAGGCTGCATATATATAGGCAATTTTATTTTTATGGCTTTCTATGGGGTTCATGTAATTTATCGTCTGATAAAAAGCTGCAATAAAATTCATGTCATGCGCATTTCCTTGCATAAGAGAAACATACTTAATTCCCGAAGCGTTTAGTTGCTCCGCATCTTCCGGCCTTAAGGTAGCCGGAGGGTTGGATGCAGCGCCATAAGTAGACAGGGTTCTGCCGGTAGACTCTTTTTTGGAGTTGAAGTACCAGAGAGAGGAGAAGGATGCGCCGTTACAATATCCTTTCGGGGCAACTATACTACCAAAATTGGTAAAGCTCCAGTTATCTTTACCGACCTCGAATGCGGTTGAGTAGTTGTCCGATAACAGCGTGATATCGAGAATTCCTACTATAAGGAATTCCAATTTGATGAGTGATGAGGTCCGGGCCTCCTTAAAAAAAGCATTATCTTTAAAAGAGTTGACAGCCAAAACAATGTTTTTCTCCGAAAGCGAAACCATTGGCAAAAGGTCTGGTTTTCCCTCTTCATTAATAAAAACCGCTGCGGCGAAATGATCGTTGGGTAAATTAATCGGCACTTCAATTGTGATCAGGTCGTCACTGTTCCCTGAAGGAGCAGCAATGGAAATCAACGGACTTAATACTTTATACTCATCTCCGAAATTCTGTCTTACCACTTTAGCTGTAGAAACCGAAAATTCCGCCCCGCCTGTATAAGCGCCATCGGGAACAGTAATCTTAAAACCGTTCAAGGAAGATTCGGCATCCTGAATTCCCACTTCTCCTCCTCGGGCACTTAGCGTTTTGGAGACCACTTGCTTCATTTCCGAGATCACAACCTTACCAACCTCCGTTGTGTTCTCTTCGGGTGGTACCTGCCCATCTTTATGCTTGCACCCATGAAGGACAGCCAGCACTAAAATACTTACAACAAGGCGAAAGCAGTTTCTTAGGTACATTGAACCGTGCTCAATACGTTTTATTAAACTTTTTATTCAACCTGAGACTTTTATCCTGGCGCTCTCAATTCTCGGCAGGCGGGAACAAAGGCCGGTTATCCCAGCCAACAGCAGCCTGGCACGTCTGTAACGGGCAATGAAAGATTCGTGTACTGGCGTTAAAAGAGGGAGCCGGTAGTCTTTCAAGCACAAAGGTCACTATACGTCCGGGCTATAGCAATACCTATTTTTAAGTATTTTTTACGTATTGAAGCAGACGCCAGGAGACTACCTGAATTTTGTTCACAACCCTTCAGGTGAGGACTGACAAAAAACTATGGATAATCACGTCTGTTGATGCAGATTTCAAAATGGTCTTTTCCTCATTTTCAGTATATTGGAACCAGTTTGAAATCTAAAACACTATCACCATGCATCGCAGGAGTTTTATCCGATCTTCACTGGCCGTTACTGCGGCAACGTTCGATCACACAGTTGCTGGCGCCAAAGACCCGGTGCAAAAAGAAATTTATGAATGGCGTGAATATGAAACGCGGTTCGGTGGCGACCAGAAGCAGCTTGAAAACTATTTGAAAACTGCATTGATTCCTGCTCTGAATAAGTACGGCGTTAAACCGGTAGGGGTGTTCAAGGAATGGCGCCCGTCGGACCCGGCCAGAATTTATGTATTGACGCCCTATGCATCTATCGAAAATTACCTTTCTGTAAATGCAAAAGTAAAGGCCGATGCTGCCTATCTCGAAAATAGCGCGGCGTATCGCAACATTCCGGTCGAGAAAGCGGCTTATAGCCGTTTCACATCTACGCTTTTGGCAGCGTTTGACGGTTTCCCCAAACTGGTGTCGCCGGCAGGCGAGGCGCGGATGTTTGAATTAAGGACTTATGAGGGGTATAGCGAAGACGCGGTAAGAAGAAAAATCAAGATGTTCCATGACGGCGAATTCCCGATATTTGAACGGGCAAAACTGAATCCCGTATTTTGCGGGGAGGTAATTGCAGGGGACCGGATGCCCCGCCTTACTTATATGATCACCTGCAGCAGTATGGAAGAACGCGACAAAGGATGGACGGCTTTCCTGGCGGATCCTGAATGGAAAAAACTGGTGTCCGATCCGCAGTATGCCAACACGATTTCCAAAATCAGCAACGTGTTTCTGGTACCGGTATCGTTTTCGCAGGTATAAAAATTTCGCACCGGGAAATTTCAGCAGCGGGTTATGCTGACAGGATCCATCCGCTAACCTACCGGGAAGTGGCAGTGGGTAGTGCAGGTCCACCCAAGAACCCGCTGCTGAAAAGAAGTATGGGACGGTCAATTAACCACCATTTTCCTGACGACATCCTGTCCGGAATCTACATTTCTCAACTTCAGCAAATAAATTCCGGATGGCAGGTCGCGGGTTTCCAATAAAATCCTGTGATGTCCTTCGCCAAGTTTCAGGGGTTTCGACCTCAGCAATGTCCCTGTAACGCCCAGGATGTCCGATTGCCAGTTGCCGGCGGTTTCCAGCTTGATGTCGATAAAGCAGTCGCGCCCGCTGACAGGGTTGGGATAAACACGGCCGATGACCGCACTCCCCATCCCATGGTCTATTGCAATCACTTTTGACATTGCGTAGCTGCCGTCACGATCGATCATTTTCAAGCGGTAGTAATACATGGATCCGGAATTTATGCCGGACATATTGTCCTGGTAGTGATACCTCGTGACTGCGGTTAAGCCATTGGAGACGGCATCTAACCAGGCTATTTTTTCAAACGTCCGGGCGTCGAAGCTGCGCTGCACTTCGTAGCCTTCAAATTCCTGCTCATTGGTCACAGTCCACTTGAGCACGCTGGCATTTTCAGTCTTTGTGCCCGTAAAGGAGACCAGGTGCACGGGCAGCGGGTTGAAGCTGACAGTAGTAATGTTAGAGCTTCCGCCCTGTCCTTCCAGCCCGGTTTTCTCGGCCCGGACACGATAATAATAATATTGGCCGGCCGCCGAAGCCCGCCCGGAACGGGCCGACGGTACCGTTACAATTTGTGAAGTGCCGGTTACCGGTAATGCGTGATACCCTTCAAGAAACGAATCAAACTGCTCGTTTGCCGATACGTCCAGCAAATAACGGTCGGCCGAGCCCACCACGGGTTCTGCCCACCGGGCCGTAAAACCTGTTGCAGTGAAATCCGACGCATCGCGGGCGACAGGGAGTACCATTGAATAGCTTTCGGTCAGACTACTCCCGCCTTCGAAGTTCCGCAGGGTTCCGGAAGTGCTGGCAGCGGCGATGTCGGAGAGGCGTCCATTGTTGTCCGTTACGTCGAAATTATAGTAAACCAGCAGGTTCTCGGCCTTGGGGTCGACAACATTGAAACGCGCTGCCTGCAATTCTGCCGGCGTCCTGGCATAATTCCAGATCCTGAGTTCATCCAGACTTCCCGAATACCGGTTATTGCAGACATTATTACCCATTTTCATCGCGGTGTTATTCTGAATATCGGCAATGCCGCGGGTGGTGAATGCAATGTCCAGGTGGTCGTCTACATACAGTGAAATCACATTTCCCGCCCTGGTAACAGCGATATGGTGCCATTTTCCGTCGGTTACGCGTGTCGTGCCGGAAATGCTGTTGTAATTCAGGCCGGACCCATTTTCGCACGATACAAACTTGATTTTCCCGTCGGTAATGATAAAATCGAAGTAGCTGGTTAATCCGCAGACGTCCCGCTTGTTGAGTACCGATCCCGCGCCGGTGTTCTGGGTCGTACGTGCGTACATTTCGATCGTAAAGTCGCCTGTTCCAAAGCTACCGGGGGAGTCGTTGTCAATGGTCACATAATCGTCGCCGCCATCGAAGGAAAGGGTTTTACCTGGGGGCGTTCCGTAATAGAAACCGCCTTTGCTTCCCGTGCCCAGCGGTGTGGTAACCGATACCTCGCCGCTGCTCCCGTCGTTGATCGTGGCTTTAATCTGACCGGCTGTCACCGAGGAGATGGTGGCCGGGGAATTCCCGACCGACACCGTGGTGGCGCCGGTAAAATTTTCGCCCGTAATGGTGATCTCCGCATTGCCCTGGGCCATCACCGGGGTGAACGAGTGAATGAAAGGTTTCAGATAGGTCTGCTTCTGGTTATTGACAAGCGGGACAAGGTTGGAATAAACACCGCCTCCCTGGTAGATTACCTCGCTGATCCAGCCAGCCAGACGTGTTGCTCCGTCCTGCCTCGATCCGATCGTGAGCGGGCTACCGGGATCGGTAAGGTTGGCGGCCATTGCAGTGGCGGTGGTATTGACGGAACCATTCAGATAGGCCTGCACAGCGGAAAACCGCCGGCCTACAAACGTTCTCACTGCAAATGGAGTTGCGGATGTAAACGGTACCGTGGTGGTAGCTGCGTCAAATCCACCGGCTCCGTTACCCACGTCGTAATGACTGCCATAAATATCCCAGGGCGCGGGCTGATTACCCAGCGTTTTGCTTACAAGCGCATTATCATTATTGGTGAAGTCGGATTTCACCCCCGCCACCGCAAACAGGCCGAATCCGTTGGCCCGCCCGACAAACGAATTCGTGCTTAAAAACACATTATTGCCTGTCGAGCCATAGAAATACAGGGTTGGAAGGCTGCCCTTACGCTCGACTCTACCTGCGTGCACGATGCGGGGTTGGCTGCCGGGGGTGTTCTGAACGGCGTCATGGTCGTTTCCGCCCTGGTCGTACCATATGTTAACAAAGGCGTCGGACGTACCTGCAAAACGTTTCAGTGCGAGTGTATCCAGCACGCCGTCAGCGGTAAATCCGATATCGAGCAATGCATTGTCGGTTGCGCGCCGCACGCGTATGAGTGGCTGGGCAGCGTGGGTATAGCCGGGGACGGGCGGAGGGGGCGTGATGGTCCCATGCTGAAAGAGGACCCCGAGTTTGCGCAATGAATAGGCTCCGTAGGCGTCACCGTCGTACCCCCCGATTGTAAGGGGGTATCGCTGCGTAACGTAAATCGTGTAAGTAGTGTAAGAACCGTCCTGTGCAGTCACTCTGAGCGATATATGATTCTGTCCGGGGAATGCGAAGTTGTGTTGAAACGGCACACCGCTCGCAATCACCGTCGAACCATTGGTAATCACCGAGGTAGGGTTGGCTACGGTTGCAGTAACGGAAATGGCGGTGGTGCTAAGCGGCACATCCGGCGCGGTATATTCAAACACGCCCGGGGCAAATGCCGGAGATAACGGCCCATTGCTTACCGAGAACCCCGACAAACGGGAGTCGTTATCGGCGACTTCCAGCGTAATGGGGTAAACCGACGGGCAACCCGCGTCCGAATTGACGACGCTGAATTCGAAATTATAGGTACCAGCCGCGCTGGCGGGAATTTTTACCGGCACCAGGTAATTGCCCCAATTGAAAAATTCATTTTCAACAGCAACAAAGCCGGGCATAGCATTCGGCCCGGTCGCTTTGACCGAATACTTGTTGGGATTGCCTATACCCTCTGACCAGTAATTGATCGGGAATTCAGTAGCGGCAGGTGGTATTGTCGGTGGTTGACTTACGTTAACAACGGGTTTTTCCCCCACCGCGATGCGGGCGACAGGCGCATTCCCGTTGACCTCATAGCTTGTTTCGCACCCGTTGCCGTCCCGAACACCATACAGGATATATTCCGCGATGCCGGCCTCCGCCGTGGAAACCTGCAGGGACAGTTCCGCAGCGGCGCTGGTGATGAAACCGGCTGGATTTTCGGGGTATTGATATGAGTAGGTGAAAGGGCTTCTGCCACCGGTCGCTTTGAAGGTAATATACGCAGGTTCGTTCTGGCACACCGACTGAGAACCCGTAAGCGTTGCAGCAGGTTTTGCAGCCACCATAATGCTTATAACTTCCGAAACCTCCCGTGAACAGGCATTCGGGCCGGAGACCCGCAGCAGGTTATATGCAAACGTGCCCGCATTACCGGTAGGCGCTGTCAGCTCGACGGAGTTGCCCGAGGTGGTCGTAATCGTCTGCACAGGACCTTCATTGACTTTATACGCAAATGTAAACGGGGCTTGTGCACCGGAGCCGGTAAAAACTATTTTGACCACATCATTGGCGCAAACGTCTTTTGACGTAACCGGATGGTCCTTGATACTGATCTGCGCATTTGCGACTGGGTTGGTATTGACGATGATTGTCGCCGGATCGGACATGCATCCCGTATTGGCCCTCACGGTGTAGGCAGTGGGACCTTTGTGCACCACATCTACCGGGTTTTGTACGTTGGCGTTAAAATAATTGGGGCTGGATGTCCAGATAAACTCCGCTTTTCCCAATCCGGTATAGATATCCAGGTTATCTATATACCATCCTGAGCCCCAGCCTTCACAATACTCTTCGTTGTAGAGGAACCTGATATAGACCACGTCCTTGTTTTCAAAAGCGGCGGGCAGTGACCAGATCTCCCGCGCAAAGCTGAAAGGGAGTCCCCGTGTTCCCGTATACTCCGCCAGGGTCGTCCAGTTAGTCTTGTCGGTAGATAGTTGAACTTTTGCCGATTGGGAGAGGGTTGAAGGAGCATTGTAATGACTCAGGCGTATTTTGTCATCGGTAAGCTGTTTCGTGCTGAATGCCGGCGAAATCATCTGGGCATCCGTAATTTTTTTGCCAAAAGCGGATGCCAGGTAGGCCTTGCTGCCGTCGGGTGTCGTGTAAAATGTATTTGACGGTTCCAGTGCAAAGCCGGATACGGTCCAGCCGGCGCCCAGGTTGTCGTTAAAGTCTGAACTCAGTGCTATGCCTCCGCCGGATGCGAACAAATTGATCTTATCGTTCACACAGGCAGCTGCCACCGAGGCCGATGCCGTTACGGGGGGCTTGTAATTGTTGGCATTCAGAATCTTGACCGAGTCGCTTTTACAACCTACCAGGTCCGTCACGGTGAACGTCACTGATTTGTCTCCCGCCGTTGCAAAAATCTGGTCCGGGGGGTAGGGGGTGCCCTCTGTCTTTGTACCTGCAAAGTTCCATTCGTACCCGGAAGAAAAAGCACGCGCGAGGTTATCGGAAAGCGTCAGGTGATAGCCGTTGCCGCTGACATCGGGTACATGCTGGCCGGTTTCCGCGTCAAACCGCCAGTATCCGGCGAGGCCGTTCTGAGGTACCGGCATCACGTCCATCCGTGAGGTGGCGATCCCATAGATATCCCTGGCGACGAACCACATCTTCACCTCGTCGATTTTTCCGTTAAAGCTTTCGAGACCCGTGCTGCTGCGCCCGACGGAAAACCCGGCCAGCGATGGTTGTATGGGTTTCGTGGTGTTATTGGTTACATCGTACGGTACGCCATCGAGGTAGAGCTTCCATGTGCCCGGTTTGTTTTTGGCGTCGGCTGTCCGGGTCGCGGCTACGTGGTGCCATTTCCCGTTGGTGACCGATACCGTACTACTCAAACTAACCCCACCGGCCACTACCGATAGCTGGCCGCCGGCACTGACAAACAATCCGTATCCGTTGACTCCCGTACTGCCATTGTAGAGAATGCATTGTCTGGCGCTTCCGCCGCGCCAGAATACAGAAGCCTCCATGGTGAGGCTGGTATCTGAACGAGTCGGGTACTCTCCCTGCACTTCCGCGCCTGCATTCATGCCGTTCCCGTTGAATGCAAACTTGAAACGGTCCGGTTTGGCCTCGAAATGCATGGGCGTATTCAGGCATATGGCAAAATTCGAGTTAAAAACCGAATCGGGTTTCGCGGTGACGTACACCTCCACCTTTCTGTAAAATTCTTCGGAATCGGCGTAGTAGTAAGTACCTGGAAACGGCGGGACAAAAGTACGACTGGTACTTAAAACGGTGCTGCCCGGCGTATTCCTGTACCATCTGAAAGGCGGCGAGCCCACGGCGGTGAGCGTCACATTCCCGTTGCCGCACGAAATGGCGGTGAATTCCGTCGGGACCTGGGCCAGCGCCCCGAACGTACAACTGCACAAAAGCGCGACGTACAGGTATAGCAGGAGTGTAGAGGTTTTTTGCATAAAAGAGGCGGGTTTACTTTCGACGTTTCAAAAGAAGCCACACCCGGGCCCAAAACCTAAAAAGGGGTATAGACAAAATATGGACAAGTCCGGTACCGGTTAAAGTCGTGCCTGTAAATCTGCCGTTTACAAGGTTTCCTGCTGCTTGTCGCTGCGTTCGGTAAGGGTCATTTTTTTGAGTAATCTCGTCTTGGCCCGATGAACGCTCGCAGGATCGATATTCAATAAAGCGGCGATTTCCTTGGCAGAGAGCTGCATATGGAGGTAGGCGTACAGCCTGGTTTCATTTCGCGTAAGCGACGGGTATTTGATTTTGAGGTCTTCAAAGAAATGCGGGTGTACCTGCTCGAAATGCAGTTTGAATTTCCCCCAGTTCTCGTCGAGGTAAAGGCTGCTCTGCAAAATCGAATGAATACTTTGCAGTCCTTCCCGGTCGAGGTGAGCGCCTGCGGTATTCAGCTCCCGGATCTGGGATTTCAACGTCGCAAGCATTTCGTTTTTCTGCGCGATATACAGTGAAGACGAGGCCAGCTCGCGTTGATTTGCTTCCAGTTTTTGCTGCAGCGCGTCGTTCCTGCGCTTCTCTTCTTCAATATCCTGCCCTTTACGCCGGCTCTCTGCTTCCATCGATTTCTGTCGTTCGGCCAACGCATGCAGGTCGGTTAATATCTGCTCATTTTCGAGCTCGATCAGCTGGCGTTCCAGCGAAATTTCCTGGATCTCAAGCGCCAGCCGACCTGTTTCCGTTTCCCTGATTTTTAATTCATGCTCTATCACCCTGACCCGTTCGGCGATCGCCAGCGAAAAGCCGACCGCATGGCAAATTACTGCCAGCTCGGGCAACCAGAACAGCTGATTGCCAAAATGGCTCGCAAATATGTTTTTGATGGCAACAAACATAATGATCAGCACCGGGAGTATATGGGCAAGTAAAAAACTTCCCGACGCCGGCAGGCGCCGGATGTACCCCACCGCACCCGTCACCATCACAGCCGCGACAAGCATCGCAATCAGCGCATTCTCATACGGCAATGAATAAATGTTCAGGCAAAACACGAAACAATTGATCAGCGCCACGACCACCGTAAACGTCATATAGAAATACAATCCGTAACGCAGAATCTTGTCAAGTCCGGGCATTGTTTTTCCCGTCGCCAGGTAGGTTCTGGTCAGCTGCACGATGCCGTAGATAATCGCCACCACGCTGAGATGCATCAACAGACTGTTAAGTGTATACGCGTGACTGTTTTGGTCAGGAAGGAAGCCTACCGTAAATGGCGGACAGAAAATGAGCGTTGTCAGGAAATTTTTGGAAACCATCATATACACAATGGCGCCCAGCTGGCTTGTCACAAAGTACAACGAGATTTTGTCCCTCGATCTGAAATAGCTGTACAAGTGAACGCCGATAAACAGGGAAAGGATTGCAGACGAAGCAATCCACATCATGAACAGCGTCATTTCCCGGCTTGCAGTGGTAATTTCCCGCTCAAACCGGATCAGCGGTTTGATCACCTGCCGTCCGAACGCGCCTACGTTCATTTTTACCCGGATCGTTGTGGTGCTTTGTCCGCGCAGCACGACCCGTACTACCCCTTTCAGCCTGCTTTTGTCACTTTCAACCGCTGCTCCTACCCGGGTTGCGAGCCATTTGCCAGCGTCGATATTCCAGTAGTAGACGGTATTATCGATATGGGGAGATATCCTTATGTTGTACGTGCCATCATACTTGCTTTTGTTGGTGACCCATATTTTGAGCCAGTACTGATCGGGCGACTGTGCGGAGTCACGCAAAACGGTATAGCGCATCGCGATATTATCGTCATGCTCGTCCTCCATCGTCTGCGCATTGGCCACAAGACTGACGGCTAAAAGGAGCAGGATCCGTAAAGCGTTGCGCACCGGGAAGTGATTTAGTTCAGTGCAAAAGTAAATATTTCTCCTGCCAGTCACCTAAATCTTCGTGCGCAATTGCAAAAATAACCCTGTCCGTTTAATTTAGAAATCAAAATCAAAGATGGACGGCCGGGGTTGTGAACACTTAAACTGCCATTAAATGGTAAGATTTAGCAAGCATGAAACTTAGATTTTGCCTCCTCTTACTATTTTCAGTCTTAAGCAAATACGGTTTGAGCCAGGCCGTATCTTCCTATTATTTCCGTCATTACAAGGACAGCGACTTTCTTGCAGACAATTGGGTTATGAGCATTGCCCAGGACAGTTACGGCTTCATCTGGTTCGGGACCCACGGCGGTCTCAGCCGGTTCGACGGGTATCAGTTCAGGACATTCCGATATGGCGAAAACAATCCGAATGGCCTTGGCAACAACCATATAGAGTCGCTTTTCTTAAGCAAGCGCAATGACCTATACGTCGGCACGTTTTCCGGCATGTATGTCTACAGTCCCTCAACCGAAACGTTTGGTCTGATTAAGGGGACAAACGCCATGCTTATCAGTGAAATACTGGAATCGCAATCGGGAACACTTTATTTGCTAGCGGCCGGGAAAATATATAGTTACGACACGCAAACCAACCTTACAAAGTTAATTGTCGGGCCGGAAAGGGGGTATTGTGTAAGCCTGGCAATAAGTGAAAAAGAAATCCTGTGGGTGGGTACGAGGGAGCGCGGACTTATATCCGTGGATCTTTCCACCGGCAAAATCACGGAACACGATCAACTGTCAGAAGACAAAAGTGGGCGTTCCGTTGTACCCACGGCAATAAAGGAAATCAAGGACGGGAGACTGCTAATAGGCACGCTTCACCACGGATTGCAGCTATACAATCCCGAAAAAAAAGCTTTGAAAACTCTCCAGTCCTCCCGTTGGCAAATACCGAGGCGCTATATTTTCGCGAGATCCTAGAAATTTCTCCTAACACCTACTGGATAGGTGTTGAAACGGGGATTGTCGAGTATAACCCTGAAAAAGGGGCTGCAGGTTTGATAAAGAAAGATTTGCAACGAGCTTCGTCACTGTCAGACGATACCATCTGGTCCCTGTTTAAAGACAGAGAAGGAGGCCTATGGGTAGGAACCTATAGCGGGGGGGTGAATTATTACCCGAAGAACGAGCTTTCCTTCCGGGTATACATTCCGGGACCTGCTTCTCATTCATTAAGCGGAAGTATTGTCAAGGGAATTGCGGAAGATTCGGCGGGTAACATCTGGATAGGTACAGAAGACAACGGGCTGAACCGCCTGGATCCCGTTACAGGTCATATTACACAGTTTAGTCCTGATGAAAAAGGAGCAATTATATCATATAGGAATTTACATGGAATTGTCGCCGCTGGTACGCAAATACTGGCCGGTACTTTCCATCATGGTCTTGATGTGATCAATCTGCCGGATTTAAAAAAGAGAAATTACAGAAAGGGCGAGCAAACGTTTTCCAGTGATTTTCTGGCTTCTCTTTTCAGGTCAAAAACAGGCAAAATACTAATCGGAACAGAGGTGGATCTTGTTGAATTCGATCCGGAGTCCGCCAGTTTCGAGACCGTTCTGACAGACAAGCGAAACCGCCCGTTTTATTACTGTATACAGGAAGATAATGCAGGAAAAATATGGATAGGAACCAGAGGTGATGGGGTTTATTGCCTGGACAGGGGCCGGGCGATAAAAAAAGAATACCGGCTTGACAAAGCAAGCCGGCAAAGCATCCCCAATAATGAAATTAACGATATTTTCAAGGACTCGAAGGGGAATGTCTGGGTAGGTACGGAAGCAGGGCTATGTCGCTACCAAATAAAGGGCGATAATTTTAAAAGATACGTGCTTTACAATGGCCTGAACAGGGAGCGTGTTTTCAAGATACTTGAGGACGACGCCGGAACACTATGGGTGTCTACCTCCCAGGGGTTGTTCTCCTTTGACCCCGCAACCGGTATCAGGAGAAATTATACCACCGAAGACGGCCTTCCCACCAATCGGTTCAATTATAATTCCGGTTTCAAGGCAAAAGACGGTACACTTTATTTTGGCAGCATAAAAGGACTGGTTAGCTTCAGGCCGGACCCGCAAAAAAAGTTTCAGGGACTTATCGGCAAACCTGTTATTACCGGGTTCCAATTCAATGAGCAGGAAGCTTTGATTGGAGAGGGCGATTCACGCCTTAAATTATCACCATTAGTTTCGGAAAAGATAGACCTACCCTATAATAAGTCGACCTTTAGTCTGAACTTTTCCACTTTAAACCCCCGGCCTGTCGAAAAAGATTGTTTATGCCTATCGGATGAGCGGCCTGCAGGAGGACTGGACCGTACTTCCTATTAACAGGAGGGTTTATTTTACTGGACTGCCGCCCGGGAGTTATACTTTTTCTGTAAAAGCAGGGTTCCCCGACGGGGAATGGGGTAAAGAAATCCGTTCCCTTGCAATACAGGTATACCCCCCTGCCTGGAAATCGTGGTGGGCAAAGCTGGTCTACGCCCTGGTTGCAGCGCTGCTGCTCATCCGGATGGTTTATCGCTACCGGCGCTCCCAGGAATTTAAACTGGCCAAAAAGCAGGAAGAACTCGAAAATATTAAGAAAAAAGAGCTTTATGATGCCAAAGTGGATTTTCTCGGCCACATTGCACACGAACTGAATATTCCGTTGACCGTGATGAAAGGCTCTCTGGATGAAGTGACGTTGAATTCAACTGATTCGGAGTTGGTGCAGAAGTATACAAGCATGGCCTCACGCAATACAGACCGGCTCATCGGGTTGTGCCAAAAACTCCTTGACTTCAGAAAATCCTATACCGAGGGTCTTCCTACGGATCAAACCGTTGTTAATTTATCCCATCTTTTTAGAGAACGTACCGCCGTATTTTCCGATGAGATTAAAAAACGGAATTTTAGCTATTCCCTTGAAATGGATGAAGAACCGCTCTATGTAATGGGCGACGAAGAGGCGTTGGTGAAAATAATTGACAACTTGCTCTCCAATGCGACAAAATATGGGAAAAACTATATTTCCGCTTCGCTTGGCTTCTCGCCGTCCGGTCGCGAAATCATTTGGGTAAAAGTAGCAAACGACGGCAACCTGATCCCGGAAGGCATGAGAGAGCAGATATTTGAACCTTTTATCAGGCTAAAGAATAGTTCAAGTGCAAAAGGAACCGGCATCGGCCTTTCCATAAGCCGTTCTCTCGCAGGATCAATCGGTGCTACACTGTACGCTACTGAGGAGAGAGGCCTGAACGTGTTTATACTCGCCATTCCGGTTGCTAAACCAGCATAATACCCTTCAAAATGCTCACTTCAAAAATATCACCATGGAACAGCGTATTTTGCTGGTAGACGATGACCAGGAGTTGATCGACTTTCTCAAACTGCTCCTGATGAGGCAATATCATATCATGGAGGCGAGCAACGCTACCGAAGCAATGGAGATCTTGTTGCAGTACCCGGTCGATTTGATTGTAAGCGACGTCGTTATGCCCGGGATAAACGGGTTTGAATTTTGCGTCATGGTAAAAAGGAATGTACAGCTATGCAATATCCCGGTTATTCTTCTCACTTCGAAAAATACAGTTCAATCAAAAATTGAAGGACTGGAATTCGGTGCAGACGCCTATATTGAAAAGCCTTTTGACACCACGGCGCTTAAAGCCCAAATAATTAATCTGTTAGATAACCGGGAGCGGCTGAAAGCTTTTTTTGTTAACCAACAGACCAACCAGGCCCGGTCTTCCGGCCGCATGAGTGCCGATGCCGCTTGGGTGGAGAGAGTTTCGGAGCTTATAATTAAACGTGTAGACAAGCAGGAGTTAAAACTCGAATACCTGGCGGAGGCCATGAATATGTCCTCAATGACCTTTCGCAGGCGCCTGAAAAAATTTGCCGGCACAACCCCCCAGGAATTCATCAAGCGGATCCGGTTGAAACATGCCGCAGAGCTTTTATCAAGCGGCAGGTACAAAGTATACGAAGTAGCCATGCGGGTCGGCTATAAATCTCAAAGTCATTTCGGCAAACATTTTTACCATGAATTCGGCGTGAAGCCTGGCCGGTTCGCTGCTTCTGACAGGTCCTCTCAACCATAGGCAGACAAGTATCGGGAAGCCGTTCTGGTCTGGAGCCGGGTGGTGAGGATTTGCCGTGCCTTCACGACGTGAGATGGCAAAACGTTTTTTTTTCTAATTGGCGTTATCTGCTTTGAACCTGGAATTACATCTCCAGGTAGCAATGTTAATACGCGTGTAACGTCCCTCTTTCCGGGTCCTGCGCATTCCACGGATAACGTTCAGCGCTCTCCTGTCGTTTTTAAAAATCCGGTTCCTGCGGCGGAAACAACATGATGGTGCGGGATTGTGCAGATCCCGCACCATACCGGCCTATCTTTCGATGACGATTTTTTGCGTATACCGCCGGCCGCTGGTGGTTTCTGTTTCCAGGATATAGAAGCCGGCCGAAAGGTGGTTTGTCCGGATCCCCTTTGCTGCCAGGCTACTGCCGCTACCGGGTGTATTTCGTTCGGTCAGAACCTCGTTTCCGCGCAGGTCCTTTATGATTACCCCTTTAACTGCCTGTCCGCCTGTATCGAGGAACAGCTTTTCGCGTACCGGATTGGGGTAGGCCGTAATGGTTGCTACCGGGTTTGGAGCCGGCTCCGGAATGGCGTTATCGGCAACGGTCGTCCTGCATCCCGGGCAATCGGAGCAGTCATTTATATCTCCGGAGAAACGCCATTGGCTGAAGCGCGTCAGTATGCGGCGGGCGTACCAGGCGTGGCAGTATTTCATAGAGAGTGCACCCAACTGTATCCCTGTCCGGACCTTTTGCCCTGACCAGCCTTCCAGTGTTTTGTCGTAATTTGCCCGGGACATGCCGCAATTGTCAAGCATCGTTTCCATGTTTGTTACGTTTCCGATAATCAGGCTGCCCAATGATTGATTAAAGGCCGCGGCCCCGCCGAACATACCGTACATGGTGGTTACGTTGGCTGTGTTCCACTTTTCGATCGGCTGGTTGAATGCCTGTGCGCCGTAAAACATCCAGTACATATTGGTAACCTGTCCGGTGTTCCAGTTCGCGAGGGGCTGGTTAAACGCGCCGGTGTTTGAAAAAACGCCTCTCATGTTCGTCACATTGGCTGTATTCCAGTTTCCGACAGGTTGGTTAAAAACCGGGTTGCCGGTGAACATGTGCGAAAGGTCCTTCACGCCGGAGATGTTCCAGTTTCCAATGGGTTGGTTAAAGCTGTTTGGAAAATAAAACATGGCGCTCATATTGGTAACTCTGGCCGTGTTCCAATTCCCGATGGGCTGATTAAAAGCAGCGGCGCCGCTGAACATCGAAGCCATACTCGTCACATTGGCCGTATTCCAGTTTCCGATAGGTTGGTTGAAGCTTTGCGCACCGTTGAACATCCAGGCCATGTTGGCAATCCGGGAAGTATTCCAACCGGCAAGGGGCTGATTAAAAAGACGACAACCGCTGAACATCGAAGCCATACTGGTTACATTGGCCGTATTCCAGTTTCCGATAGGTTGGTTGAAATTTTTTGCACTGCTGAACATCCCGGCCATATTGGTGATATGGCTTGTATTCCAGGCACTGAAAGCCACGGTGCCGGTAAGTGCGCCGCACCCGGAGAACATGCCGGAAAGATCGGTTACGGCGGAAAGGTCGGGGACATCGGTGGCGGTAACATTCATGTTATAATAGTCCTTGAAGGCGTTGCTCAGGGCTGTCCAACGGACATCTCCCCATTGTCTGACTTCCGATAGCTGCGGGTTAGCGCTATAACCCGCGTTGAGTAATCCATAAAATGTGCCGCTTCCGGGACCTGCGTAAAGGGTCCAGGTTCCCGCACCCGGCACACGGACCCGTGTCCGGCCGTTCCCGGTGAGTTCACCGAATACCGTCCTGCCGTTAATTCTGCCTACCCAGGTGATCAGGTAGTTGGAGCCCAAACCGGGGAAATATATATCGGTGGCAGTCTGTCCATAGTCGGATTCTGAGGTTTTCCAGACTGTGACAAAGGGTCGCTGCGCGTAGGAAAGCGTGGCCGACAGGAGTGATGCGACCAGCAGGCAAGTCGAAATGAGCGCCGGCAGCCGGAAGCCGTTTCGGTTCCGACCCCGAAGCTTTGTGTCAAACGTTGGTGCCATGATTATGATTTTAAAGTGTGATAAGGTAGACCATACGACGGGACCCCGGGAATGCGGGTATCCTTACCTCAAACAAATTTCGACGAAACCCTGCCCGGGTTCAATACCAAAAATGGTGTATTTTGCCGCCGTTCACTAACTAGCGGTATTCCCAGGTAGGCACTCCAGCGGAATTTTGCCGCACTTTTCGATCCGTCACTCGTTGACGGTGTATTAGCAAATGCAATTGAAAAATGGTGAGAAGAAAATTTTTCTGCCATTGCAAAGACCGGCTTTCATTGGCGCAGGGGCCTCCAACTCAACTGACAGTAGGTAGATTTTGAAATCCATAGAACCACTGCCTATAATCCGAAACCGCAGTAGTCGACACTACAATAAAAAAAGCAGGGCCGCCCAATGGCAACCCCGCTTTTCACCATCGTCTGGCGCTACTTTACAATAAAGTTCCTGGTAACTACCTCACCATTCTGGCCCGTCACCTGGAGTACATAGTGGCCCGAAGAAAGATTCCTTACATTCAAGACATTGCTCTTAAGCGTCGTACTCAGTACTTCTGTGCCTACCGTGCTGTACACTTTTATTTTCAGCAATCCGGATACCGGCAGATCAAAAGTAAGCTCGCCGGCAACAACCGGGTTTGGATAAACGCTGCCCGTTTGCTTTTTGCCCTTCAGGCTTACTATCTGGCTCAAAGAAGAACTGCCATCAAAATCCTTGCTTCGGATGCGGAAATACTCAACATGGTGCCCACCGAGCTTGTGCGAATAGCTGTACGCCGCCTTAGACATATTGATTGCTTCCACCGTCCCTACTGTCCTCCAATTTCTGGCATCAGTGCTGTTTTGTACTTCAAAAGAGGCCACGTTAACCTGTTCGGTTGTCCTCCACGACACGATGGCAATTCCCTGCTCTTCTATTACGCTGATGGCCTCCCACTTCACTGGTAGCGCACCTTCCCATTTTAGCGTATAAGTTGCCTCCCGGGATTCTTCCCCGGCAGCGTCAATCACTGTAAAATCGAAAGAAACTTCATCATAACCTATTCCATCCAGCTTAACCGAGAACAACGATGGGTCAAAATTCTGGATTACGTAATCTGCGGCGGTTATTTCAACATTATTATAAAACAGTTTCGGAGCTGCATTTGTCTCCTGCCCGGTCGGTACATAAGGCAACGCAGTGATTTTTACTGACGGTCTTGCATCATTGGTTTTGTCAGGATCATCTCCTACGGGTGGTTCAACGCTTCCCGAAGGATTGATCGCAACGACTGTATTATTCAACGGGATAGTAGCGCCAGACACAGGTTTAGCGATCAGATATTCCGAACCTTCCGCTACCGGAGGTTGTTGAAGACCGAAATTGACGTTAGTAACATTGCCTGAAACCTGACCAAGATCGATCATGTTGGTCTTGTTGGTTGCTTCTTTACCATTCACCGGGTCGTTCGTACCGGTACCAACCCAACCCGTAATGGAAGCACCAGTCGCAAGCGGGTCGCCTTCCTGTTGTTCTCCTGTCGTCAGGATCACCTTATAGGAAGCGCCTGGAGTTAAGCCGGCAAAGGAATAAGTACCGTCATTAGCTATTTTTACAGATTTCACCACCTCCCCATTTTCATCGACCAGGTTGGCCCAGATATCCGAGGTGGTAACAGAAGAATTATTCCCGTTGTTGTCGGTTCTATCTCCGCTTACAGGCTTTTCGGTGCCTTCCGTCTCAGCATTTCCATTTGTGTCGTGCCATATCTTACCGCTGATGGCAATGTTGCCCTTCACCCCGAAATTGGCGTCATCCAAAGTTACGTGTGCCGAGCCATTTGCGTAAGATGAAAGATCACCCAGGCTTAAAACGCCGCTTTGTTCTGACAGATTACCGGAAGTTGCCGGATCTACGCCATTATTTCGGTTGGTTCCGGTGTATTTATACCCGTTAGGCGCGGATGCTCCTGCATCAAGATAGGTGCCTGGCGTTCTGGGGTTTGTAGTCAGGATGATTTTATAATCACCGCTGCTTGCTAAGGTATTCTGACCTGCCGTTATTGTGTATTCACCTGTAACGGGATCAACGGGAACACTCTGGATGACCTCTCCGTTGGCATCCACTAAATTGGCATAACGACCACTATTGGCCAAAGGAGACTCCGAGCTGTCATCTATAGCGTCCTGATCTGCATCTACCCAAATCTTTCCGGATATGGCAACATTATAAACAATACAAGCCTTGATGTTGATTAACAACTGCACTTCGTTGCCCGCACAAGGCTGCCCTTCGGGAATTACATATCCAAGACGCACGGTCCTGGAGCCATTGGCCGGGATGGCAAAAGCGCTCAAATCCAGATTTCCGGTCGTACTATTGTTAGCAGCATCGGTAAACTTTAACCCCTGGAAATTGGTGCCGGCATCTACTTCCAATATTTTGTAAGTACCCCCGGCCGGACTCCCCGCTAATTGAATTGTTCCTAATGAGTTACAATACTCATTGTTTGAAGTAGCCGAGTTGACTACGAAATTGACAGGAGTGGTTTCTATGCCGCAAACCAATAGCGGTGAAGTTGTGAACCTGATAAAATGATCGCCAGTATTACTTCCTCCGGCTCTGCCATCACCCATACTGCCATACCTATAGTGCCCTACATATCCAAAAGTGTTTTTGCATTCCTGAAGAACCATGGTGGTGTGTCCCCCATTTTCAACAAACAATAGGTTACTGTTGCTATTTCCCGCTTCCCAGTTAACAGGCATTCCGGGATTACGAACGGTGTACTCCGTTGTATTTACGGCGCCCCTTCCCATGTCAGAGCCAGACTCCACACCCCAGTTGTAAAGATTTCTATTGGCATTAATAGCGCTTACAAACCCGGCAACACCATCATGTTCCTGTGTAGAAATCCATTTAATATCATTCATTTGGTTTTCAGCACCTCCATCGGCAGCATATCTTGGCTGCGTCCAGCTATCGCGGTTAGTTGTTGAAAAATCTCCCAATTGTCCGGATGTATTTTCTCCCATTGCGTACAGAGCTCCATCTTCATACAAGACAAAATAGGAAATTGTATTATTTGCAAACTCAAAATTGCTGGTACTGGTATTGGTACCTCCGCTACCGATCCCAGTCGCTTTGAATCTTTTTGTTGCAGCAATCATCTTAATGGCACTACCGGAATGGACCGGCAATGTCATTTGGGTCGCAAGTGTCCTGTTTTCTAAAACATTGCCGGTACCAGTGGTACCCAAACGGGTACCATAGCCCCAAGTCCACAAATTCCCCTGATTATCCAGAGCGAACAAACCTGCGCTCGTTCCACGAGTAGCCACAATTCCGGTCAGATCACCTCCTCCGGCCTTTTGAATACGCACCCAGGATGTAGCGCTGCCACCTTGTCTGATAAGATCATTCTGGGAAAGTACGTATACAGCGCCTCCGCAAGTGGTCATCGCCAATGTTCCGGCTGTTCCAAAAAACATTTTTACATCGGTAGGGGCAACTCCCGAAGGTAGGCCCAACGCACCTCCACCGCTTGTTCTTACCTCTTGAAGGGCTTCGCCGGAGGTAGGGGTTAAGCCCGTTGCCAGAAGTACCCCCTGGAAACCCCAGGCATACAACTTACCTGTAGTGGTTAGTAATACATATTGAGCACCGCCTAAGCTGCTCCCGGTTTTTGCATATAAACTGGCGAGAGCAATTTTAAGCGGCCGCCCGTCGAGATTGAAGCCATTTGACGAATTAATAGTAGTGGGAACACCAAACCAATTGACGTGTGAACCGGTTGAGCCTACATTCACGGGCTTAGACCCTTCTCCCCAAACCTTGATTGTTCCATCCTGGGCATAGGCAACCGAGCTGTGGAAAGAAGAAATAACATTGTCATAAGACAAGTCTGTCGCAACAGTAGAGAAAAAACCGGAGTTCGCTGGATTTGTACAAGAATTATTCCCCGCACAATCGGTATTGGCATATTGGGCTTTCGAACGTAATCCACTGCCAAAGAAAAGGACAGCACACAAAAAAAAACTCTTAAATAGTAGTTTTTGACTCTTTAATATGAAGTAAACTTTCTTTGACATAGATAATTAATTTAATTGATAAAATCTACTACGAACAATTATTCTTTATCTGCATAATAGGTAGGTGGGCGCTCGTATTATGCATTTTGATCGGCAAAATTGGAGAATTACTAAAAATTAGGCGAGTTATTTTCTTGTCTAAAAACCTGGAAAATCTTGTCAAAATTTTAATCTGTGTGAATATTTCATCATTAAATTTGGCATTACTAATAAATTGGATGTATCTGCCGGGCTTGCAAAAAATCAACAATCGTCAGGAAGGTCCAGGCACCTTTGACAAATGAAACAGTTTGAAACGGAGATTAATGGAGTAAATGCGGAGCAAAAAGCAATTGGTTGCTATAAAAAATTGAAATTCAATTGCATTTTGACCTGAGAAGACCAGGCCATCGGGTGATTGAGAATTATTGAAATTGAAGCTGGTATTCTATGTAGGCATCGCCCGGATAAGAACGATATTCAGGCGGTGCTCCGAGGGTAGAAAAGGTGAGTAATGTGCTAATATTTATAGGAATAATTAATTTTTAAAGCGATCATAAAATATAAGAAAAGTATTAAATTTTATGAAAATACTAATCTTGTTTTGCTATGAAATTGGTTGTTATCCATAGCTATTGGCAGCAAAAAGATGATTTTATTCCGGCAGGTAATGGCTGTATTTTAGGAAATCAGGAAGCAGAAAAGTAAAAAAGCAAAGCCGGCAAGTTAGTGTATTGTAAAGTTAGTTCAAGTGACAACACCCGGTGTACCTGATCTTCAGTCACCGGTTCCTGTATTTTCTGCCGTTCCGTTTGCGCCTACGGTGCCGGAAACCGGCTTACTTCGGTAAAATCACCGAGTGCCCGGCAGGAGGGTGCAAGCCGCTAATGCAGGAAAATCTCCAGCACGGCGCACGCGAATACAACCAGGAAGTCAGCCCCACAAGTCGGACCAAACCGGATCTTCTACTTTTGAGATGGTTGAAAAACGCTCGAAGCTACGAAGCGACCGGTTGAATGGAAAGGGTAGGGTAAACCCTTATTGTAAGGAATCTCAAAAGCTACGGATTGGTACAAATGAATGTTTGAAGTTTAACCTCGTAAGCATCTGGGGATCGGTTAAGTATTCCTCGCCGACTTTACCGTCACTCATTCTCACAGTCTTTAGCAAGATCAGATACCCCATATTCTTCACGTCCTCTAAATTACTGCTCGCTAACACCAGGTCCCTGAAAGCCGGCAACTGAGAGGCATATTTTGCGAGCTCTTTCAATTCGCCCACCGAAGGCAGGAACCAATCATCGTAGCAGTCCTGAACGACAAGATCGTCGCATATACCGGCGATATAGGGAGTGGCGCCAGTACCAATGAGCTTCTTTGTATTGGCCTGGCCGGCGCCTAACGACATATCTGAAGGAAGATTGAAATTCCCCGGTGTAACATAAGGAGCTTTATCCGGCCACCAGGAAGCATTGAGGGGCGATTTTGCCATTACCAATCCATGCTTCCCGTTAGGTTCAACATAAAACACGACGCCTCCAAATGCCTCGTCTCCCACTTTTATCCCACCCTTTCTTAGTTCCGAGGGTTTCCCTTTGAAGATCTGGAACTTATCGCTGTAAATTTTTCCCGTATAATCCGCCAGCCTTTTATCCAACAGTTTTACAAATACTTTCCCGTCAACATCGACACCCCAATCCAGCGTTCCGCAATAATCTGAATCGATCAGTTCGCCAATCAGGCTTGCAGTTGGGCTCAGACTGACCTGGACGTCTTCCGAATCATAAAGCCTTACTACGAAGTCCGGTTTAATCGAAGCCGTCAGCTGCATTTTCTTGCTAAAGATAAATTCAAGTTTAGATCCGGTTTTCGTTACATTTTTCAGGTTTTTCCATTCTTCGTTTTTGTATTCTATACCGGCGAATACATCCAGGTTAGCTGATGCCTGCATACTGGTCGTCGATGTTACTTTACCATTAACATCTACAGAAACAATAATGCGGGGAACAAATACGATGGGTACCAATTCAACCCAGATAACCACTGGTTTTAACCGGTAGTTAACCAGGACTACCGGTTCCGGAACTATCTCACGAACAGTAACAACTTCCCCCTTAATTTTAGTCGTGGCTTTTACATCAGTACTGACTTTAAAATGGGTCATCTTACCACCCTTGATCGTAAGCTCGAAATTGATAGTAGGATCAATCTCGAATTCTCCCGTAATATCGACTGCTCCTATCGTCTTGGTAAAGGCCTTTCTAAACGCAGTGGACTGTATATGGGAAAGCCTGGAATTGGCGTTATTTTTTCCACTTGAATCTATTGAAACAATGTCGGAATCGGTTAGCTTTTTGGAGAATTTTACTTCTCCTTCTTTGATGGCTTCTACCAGGCTGGCCGGGGCAGTCTGGCAAATAATCTTGCCCCCGGATTCGGTCACAGCGGTAATCTTCCGGAGAAAACCGTACGGCGCCTTCGACAATGTGTCGCTAACCAGTATGGTGCCTTTTTTTATGTTTTTCAACCCGCTCCCATTCCCGGAAAAAATAACAGACTTCTAATCTACAGATACAAGGCTGTTTTTAATGGCAGCAGAACTTACGACAACCAGGTTACTATCCATACTGGATTGAGAGTCAGGTGTTGGATCAGTGCTGTTATTCTCCTTGCAGGAAAGAAAAATTGCCAGGAAAAAGGCTATTGCAATCAGATGCTTCATTATCGCTTCAGTTTTGGGAGAGAGTTTTGATCGATACTTAATATGATTTCAGTTTAACCTGGATTTTTGGTTCCCGGCATATTCTTTTTTCCCGGATGAAAATGCTTATATCTTGACTTCGCTTCGAAAATAAATTCATAAACCTCTTTTTCTCCATCCAGCCTGACTTCAATCACATAGGGAATCTCATTATTCGTGTAAGGTATATGGCCAGGGTGTAGCGGAACAATATCTGTTCTCTGGTATTTATCTTTGAGATTTTTGACATGCATTAAGGCAATATTGGACTGAATTGTTGCAAACCTCCAGTTATAATGGCGAAGGCTGAAAGCGATCATTTGCTCGCCATGATCTCCGGTTTTATAATAGAATGTGGAATCTTCAATAATCCATTTCTCAAATCCTTGCTCTTCCACAAATTTTGTAATTCCGTTAATCCCCTTGTATTGATAGAATTCCAGGCCTGTTTCGCCTATCAAATACAGCTCTTCCAGCGAATATAGTTTCTGAGAGTGACCCTGCGTGGCGACCATAAAGCAAAATAGCATTATGAATTTTTTAAATTCTTTCTGTGATCTGATGAAATCTGTATTCATACAATGAGGATTACAACTGTGACCAATTCAGATTTTGGTATAAATATTTCTTCTTGCTATTTGTTTCTGCACATGTCTTTTATATCAGATAAGTTGTTGGTCATCATTTGCGTGATAGATGCCCGGGTAGCTTTAATCGGTCGCCTGATTTTGAAAGAATAGACGGGTACTTCAGGAGGCTTCGATGTTCACCATTCAATTCTAGCCATATTTTTAGTGTATCATCGCTATAACCTGCCGGACCGGGCTGATTTCTTTCCGTAGTGCAGCGGCTTCTTTCCGAACAGCCGGTCAACGGCTGTTTGAGATAAAAGTCAACCTGAAGCTTTTTGAACAATACGAGTAGAAACAGTTGCTCACCGGAGCTAGTATGGTTATAAAACTCTATTTTTACACGGCTCTCCGGTAACCTGTTGATTGGATTTAATGAGAAAGTACTCGTATTATTTTCTGCTAGCACTTCTGTTGCCTACGGCAGGACGAATCCTTGCGCAACCCGTCGCCGGGCTACCGCTTCAACCCGAAAAATGGGCTTATGCAAAAGAGGTTGAACGGGAGGCCGTTATAAAGAAGGATACCTTGTTAATGGCCGAAGCCTATTACCTGTTTGGGAAAGTCCACGTTGCCGCCCGAAACTATCTTACGGGCAAGCGTTACTTCATGAAATCGCTCGGTATTGTAGAGCAGAGGCAGCAATTCGACAAAGTCAGTCGTATTTATACCCGGCTGTCACGACTAGAGAAGGAGCAATCGGATCCACACAAGGCGCTCGAGTACGCACGACTTGCACTGGTGTATGCCCATAGGAGCAACCAGAAAACTTTGATGGCCGCTTACCAGTGCATGAGCCGTTTTTACCTGGATGTTTGTCACGACGCTTTAACGGATAATCAAAAGAACCCCTGTCAGGATAGCCTTTTCTTTTACTGCAGGCAGACCGAATCGATTGCCTACAAGCTAAGGGACTCAATTACCATAGCCGATATTAGTGGCATATTGGGCAAAGCCTACGGACTGCAGCGAAACCCCAAGGCGTTCCGTTATTACCAGGTTGCCCTGCAAATAGACAAGGCATTGAACCACATTAACAGCGAGGCTGTCACCTGCCTCCAGCTAGGGCTTACCCACCTGCAGTTCAATCAACCGGACAGCGCCTATTCCTGGCTGAAACAGGCGAGCGAACTTTACCATTCGTTAAAGAGCCAGGAATTTTCGCTGGAGAGGGATTTGGCCAACGCCTACTTGCAGTACTACCAGCAAAAAAAGGACTGGCACAAAGCATTTGATCAGTCAATGATAGTCCGGGGCTATGAGCGCGACCAGATGACTGCCGATCGGAATGGGGCCGTTTCCCGGTTGAGCGTCGAATATGAGACCCAAAAAAAAGAAGCACAGCTTATTAACCAGAGAAATGAATTACAACTGAGTCAGCAAAACCAGCAGGCGCAGCGTTGGTTGCTGGTTATTTTGTCGGTCCTGCTACTGGGGACAACCGGTGCCAGTGTCGCATTTTATAAAATTTCGCAAAAAAACCATCGGTTGAGCCAGCAAAACGCGGCCCTGGTGCAGGAGCAAAATCATCGTGTCAAAAATAATTTACAGCTCGTATCCAGCCTGTTGAGCTTGCAATCGAATCGATTGGATGACGAATGCGCCCGGAATGCAGTAGGGGATAGTCAGCGACGAATTGAAGTGATGAGTTTGCTTCAACGTAAGCTCTATGACGGCGATAACCTGGTTGCTGTCAATGTAGCGGAGTTTATGAAAGAATTGGTTACAATGGTGATCAAGGCCTTCGAACAGGAAGAAGTTGAAGTAGCCTATCAAATTGATCAGGCGATGATGTTGCCGGCCGATTACGCCATGAGAATTGGCTTAATTGCCAACGAGCTGGTCACGAATGCCTGTAAATACGCCTTTTCTGATCATCCGAACCCTGCACTTCGCATTGAAGCGTCGTTAACAGGCAGAACATTTCAGTTGCGTGTGGTTGACAATGGACCGGGTTTCATTGAAACCCAGACACCTGCCAGGTCCTTTGGACTACGGTTGATCCAAATTCAGGTAGAGCAGCTGTTTGGCACCTATCGGTTTGAAAGCAACGGAAATTTGCAATTTGAAATGACATTTAACCTGATTCCTCCTTCTTCTCTTCGGAAAAAACTGAAACAACCCTGGCCTGATGAAATCGCTTAGAGTATTAATTATTGAAGATGAGCTGGTTACGGCTCACGACATCAAGGAGACATTGGAAAAAGCCGGGCATATGATAATTGATATTGCCCGAAACCTTTCTGCGGCCCTGAGCTCGATACGCGTCAATACACCGGATATTGTCTTAATCGATATTCATTTGGAGCATTCGGCAGAGGACGGTATCGACATAGCCCGGCGTATTCTGGACATAAAAACCATACCTATCATTTACCTGACCGGACATTCTGAGCAACCTACCATAGTGCGGGCCCAGCAGACGCGTCCGGCAGCTTATTTGCTAAAGCCCTTCCGGCATAAAGAACTTGCGATCCAGGTGGAGCTGGCCTACCATAACTACCAGGTTTCGTTGGCCAGCTCTATTGATCCTTTCCTGTCGGATAGCCTTTATCTGCCTGTGGATCAGGGGAGTGGATACGTAAAAGTAAAAAAGAGCGACGTGCTCTACCTGGTCGCCGATCGGATGTATGTTGAAATCTATTTGGCAGGGAAGGCACAAAAAAGCGTCTTTTGCATGAATTTAGGCTATATAGCCCAGTTCTTTACGACTCCCAATTTTTATCATTTGTCCCGGTCACTCGTTGTTAACCTGGATCATGTGGAGCGTATCGAGAGAGGACAGTTTTATGTAAGGGGGCAGGAGCACTCCGTTCCATTTCCGGAAGCGAATCATAAACTTTTTCTCCAGCAGTTTGCTATTGTCAAAACACCGTCGAAACGGGAAAGCAGATGATTTGAAAGCTCATTTTTTTTAAAGTACGGACGGTCAAAACAGTTGCTCTCCGCAGCTGGTATGGCTATAAACCGCTATTCCTGCTGATTTGTTTGCTTACCGTAGGCTTCCAGGCGATGCAGGCATCACTGTCTATCGGACACCTACAAGTAAAAACTTAGCACCGGTTATTCCTTCACCAGCTTCACTGTCTTCCCGTCGCGTAGCTGCAGGAGGTAAATCCCAGAAGCATAGCTGCTTATATCGAGGGTGATTACTTCCTCTTTTACCTCCGCCTGCTGCAAGACGATCCCGGCGGTACTGACTACCTTTACCCGGGTTCCGGTATATTCCGAACCTAACTCGACGACGACCTTGTCTTTTACCGGGTTGGGGTAGGCAAGCAGCCTGCTACGCCCGGGGTAATTCAGTGAAATGATCCGGCTATAGGAAAATGTACCGTCCGTATCGATCTGCCTGATTCGATAGTAGACCCCGCCGAAAACCCGGGCCGGATCGGTAAAGCTATAGCTGCCCGACCCGGCAGCGCCGGCTGTGACAGTACCGATGATCCGAAAATCCCGACCGTTGGCGCTCCGTTCTACCTGGTAATGAGATACGTCGCTTTCTTCAGTCTTCCAGGTCAGCACGGCCCGGTGCAGGTCGTTGAGACGGCCTGCGAAGGAGATCCAGCGTACGGGCAATGCCCCGTCAGGACTTTCATAGGCACCCATATCGATGGTAGTACCGACTAGCCGGGGATTGCCGGCCAGATCTTTGGCGATTCCCGATAGGCCCGGAGAGGAAAGAATGGCGTTATTCCCGCTGTTGATAGCCGGGCTTGCGGACTTCAGGCGCAGTCCGTCGTCAGCTGTACCCCATATGCCGTCCGGGCCGACAGGATTTGTGGTATCCGTAAATTGCGGAGCAGCCTGTATGTTAGCTTTTTCCGTTGCGCTATAATTCGTATAGGCCCCGTCTTCAATAAGGCTGTTCTTTATATTCGCCACACCGTATCGATCCAGAACAGAATGACCGCCATGCCCGGCAAAAATATTATTCGCCATCAGGAAAGAAGAACTTTCGTTGTACATCGCATGGCTCGGATAGTCATTATTGACGGAGGAATTATGATAAAAGGTGCAATTGACGACCGTACCTTCCGTATAATAGCTGACTACAGCTCCACCCACGTGAGCAACGTTTTCCGAAAACAGGCAGTTGGCGATCAAAACCCAGGATTCCCAGTTCTCTATCCCGCCGGTCGTAGTGTACCCGGCGCTGCCGTTATCCGAAAAAACACAATGGCTGATCGTCATAGCTTCCGAACCGTAAGCAGCATAGTTATACAGGGCGCCTCCTTTGTTATGGGTAAAAACACAATGGCTGATGGTCGGAGATACGTAGTAATTATAGATGGCAGGATAGACGGAACGGTCAGTACCCGAAAGTGTAAAACCATCCAGAAGCGCGGCATCCGTCAATCCGTTGCCCTCGTTAAAGATAATATAGCTATCGTCATTTGCTTTCAGAATGGTCTTGTTATGGCTTATATCACGTTCTCCTCCGCCATTGGGGTAGCCTCCCAATATTTTCACGCCTTCTACCATGTAAAAGCTCTGTCCGACCGGAGGCGTATAGACGCCGGCCGCTACCAATATACTGCCGATACCGCATTGTGAGGGATTGCCGGTGGCAGCCAATGCTTCCTGCAAGGTTTTGAAGGCGGTTCCCCAGCTTTTTCCATCGCCCGACGCGCCTACGCTTCCGTCTACATATAGAGATTCCTTGTCGACAACGGTGTACATAAAGGTCGAAGCCTGTGAAATAGCGCAGCCATTCAGTGACGCTGTCAGTGTGATGTTGGCGACTCCGGCGGCAAGCGGTGTAAACGACGGGATGAACGTTCCTGTACCCGATGCGGGCAAACCTATAGACGGGTTATCGTTGGTCCATGAATAGGAATAGGTCGAAGAAGATGCTTCCGGGTCCGTGTGGACCAGGGTTATGTATAATTTTTTAGCTACGCCGGAACAAGGGTCTCCAAACACGGCATTACTGGCGGTAACTGTAAAACTGTTTTTGCCTAATGCCAGGTTTTCTATTACGCTCCGGCTATTGGCCGCATGGCAGGAACCTATCGCAAAACCATCGGTACAATTGCCCGACGCATTACCGTAGCTGGCAAACGATACGGCTCCGAATACCTGTCCGGCAGGGGCGCTGATGGTTTGGGTCTGGCCTTCGTTAAGGATAACGCACATTGAGGAACCTCCTGTAATACCCGGAGAAGCGAAGGGTACAACAGGACTACGGCTGCCCAGGCACACCGATTTAGATGCGACCGGAGCGATCAGCTGTACATCGGTAATCGTAACTTCATCCGTGACAACACACCCCTTTGCATCGGTAACGGAACAGGTGTAATCGCCTGTTGCTAAATTGACAATCTCCGTATTTGTACCTCCGTTGTTCCACAAATAAGTGTAAGGTGCAGTACCGCCGCTTGCCGTCACTGACGCAGAACCGCCGTCGCAATCGGCATTTAACTTCGAAATAGTGGCCTCCAACCTGGAAGGTTGCGTAATCGTCACCGACCGGGTCACCTCGCAGCCGCTCCCGTCTGCGATCGTACAGGTATAGGCGCCGGCCGCCAAACCGGATACGGTGAGGCCGGTAGCGCCAGTGGACCATTGATAGGTATAAGAACCGGCGCCGCCGGTGGCCGATACCGTCGCTTTGCCATCGGTCCCGTCATGGCAGCTTACCTGCTGATCGACCGTCAGGGCAGTCGTCAGAAACGGATTGACCGGGTTGTTGATTATGGTATTCTTTACCATTTGGCAGCCATTATGGTCAGTGATGGTACAGCTGTAATTCCCTGCCGTTAAATTCGTGATCGAAGCGGTAACGGCCCCTGTATTCCACAGGTAAGTATAAGGGAAGGTACCGCCGTCTGCTGTGACAGAAGCGGTGGCGCTTGCTGCGTCATAGCAGTTGACATCCGTTTTATTCAGGACGGCCGTTAACAGATCCGGCTGCCTGACGGTGATATTCCGGGTAATGGCACATCCATTGGCGTCTTTAATAGTACAGCTGTAATCGCCTGCGGTCAGGCCCGCAATCGAAGCGGTGGTAGCCCCGGTATTCCACAAATAGGTATAGGGAGATGCTCCTCCGCCTGCGTTTACCGATGCGTCACCATTATTCCCGCCAAAACAACTTACATCAGTTTGGGTGGTGGAAGCGCCGAGCGGCGCCGGCTGCGTAACGGTTGCGGAGCGGACAATGGTACAATCATGGGCGTCAGTGATGGTGCAGGTATAAGTACCGGCCGTTAGATTTCCAATAGCAGCAGTGGCAGCCCCTGTATTCCACAGATAGGTATAGGGCCCTGTACCCCCGTTTATATCCAGTATTGCCGCGCTGCCGGTATTATCCCCGCTGCATTTGATATTGGTTTGCGAAATGTTTGCCGTAAGCAGGGCAGGTTGCGTAATAGTAAATGTTTTGACTACAGAGCAGCCCTTCACATCGCTAATGGTACAGGTATAGGTACCGGCGGCCAGGTTGTCTGCTTTTGCGGTGTTGCTGCTGCTGTTCGTCCAGCTATAGGTAAAGGGCGCGGTACCGCTGCTTACCGTTGTGATCGCAGCGCTGCCATCATGGGCGCCGAAGCAGCTTGCGTCAGCTTGTTGGGTAACGACGGAAGGGGTTGGGTTTACAGTATAAGTAAACAGAGTCGGGGCAAGCAGGCAGCCGTTATTCGTGGCCGTTACCGAAATCGTGGCCGTACCTGCGTTGGCAGGAGTGAAGGCAGGGATATCACCCGTGCCTGCCGCTGCCAGTCCGATGTTGGTATTGTTATTTGTCCAGGTATAGGTAGTTTGATAAGTGTAAGCCAGTATAACGGCGATTTTCTTGAATGTACCGAAACAAGGGTCTGCCCCGAATGCCGCACTGCCAATGGTGAAGCTGTTTTTACCTAATGCCAACCCCTCCACTACACTTCGGCTGTTGGCTGCATGGCAGCTGCCTATGGTAAAACCGGTGCTGCAATCACCTGTGGCAGTTCCGAAACTTGCAAAAATCACTTCAGAGAAGACTGTCCCCGCCGGTGCGGTAATCGTTTGTGTGGTACCATCAGGAACCATAAAGCAAAGCCGCCCGTTTTCTCCCTTTAACCGAAGTTCGGGGAAGCCGGATCCGATACATATGCTTTGGGGTGAAGGGGTTGTGATCGAAAAGGGCGGAGCGCCTGCAGCCATTTGCAGCTCATATGCTCCCATGTCCACCACATTTTCGAAGATACGCGGGTTTCCTGAAATATCATTCGTGCCCCAACCGGAAGGGGCATTGTTTACGGCGGCATTATCTCCGGTATTGACAACCGGAGAGCAGGAAGAAGGTGCGTAATCTCCGGCGGCCGGATTCCTGAAGTTCGGGTTTGCGTTGATGTTCCCGGCTCCTGTATATACCCCGCCCGGCCACAGGATATCGCTGTAAGCAGCATTCAGCGTAGCCTGGTTTAAAATGTTTTTCGCTGCATTTGTCCCCCATACAATAGAATTGGTCATTTGAATAGCAGCGCCCGAATGATTATAAATATTGTTCCCGCTGGTAACGGCCGTATTATCGCTTATCGTAGTGTTGGTGATGCTCAACGCAGTCGCCGGGTTAAAGCTGTAAATACCCCCGCCGTTTGCCGCTGTGTTTTTACTGATCACACAATTAATGATCCGCGGAGAAGACGTTTCATAGATAAACACGCCGCCGCCGCTACCGGAAGCAGTATTTCCTGTTATGAAGGTTTGTTGAACAAGCGCGGAAGAAGCCCATAGGTACAGTCCTGCTGCGTCTGATGCGGCATTCCCGCTAATGGTACAGTTACGAATAGCTATTTTACTGCCTATTTCACTGTTTTCCCGCAGCAGCAAGCCTCCTCCCTCTTGCTGGTTGGTTAGCTTGCCGTTATAGGTATGCTGGGTTACGCTGTTGGCGTTTCCGCCGGTAATGGTAAAGCCGTCTATGACGACGCTGTCGGCGCCGGCCTGGGTACCCGTCATCACCATCACGTGGTAACTGTTGTCGGCTGGATTACCGGGGGTTCCTATATCCCCGCTCAATATAACAGGATTGGCGGCGATATTTCTTGCACCGGTGACGGCATTATAACCGCCATATATCTTGATACCGCCGCGTTGAGGGATGAGGAAAGTAGCATTCCGGTCGGAACTGTTTTGCGTTCCCGTAGGGTAATAGGTGCCTCCGGCGACCAAAATGCGCTCTATACTGTTGCATTGACTGGCGGCCGCCAATGCATCGTTCAGTGTTTTAAAAGGATTATTCCAGGCAGTTCCTGTTCCCGACGCCGCCGCATTCCCGTCGACAAAAAGAGTGCTGCCGGATGCCGCGATATAACTACTTTCATAGGCGCCTATATCCACCCGCCCGTTCCGGATCCGGGTGTTGCCCATTATATCCGTCGATACCGTAGCGAGGGCATTATTGCCCGTACCGATCAGAGGCGAGCAGGGTTGCAATTGCAAACCGTCATCTGCGGTACCCCAAACGCCGTCGGTACCCACAGCATTCGCCGCATCTGTAAACAACGGATTGGTAGCACCATCCAGATTGCCGGACGGATTGCCGGGTGCGAAGCTGAAGCCTTGTACCAGGCTGTTGTTGATCACGACAGGTTCGCCCGGACTATTACGCCGCGCGAGTGCGCCGCTGTTGCCATAGATGATTGTATTGTATACCTCACTGTTTCTCCAGTCAAAAGCATAAATAACCGCCGGGTTATTGGCCGACGTATTGCCCGTAAGTACGCAGTTGTAAAATTTGCAGTAAGAACTTTGGTTGTATACCGCGCCGCCATCGCCGTTCCCGCCGCCGCCAATGGTCAGGTTGCGATAAAAAATACAGTTGATAAACGTTTGCAGGTAGTAGCCCCCGTCATTATAGGCTGCTCCTCCGTTCGAACTGGCATTATTGTCGGCGAATGTACAGCTGACAGCGCGCATCGAAGGACATTGGTAGTTGTGAATAGCGCCGCCATTCACCGCCTTGTTATTCAAAAACAGGCATTTTGTAAGTACCGGTTCTGAAGCGTTATTATAAATACCGCCACCCAGGTAACTTTCATTATTGGAAAATGTACAGCGGGTGAGTACCGGATTTGAATTGATATTGAACAATCCGCCGCCGCCGCCGCTGGAATTAGTACTTGCCTTATTCCCGGAGAAAATGCAATCGGTAATCGTTGGATTACTGTTAAAATTAGCCATACCGCCGCCGCTGCCTGCCGGGTTCCCACTGTAATGGTAGTTTGATTGGTTGTTCGAAAATGTGCAGTTGATAAAGACAGGGTTACTGCCTGCATTATATACCCCGCCGCCTTCCCCTTGCGCCTTGTTATTGGTAAAAATGCAGTTTCGTACCGTGGGAGAAGCGTTGTTGTTATACATGCCGGCGCCATGGTTGGAGAAATCCGGAAGAAGGCCCCCGGTGATGGTAAAACCATCCAGCACGGCGGCTGTGGTAAGCCCGGTGCCTGTATTGTTGATCACGCGCTGGCGGGTGTTGTACAAGGGTGCATATCCGCGCAGCGTAGTGGTATGGGTTTGCCAGTCACGGTCTGTAAACGACGGGTTGCCTGTGGCCGGGAAGCCGCCGTAAATTTTCACTCCCTCTTTCATACTGTAACCGTCACCGTTGGCCGGGGCATAAGTTCCTGCCGCAACCCAAACCTCGTCGCCGGCCGAAGAAGCGTTGATCATGTCCTGGAGGTTACCGGCTGCATTAGTCCAGCTGTTGGTACCATTGCCCGTTCCGCCAGGTTTTACATAGCGGATGGTTTGGGCATGAATATGAAAGCTGCAAACAGAAAGAGCCGACAAGCATACAAGAATGCGCAGCATTTTGTTCATACAGATAGGGAGGGTTAGGATTAACAGCGTAAAGGTAGCTCGCTCCACAACCTGTCCAGGGAATACCAAGCCAAAACTTTGTCCGGTTTTACAAAACCGGACAAAGTTTTATTGGAGAGATCTGCCGGGTTTAGTGCTGAATACGCGGCTGCACTGTCTGTGGTAATTGCAGCGAGGCGCGGTATTGAGCGGGGGTCATGCCCGCGATTTTTTTAAAGGCATTGTAAAATGCGCTCCTGGCCGAAAAACCCGATTTTTTAGCCAATGTTTCGATGGTGTAGCTGTGCATCAGCTGGCTGTCGGCAATGTGCCTTTGTACGTTTTCTACACGATGGCGGTTTATAAAATCTGTAAATGTCAGCTGGTAGGAGTGGTTGAAAATCGAGGATAGTTTGTGGGAAGGTATCGATAAATCCTCTGCCATTTTTTTCAGGCTCAGATCAGGTATTTTATACATTTCCTGACGGACGATATAATCTTCAATTTTCTGGCACCAGGCTTCGGTTTCCCTGTCCCGCTGCTGAGAAAGCTGGTGCTGTTTCTGTACCTTCTGCAGCGTCGGTAGCTTCATATCCAGCATTGAAGCTACCAGATCGAGGGGGAGCCTTTCTATGTAGCCGGGTTTGGTTTCCATAAAGTACAAATAGCGCTCTTTGGCGTTGCCCATTCTTATGATATGGGCGCGCTCCTGTGCATCGGAATAGTATTTTTCCACCATTACCCTAAAGAGGAAGTTCAGGTCGAAATGGCTGAGGAACAATTTCTTCAGGATGTCGTTGTGAATGGCGATCAGTTCCGAATCTTCCACTGCTATGATAGCCTCCTTGGACGGCTTGGCTCCATGCAGCCCCGAAATGGAGCTTACAAATTCGTTATCGATGGAAATATAGGTGACAATTTTTTTTCCCTGGTGGCTGGTTTGTCCCATGAGGGCGCCCCGCTTTATGAAGTACATGTACCGGCAGTGCTCTCCTTCATTCAGCAGCACATTGCCTTTTTTTACCCGCAGGCCCACCGCGTTTTCATAAAAAGCCTTGCTCAGCTCTTTGCTAACCGGGTAGATAAAACCTAAAATTCCTAAAATATACGATACGTCTTCCCTGGATGCTTTCTGAGTGTTCATAACGTTGAAATAGAAGAGATAGAGGGCAAAAATAAGGAATATGCGGACCACAGAGGCCACTAAATACACGAAGTTTTTGATAGCCTCTGTGTGCACTGCGCTTTTTGCGGTTTTTATTCAACTATCAACGCCGGATAGGGGCGCGGGGATGTCAAAAAACATCCCCACCAAGGCGGTCCTGCCATAAAATTACGCTGACCAAACGGCCAGCTCGTTGCCGTCAGGATCCACGAACTGAAAGCGCCTGCCGCCCGGGAAGCTGAATATGTCCTGCGCTAACACACCGCCTGCTGCCAAAACCTTTTCCCGGGTATTTTCCAGATCATCGGAATAGAGTACTACGAGGATACTTCCTTTGACCGGCTTTCCGGTAGTGAAGCCTCCGTCTACATACTCGCCCGAAAAGGCCGTATAGTTTGGGCCGTAATCGGTAAACACCCAATTAAAGGCCGTAGTATAAAAGTTTTTGATCCTTTCGGTATCTGCTGTAAGGAATTCAATGTACTGGATCTGCTCGTGTTTGAGTTTTTGTGGGTTTTCCATAAGATAAAAATTTAGCAGCTAAGATTTGGATTAATAATAGCGAAAGCGATTTACTAATACAATTGTGAAAAGGAGGGTGAGCACCGGCACGGATGGCCTAAGTATAGTAGTATAGTCACCGGGAAGCTGTGAACCGGCTTGATGGTACTACCAACGCAGACAACAATAAATAGACTAATTAATTTGTAGTGATTTTTGCCTCGCATTTTCTACAACTTCCTGAACGCGCTTTTGCCGGGTTTCCGGTCGTTTGGCAAGGGCAATCCGGCCTAACATTAGTTTTCTTGTCGATTTACTCAAACTCAGGAAATAGTCCTTTGAGCCCTTATACTTTTCGAGCGCTTCTTCTAAATCGTTCGGGAGTATCAGCTCTTCTACTTCGTCTAAAATTGTCCAGGAACCGTTTTGTTTTGCGATTTCAATGCTTTCGAAACCTGCTTTTGCCATCCTTTTACTGTCAATGAGCTTTTTGATTTTTTCTTTGTTGATTTTTGACCAGTTGCTCTTAAGTTTACGTTTGCTAAAAAGCTGCATAAACGAAGAATCGTCAATCCTTTTTTTTGTGCTGTCAATCCAACCAAAGCACAGCGCTTCGTCAACGGCTTCACTCCAGCTTATGGATGGGATCTTAGACCTTTTTGTGTAATAAACAACCCAAACGGATTGTTTGGACCGGTGGTTCTTTTTTAGCCATTGCCTCCAATCTTTCTGATTTTGAGGGGAATATGTATCTACTTCCTTGTTAAGCATTCCGGTTCGTCATTTTTATTCTTATATAAGAATGATTAGATGCAAACTTACGCCTGCCAGGTGACAGCCTTATGTCAGGGGGCAAAAACTCCCGACACAATTTTCTGCCGGTGCTGATACCCCTATTTTTCCATCGCAAGTAAAACCTCCTCCGGCGTTTTGCTATATTCGATTAATGTATATTGAACGGTGATGGGTTTGGTATTACGCAATAACGGTCCTGGCTGGCGGCGTAGCCGGCGGAATCGTAAACGCGCATCGGGCGATCTTTCGACCCGAGGGGGAGAGGTTTGTCGAAGCAGCCGGAATAATTGTCATTGGTCTAGTCTGGTTTGTCTTGTCTGCCGAAAATTATTTATACTTTTGTTCGAAATTCAGGTCTCATACAATCGTTGCCGTCAGTGAACCAGGAGTATACTATTCAGGACAAAGCCAGGATGAAATATCTGCAGCTCGCCGAGTCAATTATCACGCAGATCAAAAGCGGGGAGCTCAATATCGGAGATCAGCTTCCTTCGGTGAACCAGTTATCGTTGTCTTACGGCATGAGCAAGAGCACGGTACTGATGGGCTTGAACCACTTAAGTGAGAAAGGTATAATAGAGGCGGTATACCGGAAGGGGTACTTTGTCAGGAAAAGCAGTGTGGACCATGATCACCGTGTTTTTTTCCTTATGGACAAGATTACGGTTTTTAAGGAAGAGCTCTACCAGGCTTTTTTCAACCAGCTGAAAGACCGTGCGGATATAGATGTGTACTTCCACAATCACAACTACCGTATTTTTGAAAGGCTTATCCTTGAAAACCTGCACAACTATACGCATTTCGTGATCATACCGATCCTGAAGGAAGACGTAACCGGGGTGCTCAACCAGATTCCGCCCGACAGGCGGATCATCCTCGACTATAACCAGGAAGGGCTGACCGGCAATTATTCGTCGGTCTACCAGGATTTTGCCGGCGACCTGTATTCTGCGCTCCGCGAAGTACGTGACCGAATTGAAAAATACCGGCGCCTGGTGCTGGTATTGCCCGAGAATATCTACTACGGCCACCTGGTCAGGGAAGGGTTCGAGAAATACTGCGCCGAATTCGGGCAGGCCAGCGCTATCATCTCCAAAGTGAGCGAAGACAATTTTTCTCCCGGCGATGTCTATATCACGCTCAACCGCTACGATATAGACGACGTTAATATCATAAAGGAGGTTCACAGGCGCAGGCTGCAACTGGGGAAGGACGTGGGCTTGATTTCGTACAATGACCTCTACATGAAAGAAGTGCTGGAAGGCGGCATTACGGTGATCAGTGCTGATTTTACGCGGATGGGGGAGGCCGCCGCCGCCCTGATCAATGAAAACAGGATTGCCAAGATCAAGAGTCCCAGCAAACTGATCATCCGGTCGTCGTTGTAATTTTTTTCAATAATCTGTACTGGTTTGTATTGGTTTGGTCGATATTGTCAATATATTTGTATCGAATGGCATAAAAATCAGATCTTGTGTGATAATATGAGCACTGTCGGATGCGTAGCGGCAGTTTACCCCATTTCTGGTTTGGTCTGTTCTATTTTTAGTTTGACCCTAACTTTACCTGACCCATGAGTTGTAACCGTTTTTCGGGTGTTGTTCTTTACCTGATTTTCCTTACCGGGATAACCCCGGAATTGCCCGCGCAGGAAAAAAGCCTTTTTACTATTCCTGAAACCGTTACTGCTCAAATGCTGATGGATCACAAAAGCCTGGAAGGGAAGAACTATCTTGCCTTTCCCGCCTTGCTGAGACTGAGCGACGAGCAGGTGCTGGTTACTTTCAAGCGTGGCACCTCCCATGGCTCGGACCGGGAAGCTGATTGTGATGCGCTGGTATTGAATACGGTAACCAACCGCGTAACCGATCATTTCAGGCTAGGGAGCATTCCCGCTAAAAAATTCCAGCTGACCGTGCCGGTGAAAACCGCCGACGGGACCGTCCGCCTGTATACCGATATGCAAAACCAGGGCCAGGATAACAAAAATTACCGCGAAGGCATGCACTTTTCTGTCCTGGAGAAGGACGGCAGGAGCGCGCAAGCCTGGAAAAAGCTGCCCGAGATAGGCGGGATCGAATATGGCTACCCGTTCGACTTCATAGTCGAGGGGAAAACCGTCTATATGCTCGCTATGTCTTTCGGCTACCGTCCGGGAAGCACCTGGTCGGTGGCGGTACTGCGCTCCGACGACGGAGCGGCTACCTGGAAGTTTGTAAAAGATATAACGGCGGCGCTGGGCGGTGGCCCTATTAACGAAAGCAGCTTTGTAAGGGCGGGAAATGACTTTCTGGTTGTCTGCAGAGGGTACCCGGGACAAAGTACGCGAATTGCCCGGTTCGATTCCCGGTTTAACCTGCTGAAAGTTGCCGACCTTACGGGGAGCGATAAGGCGCTGAGCAATTACATCGGGTGGCCCCGTATTTTCCTGAGAGATGGACAGGTGTACGTGCTGGGCAGGATCTGGCCCAACCTGACCGGGCAGCCCTCGCATTCCAAAGGTATGGAAAACAGCAGGTTGGGGCTGATCCGTATCGATCCCGCAACGCTGACGATAAAAAACGTGTCGCTGCTGGACAATGCAGATGGGTTGCTTCCGGTTAAAGACGGTTATTACGCCGCGCCCTACTGGCAGACAGTTGGTGAGGAAACCTGGTTCAATACGGTCACTTACCGTTCGCTGGGAACGGCTGATGCGCCTGATATTATCCGTTTTGCGTTCCTCTGGGAGGAAGTAAAATAAATATGGGCAGGTATTTCGTCTTCTGTCTCATGCTGTTTGAGGTGGTTTCCGCCGGCGCACAGGGAGTCACCGGGCGTTTCGAAATGCTGAACGGCCGCCAGGTGTACATCGCCTGGAAAGGGGAATTGCGCCACAGGCCGGTCCCGGTGCTGCTGGCACTTCACGGAAGCGGGAGATCAGCTGAAAGTTATGCCCCTGGTTCCGGGCAAAGTGTACCGTTTTATGTCCGCCAAAGGGATCTTGCCTTGCAAGCGGGCTATTTGTTTGTGTCGATCTCCAACGGGAGCGACACCTGGGGAACCGACGCCGGTATGCAGGCAATCCTCGACCTGGTCCGCTTCGTAAAAAAAGCGTACGGGGTGGAAG
This sequence comes from Ravibacter arvi, assembly GCF_039540405.1. Taxonomy (NCBI): domain Bacteria; kingdom Pseudomonadati; phylum Bacteroidota; class Cytophagia; order Cytophagales; family Spirosomataceae; genus Ravibacter; species Ravibacter arvi. The sequence continues at coordinate 226,889 of NZ_BAABEY010000033.1, forward strand.
AAAAGTGGACCCTCTGGGCCAGTTCGGCCGGTGGTGTTATGCTGGGGCGTATCATCAGGTTTCATCCCGGGTTGGTTGGTAAGGCACTGGGAACCTTTCCTGTCTATGATCTGGCCGACAGTTACCAAAACCTGAAAAGCGCACGGGAAGCATGGTCGTCGCCGGAAGCGTTCAATTCGATCAATCCTGCCGGTTACCCCGGCGCCTTTGTCAAAATTCCGTACCTGGTTTTCCACGGCAAGGCGGATAAGGCCGTTCCGTTGAACAAGCACTCTGAGCGACTCAGGGACGAGGTAAATGCCCTCGGCGGAAAAGTATCCCTTAAGGTGGTTGACGGAGGTCACAGCACGCAAAACTTCAACCTTTATGACGACGATCTGATATTGGATTTTCTCAACGCGCCCTGATTTTTATTTTATCTGTACTGTACTGGTCTGTTTTAGGTTAAACCAATTATTAAACCCAATTTCTCAAATATGATGAAACCAGTAGAAATACTTCCTGTGAAGGGAGGCAAAAGCCGGTCGCAGGCATTTGTGATCGGTGTCGTTATCTGTTTGTGCAGTCTGACTGCCTGCCTGGCACAGGTCGGAGAAAGGCGGCAGATATCCGGCAGGGTAATATCCGCCGGGAATGGCGAGGGGTTACCGGGCGTAAACGTTATCTTGAAAGGGACCACAACCGGTACCGTAACCGAGGTGTCAGGCCACTACCGGATCGAGGTTTCCGGCAATGACCCGGTCCTGGTGTTTTCTTTCATCGGCTTCCGCCAGCAGGAAATCCAGGTCAACCGGCAAAGTATCATCGACGTGAGCCTGGAAACCGACGTACAATCACTCGAACAGGTGGTCGTGATCGGCTACGGGTCGCAGAAAAGTACGCGGGTTACGGGAGCAATCGCCAGGATAAAGAGCACCGACCTGGAAGAACGCCCGGTAGGCCGCCTCGATCAGGCCCTGATGGGAAAACTCGCCGGCGTGCAGGTCCAGCAGACCAGCGGCGCACCCGGAAAGTCGCTGGCGGTGAAGGTCAGAGGTACCAGCTCCGTCAATTTTTCCAATACGCCGCTGTATGTGGTAGACGGTTTTCCTATTTCAGGCGATCTTAACAATATCAATACCCAGGATATAGAATCCATAGAAGTCCTGAAAGATGCGGCTTCCGCAGCCATCTACGGCTCAAGAGGCGCCAACGGTGTTGTGTTGATTACCACTAAAGCGGGAAAAGAAGGTAAACCGGCCATTCAGCTCGACATATCGCGGGGCGTGCAGACGCGTTTCAGTCGCTACGATGTGCTTAACCGCGACGAGTGGATCGAATACGCCATTGAAGAAAGAAACAACACCTGGATGCTGCAGGGCGGAAAACCGTCGGATCCCAATTCGGCCAGGACCAACTCTAATTACTGGATAGACCCGGTCTGGCTGACCAACCCGGGGTCGCTGCCCGATAACGACTGGCAGGATATCGTGGACCGTACCGCTTCTGTTTCAAATTACCAGCTTTCTGCTTCCGCATCGAACGACAAATTCAAATATTACCTGTCCGGCAATTACTTTAACCAGAACGGAATTATCATCGGATCCGATTTCAAAAGGATGAATTTCCGGACCAATGTGGAATCGAAACTATCGAAGGTCATCAACGTAGGCATTAACCTTTCGGCCGGTACTTCCATCCGGAACGACCCGCAGACCGACTGGAACGGGGGGCCTGTCAGCCGCTCGCACATTATGCCCCCGGTGGTCGGAGTCACCCAGCAGACCGAGAGCGGGGGCTATTATCCCTACGTGCTTTCGGCGCTGATCAACCCGCTGGCGATGCTTAACGAGTATACCAATGAAATTAAATCCAGGCAATTCCTGGTAAACGCCTATGCAGACGTGTTCCTGGCAAAGGGCCTCAAACTGCGGTCTTCTTTCGGGACGGAGCAGCGATCGGATGAAACGCTTTACTTCATCCCCAACAACATCAACCGCAACAACGGCGCCCAGGCTACGGCCACCAATTCTGTATTTGAAAGTTACCTCACGGAGCACCTGCTGTCTTACAAGCTGGCAAAATCCTCCTGGGATCTTGACCTGCTCGGCGGGTTTTCCTACCAGGAAGCCAAATCGGGGAACTGGTCGTTGGCCAAGAGCGGTTTTGCCGACGATGAAGTCCGTACCCTCAATGCCGGTACGGTGCTCAATTCGGGCAGCTCCGACAAAACACTCTGGAACCTGATGTCCTTTTTCGGGCGCGCCAACTTCTCTTTCAAAGACAAATATATGCTTGCGGCCACTGTCCGGCGCGACGGGAGCTCACGCTTCGGGAGAGACAACCGGTGGGGATGGTTCCCTTCCGCTTCGGCGGGGTGGCGCATCCTGGAAGAACCCTTTATGAAAGACGTCAGCTGGCTGTCCGAATTGAAGCTGCGCGCCAGCTATGGGCTGGCCGGCAACAACAACATCGGCAATTTTGCCTCCATCGGAACGCTCGGGGCAGCCAACTACATCATCGGTACCGGTCAGCAGAAAATACCCGGTTACGGTCCTTCGTCTTTCAGCAATACGATGCTGGGATGGGAGAAAACTACGACAACCGATGTAGGACTTGATCTCGGTATTTTCAGGAACCGCCTCCAGGTAGGGTTTGACTATTACATTGCCGACACCAGGGATCTCCTCCTGGATGTACAGATACCGGAAGTAACCGGTTACACGACCGCACTCCAGAACATCGGGAAAGTCCGGAACCGTGGGGTAGAGCTTGAGCTCACTTCCCTGAATATCGACAAGGCTTTCAAATGGACTTCCAGTTTCAACATCTCGGCAAACCGGAACAAAGTGCTGCAGCTCGGGCCGGACGGGAGCCCTGTATACGGTACAAGCGAAGGCTACAGGGTTACCATCACGCAGATAGGCAAGCCAATAGGCAGCTACTATATGCTGGAGCAGGAGGGGGTATTCATGAACCAGGAAGAGCTGGACGCACATCCTCACTACCTCAGGCAGAATGTGGGCGACATCAAGTACAAGGACTACAACCGCGACGGGGTGATCAACCAGGACGACATTCATATCGTGGGCGATGCATTCCCGGATTATTTCTGGGGATTCAGGAACACTTTTTCTTACAAGGGATTCGACCTTTCGGTATTTATGGACGGCCAGCAGGGCGTGAACATCCTCAACATCGCCAGCAGGTCCAATATGCAGTCCCGCCAAAACGTATGGGGCATGTGGCGCAACCGCTGGCGCTCGCCAGAAAATCCGGGGAACGGAATGGTACCCCGCGCGGCGGTCACCGACAACATGACCACCGCATCCAGCTTCTGGCTGTTTGACGGTTCTTACTGGGCCGTCCGCAATATCACGCTGGGGTACAATATCCCCCCGGCTTTTCTCGGGAAGGTAAACTGGCTGAACGGGATACGTCTTTATTCCAGTGTGGATAACGTATTCATGTACGACCATTATCACGGCAATCCGCAAACCGGCAACCATGCCAATTCTAGCCTCACACCCAATATTGACAGCGGTACAAGCTACCCCCTGGCAACTACCTGGACTTTTGGCCTGAGTGTTAAATTCTAACCGAAAACCAGCCGCGAATGCATGAATAGGCATGAGCTTTGAGGTATTAGCTGTAAGCAGCACACCAACGGCTGATGAATAAATAGCTCACCCCTCATAGCTCACAGCGGTCCGCCGCTGCGGCTCAAACCTTTTTATACAGATGAAATCAAATGGAAGTCGGAAATCAGAAATCAGAAATGAATCCGTACAGAATTATCGGGCCTTTATATTCAGGCTTTACTGAGCCGCCGATTTCCGATTTCCGATTTAGCTCACCCCTCATAGCTCACCCCTCATAGCTCACCGCTCATAACTCTTATACAGATGAAACGGATATTATTTGCTTTACTACTGATCCAGCTTTCGGGCTGTGACACGCTCGACCTGGTGCCGGTTTCACAGCGAAGCGTGGAGGGCTTTTACCGGACTCCCACGCAACTGAACCAGGCGATTATGGGTTGCTACAACGGCCTCCGGAATGCGTTGGTCTCGCAACAGTATTCCTATATGCTGACCGAATCGCGCAGTGACAATACCTTTCAAAGTCTCGATTATAACGACGGTAATATCACCCGCTTTTCCGAAACCTCGTTCCTGCCCGTTCTCTATACGGCATGGAGCAATTCTTATAACAAGATTCAGCGTTGTAACAAGGTGCTGGAAGAGCTTCCCAACGTTTCGTTGTCCGAAGACCTGGCCCGTCAGTATGAAGGAGAGGCGAAGTTTATCCGCGCCCTGCTGTACTTCGACATGGTCCGGTTCTGGGGCGGTGTCCCGGTGGTGACAACATCGCTCACTATCGCCGAAGGCTACGCCGTGTCAAGGAACAGCGTGGATGAGGTCTACCAGCAGATCGAGAAAGATCTTGCGGATGCGGCGCAGCTGCTCCCGGCTTCATACGACAATGCCAACCGCGGACGGGCTACCAGGTGGGCCGCAAAAGGTTTCCTGGGGAAAGTCCTGGTGTACCAGAGCGGGTACCCCCTGAACAAAAACCGCTGGAATGAAGCTGCCGGCTTTCTGAAAGAAGTGATCGATTCTGGGCAGTTTGAATTTTTCGAGAGTTACGCAGCCATTTTCAGGCACCAGAACGAATGGGGAAGGCAATCCGTCTTTTCTCTGGCCTTCAAATCGGGTGCGGAAGGCGAAGGCAATTCGTTTCCCACGCGAAACGCACCCAATTTCATTTCAAGAACCGAAGTGCCGTTTGGAGGGAGTCCTTACCAGCTGTTCTTATCAGCCGGGCTGCTCGAAAGCTTCGAACCAGGCGACCTGAGAAAAGATGCGGCTATTACATCTCAATGGACGCATACCTCCGGAGAAATTATCAAGACGATGCCGTTCAGCCGTAAGTACCTCGACGGACCGGTGGCAGCTGCCAACGACTGGGACATTAACTGGATAGCGCTCCGCTATGATGACGTGCTGATGCTCTACGCCGAAAGCCTCAATGAAATCGGATACGACGGGAATGGTGAAGCTTTCAGTATCCTCAATCGCATCAGGCACCGCGCGGGTCTCAAGCCTAAAACAGCAGTGGAGGTAAGCAGCCAGCAAGCGTACCGGCTTTGGATGGAAAGCGAAAGGAGATGGGAATTCTGTTTCGAAAACCAAAGGTGGTTTGATCTCGTCCGCACCGACAGGGCCCTGGAAGTGATGACGGCCTTTCTTAAGGGCTACGGACTGGAAGCCGCCATGCAGTCCAGGGACAGGTACTATTACCCCATTCCCCAGTCGGCCATTGATATCAACTCCAAACTTATACAGAACCCGGGTTATGAGTAGTCCGGCAAGTCACGCAACAATCACATCGGTCCCGGCTCATTTTCCTGCCGGGACTACTTTAAAAGAACAAAAAATGATTTTAGTAGAAGCAGAGAATTTTGATAATTTAGGCGGCTGGGTCGTAGACCAGCAATTCATGGACCAGATGGGGTCGCCGTTCCTGATGGCACACGGACTGGGAATCCCAGTGGCAGATGCGGTTACCAAAGTACGGTTTGACAGGCCGGCGGCATACCATGTCTGGGTGCGTACGCGCGACTGGTCGGGACCCTGGAAAAGCGATGAACAGAGGGCGCAGGCAGCCATTGAGGACTATCCCGGGCGTTTTCAGCTTCGCATTAATGGTAATCTTCTTGAAACCGTCTTCGGTACGGGCAAGGCAGACTGGCACTGGCAATACGGCGGCGTAGTAAGCCTGCCCGAAGGGCCCGCTGAAATTGCGCTGCACGACCTGACAGGCTTTAACGGAAGGTGCGACGCCATCATCTTTGCCACCGATGAGGCACCGGCGCTTCCCGACGGAGGCCCCGAGCTGGACCTGCTGCGCAGGCAATTGAGCGGAACAGATGGAGAGCCGCTAGCCGCAGGGCGTTTTGACCTCGTGGTGGCCGGAGGTGGTATCGCTGGTATTTGCACGGCGGTATCGGCTGCGCGACAAGGCCTCAGTGTGGCGCTTGTTCATAACCGGCCCCTTGTGGGCGGCAATAACAGCTCGGAGGTAAGGGTACAGTTGGGAGGGAAAGTGAACCTGCCGCCTTACCCGCAAATCGGGAACCTCGTTAATGAACTGGATCCGCAGCAAGGCCAGAATGCCCGCCCCGCAGCGGAATACAAGGACTACCTGAAGCTGGACCTGGTTCAAAATGAAGAAGGTGTATCCCTGTTTTTAAACACCCACGTAACAGAAACGCTCATGGAAGGCAACCGTATCAAAGGAATCGGAACCCGGCATATCAGGACCGGGCAGCGATTGTATTTTGAAGCTCCGCTGTTCGTGGACTGTACCGGCGATGCCAACCTGGGATTCCTGGCCGGCGCCGATTTCCGGGTAGGGCGCGAATCCCGGGCCGAAACCGGGGAGTCGATCGCACCCGAGGAAGCCGACCAGATGACGATGGGAAGCTCGGTCATGTGGTATTCAGTGGAGGAAGAAGGACAAAGCTTTACTTTCCCTGAAACGAGTTGGGCGCTGCAATTTGACCATAAAACAAGCCAGAAAGCCAGGAAGGGCGATTGGGATTGGGAAACCGGCTTAGGCAGGGACCAGATTAGGGAATTTGAATACATCCGTGATTACGGCCTGCGGGCGGTGTTCGGCAACTGGTCTTTCCTTAAAAACAAAAGCCAGCTGCAGGAAGATTTCCGGAATCGGCGGCTTGAATGGGTGGCCTATATAGCAGGAAAGAGGGAATCCCGGCGCTTAATGGGCGACGTTATCCTCCAGCAACAGGACATCGATAACAGCACCGTTTTCCCCGATGCAGCAGTGACTACCACCTGGTCAATAGATCTCCATCACCCGAAAATCATTCCGGATTTTACCGATGAACCGTTCCGGGCACGATGCGTAAAAACTAAAATAGAACCTTACGCAATTCCGTACCGGTGCTTTTATTCCAGGAATATCGACAATCTGATGATGGCCGGCCGGAACATCAGCGTGACGCATGTGGCGTTGGGTACCGTAAGGGTCATGAAAACCACCGGGATGATGGGCGAAGTAGTGGGGATGGCGGCATCGGTCTGTGTAAAGCAAGATGCGTCGCCCCGCGAAGTTTTTGAAAAATACCTGGACGAGCTGAAGGATCTGTTAAGAAAAGGCGTACCCCCGGTAGCGCCGAAAGAAGCGCTGACCGAGAGGCAGGAGTTGTTATGAGCAATATGAGAACTACCCTGCTGCTGGCATTCCTGAACCTGTTTTTTGTCGCATGCAGCAGAGACGAGACCCGGGAAAACAGCCATTTTTCGGAAGCGCTGCGTACAGAAGCGGTTAGCGAGCTTAAACGGGTGCTGACCGACACGCTGCGATGGGAAAAGGTACACGCTGCTGAATACCTGATGGAGCTTCAATACTTTGATCAGATAAAAGAAGTTTTTCTCCGGGAGGAAAAAATACATGGAAAAGAACCGTCTTACCGGGTAGGCATCTGGCGGGTGCTCGCGCAGGTACCTGCATTATCTGCCGAACGCAACCAATGGATTGACCGTATTCACGGCGTTTATAAGGACCGACGATCAATTGACCGTGCCCAGGCGGCGGAGTCGCTCGCCAAACTGAAACACCCGTTTACCCCTGTTGCTGAGGAAAAGGACCCGGTTGTCAAACTGTTTGCGGAATGGGCGGGCGCATATGCCTCGCCGAAAACCGCAGCAACGGCAAGGACGGAGCTGATGCGGCTGATCATGCCAGGTAGCCGGGCCCCGCGCGAGAGAAAGGTTGCGGCCTATGCCCTGCGCCACCTTGGCCCGTCGAGCTATGCGGAAACGCAGGCAATCAGTAACCTCGCACTGTCCGAACCCGACAGTTCTGAAGTCAGAGCGTATTTGTTGAGTGCTGCAATACACCATCTTCCCGTTGATAGCCTGAGCCGCAATCGGTTGGTTTACGATGAACTTGTAAGACTGGCGTCCGGCGGGAGCAAGTCGGTATGCTTTGAAGTGGAACACGCCCTGGCGGTCAGGGGAGCATCGAGCGATATACCACTGCTTACCGGCTTTCTCAAAGGTACCTCAGACAACAGGTTCACTCCGGCGGAGGAGGCAGATATCCGCGCAGGCGCAGCTTATGCGCTGCTCAGGATCGACCGTCGAATAGTACCGTCATTGTCATTGCCTGACTGGGTGGTAATAGCGGTTTACGGTCTTTTGATGCTGTGGATAGGCTGGTTTTACTCCCGGCGGAACAAAACCCGTGAAGATTATCTCCTGGGCGGGCGTAAAATGAACCCCGTAGCGGTCGGCATTTCATTGTTTGCCACTTTGCTCAGTACGCTCAGCTACCTGTCTTACCCCGGTGAGATGATTAAGAATGGCCCGGCAATATTTGCCGGAATGTTTGCCTTGCCTTTTGTCTACTTTGCTGTAGGGTGGTGGCTCATTCCACGGATTATGAAAATGAACGTCACCAGCGCCTATGAAATACTCGAGCGGAAATTCGGATTGCCTGCCCGGATGATGGCGACCTTTATGTTTCTCTCGCTCCGCTTCTTGTGGATGGCGACTATTATTTATGTGACAGTAGAAATAGCTTTGTTTTCTGTGGTTCCTTTCGATAAAGCCTATGCTTTGCCCATCGGCATCGTCCTGATGCTGATTACGATTGTATATACGGCAATGGGGGGACTTAAGGCAGTGGTCGTCACAGATGTGCTTCAATCGGTAATATTCCTGGGTGGGGCGCTTATCAGCGTCCTGCTGGTCTGCTATCATTTCGGTTCCTTTACCTCCTGGCTCCCTGATAGTTGGCCTGTCTCCTGGGAGCCGCCCCGCTATGGCTTTGATGCCCGGGAAAGATCTACCGTCGGCAACGCCATGCTGATGCTGTTTGTATGGTACGTATGTACGACCGGCTCAGACCAGATGGCCATCCAACGCTACCTGGCCACAAAAGATATCAAAGCTGCGAGAAAATCGCTCGGCGTATCGTTGTATACCAACCTGCTCGCCAAATGCCTGCTGGGGTTGGTGGGACTGGCGGTGTTCGCTTTCTTTACTCGTAACCCGCATTTGCTTGCAGACGGGAAAACACTTCAGGATCAGGCAGATACGTTGTTTCCGAGGTTTATCCTGGTGGGGCTGCCGGTCGGCCTGTCGGGGCTGGTTATCGCCGGTCTTCTGGCTGCGGCCATGTCGAGCCTTTCTTCCGGGGTCAATTCGGTGTCATCCGTAATTTCCGAAGATATCGTGCAACGGTTCAGGAAATCCGTATCAACCCGCGAGGGCCTTCTGAAGCAGGTCAAGTTGCTGTCCTACTTTACCGGCGGCTTCGTGATGGTGCTGAGCATATTCATCGGCAATGTAGAAGGCAACCTTTTTGACGTGGTTACCAAAGTGGTCAATCTCTTTGTCGGGCCGTTGTTTGTGCTGTTTTTCATGGCTTTGTTCGTCCCGTTCTCAACATCGGCGGGCGCCATACTAGGCGGGGTGATTTCTGTAATAGCAGCCTGTGCAGTAGCGTTTTACGGAGTTTTCGGTATAACGGTGTTCTGGATATTGCCGGTTTCGCTGCTGGTTGGCGCCGTCACCGGAACCCTGGTCAGTTTTATAGAAACAAGATTTATCAACTCAAAAAATAATGCGGAATAGCAGGACACTCGCCAAGTGGCGGGCAGGGAAGCCGGTGTTAGGCACCACCCTGCATTTTAACGATCCTTCGGTATACGAAATGGCCGGCCTCCTGGGCTTTGATTTGCTCTGGATGGACCTTGAGCACCATGCCCACAGCGTCGAAACTGCTGCCAACCTGATGCGCGCCGCGCGGGTTGGCGGCGCCGATATCCTGGCGAGGCCGGCGAAGGGAGAGTTTCTAAGAGCGGCCAGGCTGCTGGAAGCCGGCGCCAACGGCATTATCTATCCCAGGTGTGCGACTGCGGAGGAGGCGGCCGAGCTGGTTCAGAACCTGAAATTCCCGCCTATGGGTATACGCGGTCTCGACGGCTCCGGCGCCGACATGCCTTACGGGATGATCCCGCTGACGGATTACCTTGGAAAAGCCAACCGCGAGACCTTTATCCTGGTGCAGGTAGAAGACCCGGTCGGGCTGGAAAACGCGGAAGCCATTGCAGTAGTTGACGGGGTCGATATGCTTTTCTTCGGACCTGGCGACTACAGCGTGCAGGCGGGATTTCCCGGGGACTTCGAAAACCCCAAATACTACGATGCTGTAAGACAGGTGGCAGACGCGGCAAAAGCTGCCGGGAAGTGGTGGGGAACCCCGGCTTTTTCCCCGGAGCACGCCCAAAAGCTGCTGGATATGGGGGCGATGCTGGTCACCAGGGCGGGAGATGTCACGCTGTTGCGGCTGGCTTTGATGAAGCTGAAGGAGGAATTCAAGCCGCTCGGGTTTACATTTAATGACGATAGCTCACGAAATACGGGGCTTGGGCTGTAAAGGCCCGGGGTCTGCTGCATTCTTTGTACCCACATTAGATGACTGGGCCGACAGGTCGCCGCAGCGGAACGGAGAGCATCTGGCGGACGGTCATCCTGAATGGAACGCAGTGGAACTGAAGGATCTCCTGTTGCTATAAAAAGTCCTCTGAAAGGGATTGGGTGCAGGGAGCGGGAGATCCCTCCACTGCGGTCGGGATGACCCTCCGGTTGGTGCGGCGCCAAATCTGTTGTTGTCAATGGTAACGCATCTGCCGGATGGTCATCCTGAATGGAACGCAGTGGAACTGAAGGATCTCCTGTTGCTATAAAAAAGCCCTCTGAAATGGATTTGGTGCAGGGAGCGGGAGATCCCTCCGCTGCGGTCGGGATGACCCTCCGGTTGGAGCGGCGCCAAACCTGTTGTTGTCAATGGTAGCGTATCAGCCGGATGGTCATCCTGAATGGAACGCAGTGGAACTGAAGGATCTCCTGTTGCTATAAAAAGTCCTCTGAAAGGGATTGGGTACTGGGAGCGGGAGATCCCTCCGCTGCGGTCGGGATGACCGTCCGGTGGGAGCGGCGCCAAACCTGTTGTTGTCAATGGTAGCGCATCTGCCGGATG